>NZ_CP104694.1:4320095-4625604 GCF_025398735.1 Tahibacter amnicola
CGGTACACCCCCAGCATCAGATCCAGTGCATCGCTCACGACGGCGCCTGGTCAATGCCGCACAAGGGATTCTGCGGTGGCCTTCTGGGCCAGCTGCCGGGCCGGCGGCGCATTGCCGTAGGCGTAGCCGTAATCGCCGTATCCATAGCCATAACCGTATCCATAGCCGCGTCCGCTGGAACGCGAATCCAGCTTGGTCAGCACGACTCCGAGCAGGCGCGCGCGCGCCGACAGCAGGCGCTTGAGCACGCCCCGGGCGTAACCCAGCCGTGTTCCGCCAGACTCGACCACCAGCACTGTTCCCGCTGCCAGGTTGGAGAGAATGGCCGCGTCGGCGATGCCAAGCACAGGCGGGCCATCGATGATCACCTGGTCGAACGACTCGGCGGCCAATCGCAGCAGCGCGGGCATTTTCGGCCCCGCCAGCAATTCGGCGGGGTTCGGCGGCAGCGGGCCGGAACACAGGCAGGCCAGCCGCTTCTCGTGTGTCGGACGAAGGAACTGCAGCGGACGATTGGCGCCGGACAGGTAGTTGCTCAGCCCCCCTGCATTGCTGATGCCCAGTGCCTTGTGCAGCGACGGGTTGCGCAGGTCCGCATCGATCAGGAGAACGCGTTTTCCCAATTGCGCGAAATGCAAACCCAGTGTCAGCGCGGTCGTGCTCTTGCCCTCACCGGGCGTGGAGCTGGTGACGAACAAGGTGCGCGGAACGCCGGTTTCGGTGGAAAACTGCAAGGCCGTACGCACCGACCGGTAGGATTCGGAGAACGCCGAGCGCGGGTCTTTCACTTCCACCAGCGGCGAACTGCGGCGCACGCGCGGGATCACGCCCAGCACCGCCAGCCCGAACTGGCGCTCGACATCTTCCGGCAGCTTGATGGTGTCATCCAGGTGCTCGAACAACAGCGCCAGCAGTATGCCACCGGCCATCCCGGCGAGGAGCGCGAGCAACAGGTTGCGGGTAAGGCTGGGACTGAAACGGCTGAGCGGAGGGCGCGCGCGATCCACAATGGAAATATTATTGGCGCCGATACCGCCGGCAACGCCGATCTCCTTGTAGCGCTGCAGAAGACCGTCGTAGAGCTGGCGGTTGGTATCGACCTCGCGTTTGATGATGTTGTACTTGATGCTGCGTCCCTGCATGTCCAGCACGGCGGTCTTCAGTTCACCCAGTCGCGCGGTGAGCATCGATTCCTTGCCCTGCGCCGCATCGAACTCGGCCTTGACCGCTCCTTTGACGCGGCCGATTTCGCTGCGCAGCTGGGCGTCGATCTCGTCGATCTGGCCCTTGAGCTGTTCCATGGCCGGATAGCCCGGCTTGTAGATGCGCAGTTTTTCCTGGTATTCGGCGTGCAGTTCCGCACGACGCTGCTTGAGCTGTCCGATCACCGGGCTCGCCAGCACTTCCGGCAGCGATTCGCCACTGGTCTGCAGCGAGCGCCGGAACTTGGCCTCTGCCTCGATGCGCTGCTGCTGTGCCGTGGCCAGGCCCTGGTTGATCACTTCCATTTCCTGCGACGCCAGCGACTGGCGCTCGTCGATGTTGATGATGCCTTCCTGCTGGGCGAATTCGACCAGCTGCTTCTCCGAATCTTCCAGCTTGAGCTTGAGCTGCTGCAGGCGATCTTCCAGGTACGTCTTGGCATAGGCCGACGCGTCAAAGCGGCGGTCGATATTGGAGGCGATGAAGGCGTCTCCGACGGCATTGGCCATCGTTGCGGAGAACTGCGGATCGAGGCTGTTGAAGTGCACGCGGACCAGGCGCGAATTGCGAATCGGTTCGATCAGCAAATGCCCGAGGACAAATTGGGTCAGTGCGTCGCGACCGACAACCTGCGCCGCGTCTTCCGAGGCGACCGCGGGTGTGGAGCGGAACAGGGCGAGCATGCCCGCCAGGACCGACGGCGCAGACATCCGTTGCACCACCGCGTTCTCTCCCAGCGCGTGCTGTTCCACCACACGCTCGGCAAGCGTCCGGCTCTTCAGCAACTCGTACTGGGTCTGGTAGAAGTCGCGATCACCCAGCCCTTCGGCCGGCATCAGGCCATCCCCCTGGATCACCTTGATCGTGTCGCGATCGATCTGCAGGGTCGCCGTGGCGCGGTAGGTTGACGGGGTCATCAGCGTGATCAGCAGCACCACCACGACCGTCGTCGCAAGCACCGACAACACCACCCATTTGCGCTTGAGCAGGATCTGCCAGTAGCTGAGGAGGTTGACCGGATCGTCCGGCGTCACCTCCTGGGCACGCACCTCCAGCAGTCCGTGCGGCGGCCGCAATGCCACGACATTGGAGGCCGCCGGGCGCAGCGCCGGCACGCGCGGTACCGGCGAGTGGCCCTCGGAATGCCCTACCAGGTTGTTGTGATCACTCATGACCGCCCACCTTGGCTGCGTGTCAGAGGCCTTCCGGGCGAGACGCCTAGAATGGCCTGAACAGGGCAAACACGGGCACGGATTCGATGAACCGCCGCAGCGCCGTCTTGCGACCGGATTGCTCGACGACGACGATGTCGTCGCCATAGATCAGGGGGTCTTCCGCCCGCCCGGCGCGGATGGCGGCGATATCGAACACCGCGGCCATCTTCTGCCCGTTCACGACGCGGAAGATCACAACGCCTTGCAGATTGGCCAGTTGGTCCAGCCCCTCGGACATCGCCAGTGACTGCAGCAGCGTGGTCCTGCCAGTCAGGGAATAGATACCCGGCTTGCGCACGGCGCCTTCGACCGTGACGCGCTGGCTGGTGAATTCTTTAATAAATACACTGACCTGCGGGTTCTGGATGTACCCGTCAGCGAGCTTCTTTGCGATATCGCCTTCCAGCTCGCCGATGGTCCTGCCCCCGGCCTGCAGGGTGCCGATAAGGGGCAGCGAGATCTGCCCCTGGGTGTTCACGCGGACCGATCGCGTCAGCTCCGCGACCTGGAACACGTTGATCTCGATCAGGTCGTTCGGACCGATCCGGTATTCGGACGCCGCCTTGAACTCGCCCGATTGACCGATGGCGTCTGGCGGCGGCATGGCGGCGGTGCCGCTCTTTGCGACGGGACGCGCTTCACGCGGCTGCAGGCTCGGCTGTGTGGCGCAGCCAGCGATCAGCATGCTGACGAGCGCAGCAAGCCCGAGTGCACCACGCCACGTTTTCCATTTCGCTGCAAACCCGGATGCGCTCAACGCCATGGCAGCAGCTCCTGGATGCGTCCCCAGGCGGGGACTTTTCGGGCAGGCGACAGTTCGACCGGCATGGCAACCCGATCGGGCAGTTCGTTACGCAACACCGCTCGCGGACGGTCGTTCACCAGCCGGCTCGCCTCAGCCTCGCCGACACGTTGGGCCGCCGCGTCGCGCCCTTCCGCCAGGCAGGGCGGCCGCTTGTCGGGGCTGTGTGCGTCGGTGGCAAGCAGGTGCACCAGCCCTTCGGCAAGCATCCGGTCTGACCAGTAGCGTGGCCGCCGTCCAAAACGCCCGGTCAGCGACCCGGCGGTGAGCTGCATCCACACGCCACGCCGGGCCAACCGTTGCATGACGTCGTAGTGGCTTTCGATCCAGGTCAAGCGCTCGGGATGCGTCAGGATCGGCACGTAACCCGCCGCCGCCAGCTCGAACACCGACGCCTCGAATCGCGGCGGCGCCACGTGATGCGGCGGTTCCAGGAGGAAGTAGCGCGAACGATGCAAGGTCGGCACGGTGCCGGCACGGAGGCGCTCGAGCAGGTCCGGCGCCAGGTGGACATCCGCGCCGACCACCAGCTGCAGTGAGATATGGCGCCTGGCGAACGCGGCGCTCAGCTGCGTGACCGCCCGCTGGATGCCTACCGCCGTGTTTTCATACAGGCCCGGGTAGATATGCGGTGTGCACGCCACCACCCGAATGCCATCCGCTACTGCCTGGGCTGCCATGGCCAATGACACTTTCAGGTTCGCGGCACCGTCATCGATGCCGGGCAGCAGATGGCAATGCAGGTCGATCATCGGAACCCCGTGGGGCGACCGCGTCGCGACGCGTGTTCGGGATCAGGCTCCACTTCGATGGCGCGTGTCACCAGCTGATCCGGCGACCGCAGGATTCGACGCGAAGCGCCAAGCCAGTCGACGACCCGTTCGCGACGTCGTGTCAGCACAAAATGCAGGGCGAGGATGGCCAGGAACACCACCACAAGAATGGCCTGGCCGCCCGTCGTATCGTGCCAGGCCAGGGCAAAGGTGCCGCCGAGCACCGACAGCATCGCCAGGAGGCCGACCATCGCCTGGGTCGAGAAGCCAGCGTCGAGCATCAGGTGATGAATGTGATTCCGGTCGGCGCTGAACGGGGAGCGGCCAAGCGAGCCCCGGCGCGCAAACACCACGACGCAATCGATCAACGGAATGGCAACAAGCCACGGGGCAATGATGCCCACGGCCGACTGGCCCGGCTCGCGGGCCAGGCAGAACGACACCCAGGCAATCGTCAGCCCCAGATAGGCGCTCCCGGAATTGCCGAGGAAGGCACGGGCCCGCGGCTGTCCGCGATGGCGCACATTCAGCGCCAGAAAGCCCACCACGGCGCCAAGCAGGATCAACGCGATCGTCAGCAGCTCGTTGTTGCCGAACGCAGCGGCGATGGCGGCGAAGTAAGCGAGCGCAATCGCCACCTGGCTGGCGGCCAGTCCGTCGGCTCCGTCGATCATGTTGATCGCGTTGATCACGCCGACAGTGGCAAAAACCGTAAACGGCACCGACCAGGCACCCAGCGTCAACAAGTCACCGACGCTTTCGGCGCGTGCGCCACCGATAGCGATGATCAGTGCAGCGAGTACCTGCGCCAATCCACGCACCCACCAGCGCAGGTCGCGCAGATCATCGATCACCCCGACCAGGACGATCAGCGCGGATGCCGCGATGTAGGTCACCACGGCGTCGCTGATCGGCACCGACAATGCCAGGGTCACGCTGGCGCCAGTGAAGATGGCCACGCCGCCGACGACAGGTGTCGGCACAGGGTGATTGTGGCGTCCACACGGAACGTCCACCAGGCCATACCGGTGGGCCAGGGGCAGCAGCGCCAGTGTTCCGCCAAATGCCAGGACACCCGCCGCGATCACGCTTGCGATATTCGTCAGCATCGCGGCTCCCTTGCGTCGGCAGACGCCAGACCGGTGCACAACGTACTCGACCAGACGACAGCCGCCGCGGCGGCCATTTCGCGAATTTCGTGCCAGCCCGGCGATTTAACTCCTCAAGCCGCCCAGGCCGCAACTGCCGCGCCCCTTGCCGCGAGCTGCGCTACTCCAATGCATGGCCTGTGCTCAGCACGTGAAGGGTTGACAGATCAATATGATAGCAACCACCCCGCTCCACGGATGCGCAGTACGCATCTTTAGATAATGGGACAAATTCCGAAGCGGCAACCGGCCGCTGGAGCCTCTTGCGGACTGCGTAATGCGCACCGAACGGTCGAGGCTGCCAGACGCACGACAGGCCGGGACGCACTGCGCCCCGGCCCGTCCCGCTTCACTCAGAGCCGACGGCAGGATTCGCGTTCGACGACACGCGGCGACGACACGGCATCCATGTCGGCTTCACCGCCAATCAGCATGGAAACGGCCTGTCCGGCGATTTCGCACAACGGCGAATGCACCGACGTGAGTGCCGGCGACAGCAGGCGCGAAATGGCGCTGTCGCCGAAACCGACGACCGAGACTTCGCCCGGCACATCGATGCCAAGTGTCCGCGCCGCCTTGAGCACGGCTGCCGCCATTTCGTCGCTGGCGGCGAAAATGGCGCTCGGACGCGATGGATCGCGCAGCAGGCGGGTGGCACCACGCAGCGCCGCGTCGAACCCGTAGTCGGCCGACACCAGATGCTCGTCAGCTACCTGCACGCCGCGCAACCCCAGCCGCTCCAGAAATCCGGCGCTGCGTTCACGGGCCGAGGCCAGGCTTTCCGGGCCGGCGATGAACCCGATCCGCCGATGCCCCAGCGAAACGAGGTAGTCCGCCACTTCGGCAGCGCCCGAGCGATCCTGCGTCAGCATGGCGCTGGACGACGCATCGACCGGTTCCGCCTGAATGCGCACGTGTCGGCATCCCAGCTCCTCGGCGAGCGCGCCGAGCTCCGGCAGGTCCGACAGGGGCGGCGCAAAGATCACACCGTGCGGACGGCGCTGGATAATGAACTGGCGGATGCTGCTGATCGGATCTTCCCGCCGGCTGTCACAGCCGTGCAGCACGGCGGCGAAGGCGCTGCCGCGCAGACCGCTGACCAACCCCTCCTGCAGCAGTGGAATGTCCTGCATTGCATTGGAATCGTATAGAAGGCCGACGAGGAAGGATTTTCCAAAAGCCAGCGCGCGCGCCATCGGGTCGGGCACGTAGCCAATGTCGCGGATCAATGCTTCGACGCGTTCGCGCGTCTGCTGCTGTACCAATTGCGAACGATTGATGACGCGGGATACGGTTTTCTTTGATACGCCGGCCATGCGGGCGATGTCGTTGATGGTGGCGGGCTTGCCGGGACGCCGGCCGGGTGCGATCGATCGGGCGCTGTTGTCGCCGGGGTTGGCGGGTTGATCCATGCTCATGGTTTTCTCCTCGCAGCGTTTCGTGGTATCGGCGTTGGGAGCGCAGCACAGGCAATACCGCCTGGGCACCGTGGCTGCCCGTATGACGGGGCCGGCTGCGGCGCGCGCATCCACAATTATGTTTTTTGCCTGAAGCGTCAAGGTAAATAGCCGTTCGATCGCATATTGATCCGCACAATGGGACCTGCGATCTCCGCTTGCTACAGGCAAGCGGACGTAGCGTCGACATCCCCGGCAGCCGAGCCCGCCACGACCATATACATATTCATCTTATTCTATGTATACCTTATAAATAAAGTCACTCTCGCGACATTTTGCCTCAGGTTGCACCACTCGCACTGGACGGGCGCGTATCGCGCGGAATCGCGGAATCGCGGATGCGCTTCAGCTACCGCGCAAACGCCGACGCGCGAACGCACAGCGGCGCAGGCCGCACAGCGATATTCGCGCTGCGATCACAGAAAGGGTCAGAGCTGGCGGCAATGGCCAGATGGGCGTGCGGGCCCGAGCACCGGCCGCCGAGCGAGCAGGCCGGACCGTCATTACTGCGCCGGGGGGCGCAGCGTCAGGCGAATTACCAGTCGGGCCGGATCTTGTTGCCTTCGTGACGACGGTCCCAGGCGCGCAGTTCGTCACGGATGTGGGCGATGCGCTGCCGCCCGAGGGCATTGCGCTCTTCGTCCAGGACGACGGCATCGAGAAGTTCAGCCAGGCGCTGCGTCGTCGGCAGCATCGTGTCCCAGGCGTCGAGCGCGGGCAACGGACCGGGCAGCGCCATGAAAAAGCTCAATCCCGGCGTCACCAGTTGGTCGATGCGGCTCATGTCGAAGTGGCCGGGCTTGATCATGTTGGCTGCACTGAAGATCGGGCCGGCTTCCGGCTTTCCGTCCACCAGGCGATGAAAGATGCCCATGTCGCCAAATTCCAGCCCGCACTTCTCGGCCGCCACGACCAGATCGCTGCCATGAATGCTATGGCCGGCCCGGGCAGCGACGAACAAAGTGACAATGCGCTCGACCGGTTGGTCCGGACGGGAACCGACCTGGGACCGCGGCGGTGCCGTCAGCGGCGGTGCAGGCCGCGCCGGCGTTGCCTCATCCAGGCCGTCGACGCTATCGCGATCGAACGCGTGCGGAGCGGGTTCCTCCTCGTCCGGATCAATCGCCCGCATGGAGGGCAGGCCGTCGTCCTCGGGGTCAGGCGCCTGCCCCAGGGTGGGCTCGACACGCTCGCCGGCGGATGACCGCACCGAGGTACGTCGTCCCTGGGTGGGACGCGCCGGCGCCCCCAGGAAATAGATCAATCCGAGGATCACCGCGCCCGCAATCGCGATGATGAGACGTAATTCGTTGGGACTGAGTGCCTGCTGTTCCATCGCAATGATTCTCCGTAATGGTCAGCGACAGTCAAATGATCGCCGTGAAGGGAATGATGACCGGCGCGGCTGCGCCCGGCGCAACACCCGCATCGCGGCACAGTCCACTAGGCCGCACCGACCAGTTTCGAGGCCTCGGCGAGGTCCACCTGCACCAGCCGCGAGACGCCCGGCTCGCGCATCGTCACGCCGCACAGCTGGTGCGCCGCCTCCATGGTGGTCTTGTTGTGCGACACGAAGAGGAACTGCACGTGCTCGGACATCTCGTTCACCATGTTGGAGAAACGGCCGACATTGGCCTCATCCAGCGGCGCATCCACCTCGTCGAGCAAGCAGAACGGCGCCGGGTTCAGACGGAAGATCGAGAACACCAGGGCTACCGCCGTCAGCGCCTTCTCACCACCGGACAACAACGAAATCGAGGTCACGCGCTTGCCGGGCGGTCGGGCCATGATGGAAACACCCGTGTCGAGCAGGTCTTCGCCGGTCAGCTCCAGGTAGGCGTGACCGCCGCCGAACAGGCGCGGGAAGAGCTCCTGCAGGCCCGAATTGACCTTGTCGAAGGTTTCCTTGAAACGCTGGCGCGTTTCCCGGTCGATTTTCTTGATCGCGCCTTCCAGGGTTTCCAGCGCGGTTCCCAGGTCAGTCAGCTGCGCGTCGAGGTATGTCTTGCGCTGTGACTGCTCCTCATATTCCTGGATGGCGGCCAGGTTCACCGGCTCCAGGCGACGGATCTTGGCATCCAGCTCCACCAGGTGCTGCTGCCAGTCGCCGGCGTCCGCAGTGGCAGGCAGGCCCGCGAGCACCGCATCCAGTTCCAGGCCGGCTTCGGCAATAGCCTCGGCCAGGTTCTGCGCGCGCAGCTTGAGGCTGTGCTCGGACAGGCGTCGCTCGGAAAGCGCCTCGCGTCGCTGGGTCAGGACGTGCTCGACCCGGTGCCGTTCCTGCTCAAGGCGACGGAATTCCGCGTCGCAATCTTCCAGCGCCCGGCGGGCTTCGACGAGCTGGCGATCGACCAGGAGGCGCTGATTGAGGTAGGTCTGCCGTTCGGCGTCCAGCTCGGTGAGCGGGTCTTCGTCAGCGACCAATTGCGCGGCGATCTCCTCGCGACGCGCGTCCAGCTGCTGCAACTGGCCCTGCATGCGGCCCAGCGCCTGCTCCAGCGACTGGATCGCCGAACGCTTGGATTCGAGCGACAGCGCCAGCTGGTGGGCCTGGTCGCGGGCCTCGCGGGCGTTCATCCGGGCTTCTTCACGCTGTTCCAGCGTACGGCGACGCTGGCTGTCCAGTTCCTGGCGCCGCTGTTCCAGGTCGCCCATGCGGATGACGGCCGCGTCCAGGCGGCCGCGGGCCTCCTTGGCCTGTGCCTCGTCCTCGGCCAGCTTGGCGGACAGCTGGGTGATTTCCCCATCCACCTTTTCCAGGCGGGCCTGGGCGGTTTCCATCTTGCCGCGGTGGCTCTGCAGCTGGCCGGCGATCTCGGCCAGGCGGCGATGGGCCATGTACAGCTCGCGCTGGGCGTCATCGCGCTCGCGCTCGGTCTCAACCTTCGTGGCTTTCAGCTCGTCGATCTGGTCAGCGAGTTCACGTCCCCGCTCATCCAGGCTCTCGATCTGGCCCTGCACGGCCTGGATCTCCCGCTCGCGCGCCAGCACGCCCGCCTGGGCGCCGCCGCGGCGCAGTACCCGTACGAAACCGCTGCCGAACCATTCCCCGCTGCGGGTGATGACGCTTTCGTTCGGCGCCAGCGTCGCCGCCAGCCGTCGCGCATCATCCAGCGAATCTGCCGTATGAATCTGGGCCAGCAAGCCGACGACCGCCGCCGGACCACGGGCGTGCGCGGAGAGCGTGCCACTCACCGCCTCACCGCCGGCCTCCGCCGCGATGAGGACCATGTCGGCTTCGCGCAGGCCGGCGATTTCATCGGCATAGGCGGCCGGCTGGTCCACCAGCACGCCTTCGAGGAATCCGGAAAGGACGGTTTCCACCGCTGTTTCCCAACCGGCATCGACATCCAGCGACTCACCCAGGCGCTTGGCCGAGGACAGGCCTGAGCGATCCAGCCACTGACTGGCCGCGCCCTTTTCCTGCCCCAGCGCAGCGTGCTGCAGGGCCTCCAACGAGGACAACCGGCCGCGCAATGATTGCAGCTGCTGCCGCACGTCATTCTGCGTGGCCTGCGCCTGGCGCTCGCTTTCGAGCACGCGCTCGTAGGCCAGCTTGCGCTCGTCGAGCAGGCCGGTCAGGGTCTCGACGCGTTCCTTGTGGGTTTCCTGCTCATCGCCCAGCGACTCGGCAGCACTGCTGAGCGCGCCGATGTCCGCCGCCCGCTTTTCGTTTTCCAGGGTTTCCAGACGCCGCGAGATATCCAGGCACTGGCGGTCAAGGTAGTCCAGGCGCGTGCGCTCGACTTCCGCCGCCTGCGTGGCCTCGGAACTCGATCGGGAGTAGTCGTCCCAGGCGGCCTGCCATTCGGCCAGCTTCGCCTCGGCGTCACGCAGGACGTCGCCGGTCGTCTCGTCGGCTTCGCGCAGGGCTTCGAGCTTCGGCTCGCCATCGGCCAGGGCCAGGCGGAGCGTTTCGATCTGCTCGTTGTCGGCGGCGATATGGTCGGCCAGTTCCTTGTAGGCGCGGTCGGTTTCTTCGCGACTTTTGTCCAGCCGCTCGCGCAACTGGCGATTGTGTGCAATCTGCTGCTCGACCCGGGCGATATCCGCGCCCACTTTGTACACCTCGCCCTGCACCGCCCCCAGGTGCTCAGTGGCGAGCTGGTGGCGTTCGCGGCTGGCTTCCAGCTGGGCTTCGACCTGGCGCTGGTCAGCGAGAAATTTCTCGATCTCCGTCTCGGCCTGGCGCAACGCCGAGCCCTGCCCTTCCACTTCGTCAGCGATGGCGCGGTAACTGAGCGCCCGCAGCTCTGCTTCTTTCTGCTTCTGCTCGGCCTTCAGCTCCTGCCAGCGCGCGGCGGCCTTGGCCTGGCGATTGAGGTGTTCGAGTTGCTTGTCCACTTCGTCGCGCACGTCACGCACGCGATCGAGATTTTCACGGGTGGACTTGATGCGGCTTTCGGTTTCTTTCCGGCGCTCCTTGTACTTGGAAATGCCGGCTGCCTCTTCCAGGTGATGGCGCAGGGCTTCCGGGTCGGATTCGACGACCTGGGAGATCATGCCTTGCTCGATGATCGAATAGCTGCGCGCCCCCAGGCCGGTTCCGAGGAAGAGGTCCGTGATATCACGCCGGCGGCAGCGGCCGCCGTTGAGCAGGTACTGGGACTGGCCATCGCGGGTGACCACGCGCTTGACCGAGATTTCGTTGAACTTGGCGTATTCGCCGACGATGGTTCCGTCGGAATTGTCGAAGATCAGCTCCACCGACGCCTGACTGACCGGCTTGCGCGCACTCGAGCCGGAGAAAATCACGTCGGTGAGCGAATCGCCGCGCAGGCGGCTGGCCGCACTTTCGCCCATCACCCAGCGGATGGCGTCGATGATGTTGGATTTGCCGCAGCCGTTCGGACCGACGATGCCGGTCATGTTGGTCGGCAGATGCAGCGTGGTCGGATCCACGAACGACTTGAATCCGGCCAGTTTGATCGTAGTCAGGCGCATGGATTTACCGCGGCGGACGCCGTCACGGCACGCACGGGGCTATCGCGAACGAAGGCGGGGAAGAACCCGTGCCGCCGCTCGCGCCCGGCAAGCGGACGGGGCGTACGCCTGGATTGAGGACGTTGCCCATACCCGACCGGGAGGCTCGCATCCCCGCCAGGGGACGCGTCCGGTTCAGGCTCCAGTCCCGTGGCCCGGCCTGGCCGGGCCACGTGGTGCGGCAGTATAGCCGACGGGTCCGCGACGCGCTCAGCCCTGCTTGGCCGCACCTTCGGTGGCGGCCGGCGCGCCCGGGGCGGCCGCCTGGCCGGTCGGATTGGCGCCCTGCGGGTTTTTCAGGTCGAGAATCAGCGATTCGCCGCGCAGTTTCTCCATCCAGGCATCACCCTGCCGGCTAAGCATGATGCGGCGCAGGTCGTTCTTGACCTGGTCGAACGGCGGCGGCGTGTAGGGCTGTACGGCCTCCACGCCCACCAGGTGCCAGCCGAACTGGCTCTTGACCGGAATCTTGGTGGCCTCGCCCGGTTTCAGGCCCTTGAGCGCAGCGACCAGTTCCGGCGCCGGCAGCTGGGACAGGCGCACTGCCTTGAAGCTCTTGCCCTGCTTGGCCTTGGCGCGCCAGGCGTCGTACACCTGCTGGAAAGGCTTGCCGTCGAGGATCTCCTTCGAGGCGGCGAGCGCATCACCCTCGTTGTCGAACATCAGCTGGGTGAAGTCATAGACTTCGGCACCCGACTTGGCCACCTGCTGCTCGTACTCGCCTTTGAGCACATCGTCGGTGACCGGATGCGTCCGCGCGTAGTGGGCCATCATCGCATTGGCCACACCCTGCAGGCGGCTGGCCTCCACTTCGGCCAGGAATTCCGGAGACTTCTCGGCATTCGCCTTCTCTGCGGCCTGGGCGAGAAGGATGTAATCGGAGAGCTCCTTGATCGCCACCTTGCGCTGCTCCGGATTGGAAAGATCCAGGCCGCGCCCATTGGCAACTTGTTGCAAAAGCAATTCCGATACCGGCAACTTGTTGACACTCAGCGCCGGCTCGCCAGCGTTGAAACGCAACAATGACGCCGCGTCGCCGGGTTTTTCAGTCGACGAACAGGCCGACAGCACGGTCATCGCAACGAGGGGAAGCAGTTTGCGCATGGCGGATTCCTCAGGCTTCGTCCGGAGTGCGTGCCTCGATGGACAGCGCATGGATGTCGGTTTGCATCATGTCACCCAGCGCCTCGTAGACGAGACGGTGGCGCGCCAGGGGCGCTTTGCCGGTGAATGCGACGCTGACGATGCGTACCTTGTAGTGCCCTCGCCCATCACGGGCGCCTTCGTGACCGATGTGCTTGTGGCTTTCGTCGATGAGATCGAAGACCTGGGGCTGGAGCGCCGATTCGATGCGTTCACGCATGCGGGACAGGCGATCAGTCACGGAAATACCTTGCGGAAGGGACGAACGGAAACCCTAGCATAGACGCCGGCGGCCACGTAAGGATCGGCATCCGCCCAGGCTTGCGCCGATGAAAGATCCGTGAATTCCGCGACGATCAGGCTGCCGGTGAAACCCGCCGGGCCCGGATCTTCCGCGTCGATCGCCGGAAACGGACCGGCCACCAGCAAGCGACCTTCCTGCTTGAGCTGTTCCAGTCGCGCCAGGTGCGCCGGGCGGGAGGCTTTGCGACCTTCGAGGGAATTCGGCACGTCGTCACCGACGATGACATACCACATGGGAACCGTCCTGTTTGGTGTGGGTGCGCGACGCGGCGAATGTCCCGCTGGAGCTCCGTGCAGACAAAGTCATCGGAACGACAACCCGACGACGCGCGTCACGTCATAGGGAGCGTAATGATAGCCCAAGCATCGACGCGCATTGACGGCGCCGTCCGTCAACGCGCTTGCATGCCGGCGAAAACGGCATAGGCGTCGCCGCCGTCATCAGCACGGTAAATGACGTGTTATTGCGGACCCCTTCGCCTAAAACCACAAACGCCGCGGCAATCACTTGCCGCGGCGTTTGTGCTGCAACTCACATCACGGGGCGGCCAATCAGTCGCGAAGCGGCTGTCCGTCGAACCCATTGGCGAAAATGCTGCGCTCGAGATCGACGTGACCGGCGTTATCGAACGGGACGAGGTCGATTTCATCGCCACCACCCGCGCCGAGGTAGGCGTGGACCGTGGCCGGCGCATCCGTCGTGGAATCGATCACGAACTGGCCGCCAATGGTGATGTAATCGTCCGCGAACATCACCTGCGGCACAGACGACCAGCTGTCCGGCTTGCCCGTGCCGTCGCACAACTCGGGGCGGCTGGAGAAACACTGCCAGCCCGTTGCTGCCAGCCCCGTCACGAAAAACGCCTGGTTCGGGAGCACTGCCGCAGCAGGGCCTTCGTTGCGGAACTCCGCCCGGCATTGCACGGTGTTGCCAACGGCGATGCCCACCTGGTCGCAGACCAGATTGACCTTCAGATTGTTCTCGGCCAGCACCTGCGACTTGAACAGGGCTATTTCGTCGCCGGGCGCCGTTTCGGTGTCATCGGACTGCGCGGTAATCGCCATCTGGACGTGGCGCCGGGCCGTCTGCGGCACCTCCATGCGGATCAGGTAGTCGTCGCCGGTGTTGGACGGCATCTTCTGCGCGATCAGGCACTGGGGATAGGCCTGTGAATCACCGGAGCATCCCACCGTCATGACGGGATTCCAGCCAATGGCGGAAGAAATCGTGCGTACGCGGTGCGCCAGATCCGGTCCACCGTTACGCACCGACACGTAGACGTCGACTTCCGTACCCGCACGCACGACGGGGGGCGCAACGACCTGAATGGCGAGATCGACATCACCGTAGTAGCCCTGTGCCTTGAGCACGCGGGCCCAATCGGGACTCAGGGCCGCAACGCCAGCTCCGGCGAGCGAGCACAGAAACACTGCACGGCGAAGCGCGCTGCTGCGAGCAACCGTCATCGTCAATTCCTTTTTTATTAGACTCGATTCGTTTTCGCTGACACGATCGCCACTAGCAGGGTTGGCAATACCCAGGTGTACTGGCGAAGCAGGGTCAATTCGGTCAACGAGATGATCGCGACGCAAAACAGCGACGCAACGAGCGCGCATTCTAACGGAAACCGCTCGTCGTTCATGAGACGAAAAACACGCGAGAACACCCTACCTGCCAAAAACGCGAATGCCGCAAACCCTGCCACGCCCAGCTCGCAGAGCACTTCCAGGGGCAGGCTGTGCGGCCAGGGTGTGAGGCGCGGATCGACCCATTCGTAGTAGGTGAGCGGATTGGCATCGCGGTAGACCAGCACGAAATTGTGCAGGCCGACGCCCGACGGGTGCGCCAGGAACACCTTCCAGGCCGATTCCCAGAGCTGGGCGCGCGCCTGCATCGAGCGCATGAAAACGACCGAGAGCACGATCGCGGTAACGACCGATACAAAACTCATTGCTGTTGCGCGAACCGACAACCGCCCCTGCCCGCGCTGCACGAAGAGCACCAGCGCCGCAGACATCAGGGCCAACGCGGCCGACGTCCACGAACGCAGCACAACGGCTGACAGCAACGACATTGAAACACCCAGCGTCAACGCGAGCCGCGGGCGCGGCAACGTCACCGCCAACGGCAGTACACATGCCATCCAGGCAACGTCATTGGGTACGACCAGCCACGTCGCACCAGCCAGCTTGATCCATTCGGCTGGACGCGCCTGCGACTCCTGGACAACGACATAGGCAATGGCCGCCATCTGGGTGGCGGCGCAAATCGCAAGCGCGACGGCGAACCAGCGAGCGTTGGCATCACGCCATGGCGTACGCGCCACTAACACCCACAGAACAAAGGCCGACACGGCCGGCACACTCAGGCGAAACGATCGGCCGGGATCAAGGCCAAATGCCGAAACGCCGGCGGCGGTCACGAGCAACGCCAGCAAGGCCCACTCAACCGTCGACAATCGCCTGGCCAGGTCAATCTCGTCACGCCAGACGGCGATACCGCCAGCGAGGACCAGGGCTATCCAGGCCGGTGTGAGCAGGATGTCCAGCCCCTGCAAGGCCAGGAAGGCGGCGACGCCGAGCGTCGCCGCCGTAGGACGGGGCGTCATGCGTCCCCGTTACGCTTCCGGCCGCATATACGGAAACAGCAGCACGTCGCGAATCGAGGGTACATCCGCGAACAGCATCACCAGACGGTCGATACCAACGCCCAGACCACCGGTCGGCGGAAGACCATACTCCAGTGCACGAATGTAATCCGCATCAAAGTGCATGGCCTCGTCGTCGCCGGCATCCTTGGCGTTCACCTGGGCCAGGAAACGGGCGGCCTGGTCTTCCGGATCGTTCAACTCCGAGAAGCCGTTGGCCAGCTCCTTGCCACCGATAAAGAGCTCGAAACGGTCAGTGATGCCCGGATCCGTATCGTTTTCGCGCGCCAGCGGCGACACTTCGGTCGGATACTGGGTGATGAAGGTCGGCTGCACCAGGGTGTTTTCCACTGTCGCCTCGAAGATCTCCAGCAACAGCTTGCCCCAGCCGTAGCCGTCCTTCACGTGAATGCCCAGTCGCGCGCAGTGGCGCGCGAGCGCATCGCGGTCACGCAGCTCGTGTGGCTGGATCTCCGGATTGTGCTGCCGCACGGCCTCTTCCATCGGCCAGCGCTTGAACGGCGCACCGACGTCGATGGCCCGGCCTTCCCAGGTGAGGTCCTTCGTTTCCAGGGTGGCGCGAGCCGTCTCGCGGATCATGTTCTCGGTCAGATCCATGATCTCGTTGTAGGTCGCGTAGGCCTGGTAGAGCTCCAGCATCGTGAATTCGGGATTGTGCCGCGTGGACACACCTTCGTTGCGGAAGTTGCGGTTGATCTCGTAAACACGGTCGAAACCGCCGACGACCAGGCGCTTGAGGTAGAGTTCGGGCGCCACGCGCAGGTAGAGATCGATATCCAGCGCGTTGTGGTGCGTGACGAACGGACGCGCCGTGGCGCCGCCGGGGATCACGTGCATCATCGGCGTTTCCACTTCCATGAAACGGCGCGGCGCAGCTTCCAGCCACTGGCGCATGAAGCCGATCATGGCCGAGCGCAGCTTGAACACACGGCGCGCATCCGGCGTGACGACGAGGTCGACATAGCGCTGGCGATAGCGCTGCTCCACGTCGGCCAGGCCGTGCCACTTGTCCGGAAGCGGACGAAGTGACTTCGTCAACAAACGCAACTTATCCACCTTGACGGACAGCTCACCCGTCCTGGTGCGCGTCAGGACACCCTCCGCCCCGAGGATGTCACCCACGTCCCATCCCTTGAAGGCGTCGTAAGCGTCGTCGCCCAGCGCCGCCTGCTGCAGAAACAGCTGAAGCCGGTCGGTGACATCCTGGATCTGCACGAAGCTGGCCTTGCCCATCTGGCGCTTGGCCAGCATGCGGCCCGCAACGCGGACACGGCGGCCGAGCGCTTCGAACGCTTCGGTCGTCCAGCGTTCCTTGTCGTCGTATTCCTGCTGCAGGTCACCGGCGAACGCGTCCGGCGCGAAGTCGTTCGGAAACGCGATGCCGCCGGTGCGCAGCGCCTTGAGCTTGTCGCGCCGCTCGGCAATCAGCTTGTTCTCGTCCTGCGGAATGGGAGTGTTGTCGTTCATATCGCTGGATACCGCAAAGGGGGAAAGGCCGGATGGGCCAGGAAGGTGGAGGCACCGGCGCCCGTGAGGGGCGCCCGCCCTGATCAGGCGTCCAGACGTTTGGCGCCCGCTTCCAAACCCTGTTTGAGGCTGGCTTCGACGTATTCGTCGAGATCGCCATCAAGCACTTTCTGGGTGTCGGTACGCTCCACGCCCGTGCGCAGGTCCTTGATGCGGGACTGGTCGAGCACGTACGAGCGGATCTGGCTGCCCCAGCCGATGTCCGATTTGGTGGCTTCCAGCGCGTCCTTCTCGGCATTGCGCTTCTGCATTTCCATTTCGTACAGGCGGGCCTTGAGCATCTTCATGGCGCGATCGCGGTTGGCATGCTGCGAACGCTCGGTCTGGCAGGCCACGACCGTATTGGTGGGCACGTGGGTGATACGCACGGCCGATTCGGTCTTGTTCACGTGCTGGCCGCCCGCGCCCGAGGACCGGTAGACGTCGGTCTTCAGGTCAGCCGGATTGATCTCGATATCGATGTCATCGTCCACTTCCGGCGAAACGAAGATCGAGGAAAACGACGTGTGACGGCGGTTGTCCGAGTCAAACGGCGACTTTCGCACCAGGCGGTGCACGCCGATCTCGGTCTTGAGCCAGCCGTAGGCGTAATCGCCCTCGACGCGGAACGTGGCGCTCTTGATGCCGGCGACGTCGCCCGCGGAGACTTCCATCAGTTCCGTCTTCCAACCCTTGTTCTCACACCAGCGCAGGTACATGCGCAGCAGCATTTCGGCCCAGTCCTGCGCCTCGGTGCCACCGGCGCCGGCCTGCACGTCGACGAAAGCGTTGGCGCTGTCCATCTTGCCGGAGAACATGCGCTGGAACTCCAGCTTCTCGACCTGGGCGGAAAGGTTTTCGACGTCCGCCGCGACGGCGTCGACCGTGCCGGCATCGCCCTCGGCCACCGCCAGTTCCAGCAATTCCGCAGCACCGTCGAGGCCTTCGGTCAGGCTCTTGATGCCGACGACGATTTTTTCCAGTTGGGCGCGTTCCTTGCCCAGGTCCTGCGCCCGCTGGGGGTTGTCCCAGACGGTCGGGCTTTCCAGTTCACGACTTACTTCTTCGAGACGTTCACTCTTGGTCTCGTAGTCAAAGATACCCCCTAAGCGACAGCACCCGACCCTTCAGGTCGTCGATGCGCGCGGTGATCTGGTTCGTCTCGATCATGGCGTGGCGTTGTGCGTTGCAAAAGAGGCGCAGGATAGCAGCAACGCGGCGCATGGCAACCACCGGCGGTCACCGTTGCCCACCCGGCGCCAGGTGCACGGAAAGCGGTCCTCAGGCCGCCTCGATGTGCCGGACCAGCAGGCGCAATCGCTCGCGTCCGTTCCAATCGTCAATGCCCAGCTGGAACACGGCACGGATACGCGCCGGCGGAGGCTGGCCGGCATAGCCGCCAAACATCACGGCGTCCAGCGTGGCAGCCTGGCGGGCATGCCGCAGCGAAAGGCGCAGGTGGGTCTGCCCCATCAAGCGCCAGTCAGTGACGGTGAACTCATCGTCGAACAGCGGTTCGGGGAACGTCTGGCCCCAGGGGCCGGCAAAACGCAGCTGGCGGGCCAGGTCGATGTCGTAGTCCTGCGGATGCAATTCGCCGTCGGTGTGAAGCACCGGGTCCAGCAACTCGGGGCCGATGAGGCGGCGGGCGACGGCATCGAAAGCGGCAGCGAATTCGCCCAGCCTGGCGGACGGCAGGCTCAGCCCCGCCGCCATCGCATGGCCGCCGTAGCGCGTCATGAGACCCGGAAAACGGGCATCGACCTCGGCGAGCGCATCGCGCAGATGAAAGCCCGGAATCGACCTGCCCGACGCCTTGAGCTCGTCGCTGTCATCGCCCGCAGGAGCACAGGCGATCACCGGGCGGTGCAGTCGTTCTTTCAACTTCGAGGCGACCAGGCCGACCACGCCGACGTGCCATTCGGGCTGGTGCAGGACAACCCCCACCGGGAACGCCGCGTCGCCGTGCAGGCCGAGAAACCGCCCCACCATCGCTTCGCCCTGCTCCACCATCTGCGCCTGCAGCTCACGCCGCTCCGCGTTGATCGACGTGAGGAGATCGGCCAGCTCGCGCGCACGTCCCGGATCGTCGGTCAGCAGGCACTCGATGCCCAGCGACATGTCTTCCAGCCGTCCGGCCGCATTGATGCGGGGGCCAAGGGCGAAGCCGAGGTCGGTCGCATTGACCGTGGCGGTGCTGCGCTTGCTCGCCTCGACCAGGGCAAGGACCCCGGCCGTCGCCTGCCCGGCGCGGATCCTGCGCAGCCCGGCCTCCACCAGGATGCGATTGTTGTAGTCCAGCGGTACAAGATCGGCCACCGTACCCAGCGCCACCAGGTCCAACAGTGTCGACAAATCGGGTTCGCGCCGATGCTCGCCCTCGAACCAGCCACTCTGTCGCAGGCGCGCACGCAGCGCGAGCAGCACGTAGAAGACCACGCCGACGCCGGCCAGGGCCTTGCTCGGGAAGCCATCGCCAGCCACGTTGGGATTGACGATGGCGTCGGCCGGCGGCAGCGAATCGCCCGGCAGGTGGTGGTCCGTCACGACCACGTCGATGCCGTGGGCCTTGGCAGCGGCGACGCCGGCATGCGCGGCAATGCCGTTGTCGACGGTGACGATCAGGTCCGGCCGCAGCGGCAGGATGGTTTCCACCAGCGCCGGACTCAGCCCGTAGCCATGGGTGAAGCGGTTGGGAACCTGGTAGCTGACCTGGCGCGCGCCCAGCAGGCGCAATCCGCGGATCGCGACCGCCGTTCCGGTGGCGCCGTCAGCGTCGAAGTCACCGACGATGAGGATGTGCTGATGGGTCCGGATGGCCGCGTCCAGCCGTTCGCAGGCCGTCGCCATGCCGCCCAGGCGGTCCGGCGCGATCAGGCGGGCCAGGCGATGCTCGACCTCTTCCGGGCTTTGCACGCCACGCGCCGCGTAGATGCGTCGCAGCACCGGGTGGATGGCGTCCGGCCAGGTCTGCCCGGACGCGACGGCGACACGTCGCTCGATGCGCAGCGCCCTCATGCGGTCAGCGGCTTGATGCGGCGCCAGAAACGCCAGCGATGGCCGGGTTGGAAGGTGTAGCGCTGCCCGCTGGCAAAATGCAGGTGGATCGCCGAAACGCGCTTCGTCGAAAGGACGTCCGCGAGCAACGGTTCCCAGCGCGTGCTCCAGCCCGCGAGCGCATCCGCATCGTCAAGGTCAAGCAGCGGCGTCGGCGTGGCCGACAGGGTTTCCACCGCGGCCTCGCCGCGTCCGGTCGTGCGAACCTGGGCGATGCGCGCCAGTGCGGTGAGGATCGGATCCTCGCAATAAACTGCCGAATGGCGCGTCTTGACCCAATCGGGCAGCACGCCAAATCCCCAGAACCACAGGCTGTTGACCGGCACCTGGCCACGCGCGATGCGCTCGGCGTTGAGCGGATGATTGTGCAGGACGATCTGCACCTCGTTGAGCAGCGCCCGCCAGCGTGCCCCGGCCGGCCCTTCGGGCATGTGCTGGCGCAGGTCGTCGCCCAGCACGCGGCCGGGTTCGGCAAAGACGGGCAACTTCGCATCGGCTGCCGCGCGCAGGTACCAGCGCGACGGGACGGGCGCATCGATGGGAAAACCCGCGTCGCCCAGCAAGGGACGCAAGGGACGCAGCAACTCGGCGCACTCCTCCGCGCTCAGGCCCATGTCACCGCAAGCCATCAGGCGGGCGGTTGCCATGTCGGCGCGCAGGTAGGCGGGATCCGCGCGCAGCCACCCGGCGCCGGCGGCGTCCGGGGCGTCGAGGTAGCGCGTCAGTGCGGCGGTCGGGATGCCTGTCCCGGTGAACTGGAAGTGTTCCCGGATCAGGGCTTCACGACCGGGGGCCGACGGATCGCGGCGGTCGCCACGCGCCACCATCACGGCCAATGCACCGCGTGCGGCATCGCCATGGCGTGCCAGGCGATCCAGCGGTGGCAACAGAAGCGACAACTCGGACATTCCCTGCTCTCCCACGAAGGTGGTACCGCATCGTTTCGCCGACGGCCTCCGGGCGCTGGAACGAAAACGCCGTGCGGTCGTCAGACAGCACGGCGTCGGTGAACCAGCCGTGAGGCCGGATCAATCGTAGCGGACGGCGGTGATCTCGTAGCGCTTGACGCCATTGGGCGCCTGGAACTCGAAGGAATCACCCTGGCTCTTGCCGATCAGGGCACGGGCGATCGGCGAACTGACGGCGATCAGGCGCTGTTTGATGTCGGCCTCGATGTCACCCACGATCTGGTAAGTGACGGCATCGCCGCTGTCTTCGTCTTCCAGCTCGACGGTGGCACCGAACACGATGCGCTGGCCGGCAGTGAGCTTGGCCACGTCGATGACCTCCGCATAGCTGAGGGTCGCTTCCATTTCCTGGATGCGGCCTTCGACGAAGCCCTGCTGTTCACGGGCGGCGTGGTACTCGGCGTTTTCTTTCAGGTCGCCATGGGCGCGGGCCTCGGCAATCGCCTCGATGATGCGCGGGCGCTCGACGGACTTGAGCCGTTCCAGCTCTTCGCGCAAGCGCTCGGCGCCTTTGAGGGTGAGCGGTGGACGCTTCATGCTTTCAATTCCTTGTGTAGCTCTTGCAGGCTGTGCACATTGCCGCCCTCGCGGAAGTCCAGCGAATGCAGCAGCGCGCGCGCGCCGGCGATGGTCGTCGAATAGGTGATACGGTGCTGCAGGGCCTCGCGCCGGATCGGGAACGAGTCGGCGATGGCCTGCTTGCCTTCCGTCGTGTTGACGATGAAAACGATTTCGCCGTTTTTGATCAAGTCCACCACGTGGGGGCGGCCCTCGATGACCTTGTTGACCCGCTCGCAGGCGACGCCCTGCTTCTGCAGCCAGTCACAGGTGCCGCTGGTGGCCACCAGGGAATAGCCGCGCCGGACGAGGTCCTGCGCCACCGGCAGCAGGCGCTGCTTGTCCGGGTCGCGCACCGAGACGAAGGCCTTGCCCGTCGGCGGGGCGGAGATATTGGCTGCCTCGTGGGCGCGCGCAAACGCCGCGCCGAAGGTGCGGCCCACGCCCATCACCTCGCCCGTGGAACGCATTTCCGGCCCCAGGATGGGGTCGACGTTCTGGAATTTGAGGAACGGGAAGATCGCTTCCTTGACCGAGTAGTAGTCGGGAATGACTTCGCGCGTCGCGTCCTGCTCGATCAAGGTCTTGCCGACCATGCAGCGCGCCGCGATCTTGGCCAACGCCACGCCGGTCGCCTTGGACACGAACGGAACGGTGCGCGAAGCGCGCGGGTTCACTTCCAGAATGAAGACGTTGTCGTCCTGGATCGCGAACTGCGTGTTCATCAGGCCCACGACCTTGAGCTCGCGCGCCATCGCGCGCACCTGCTCGCGCAGGCGATCCTGCACGTCGGCCGACAGCGAGTAAGGCGGCAGCGAGCAGGACGAGTCGCCCGAATGCACGCCGGCCTCTTCGATGTGCTCCATGATGCCGCCGATCAGCACGTTGCCCTGGGCGTCGGCGACGATGTCCACATCGACTTCGACCGCGTTGTCGAGGAAGCGATCGAGCAGCACCGGCGAATCGTTCGACACGCGCACGGCTTCGGTGATGTAGCGCTTCAGGTCAGCGTCCGAGTGCACCACTTCCATCGCGCGGCCGCCGAGTACATAGCTCGGGCGCACCACCATCGGATAGCCGATTTCGCGGGCCAGCGCCATGGCTTCGTCAGCCGTGCGCGCGGTGCGGTTCGGAGGCTGGGTCAGCCCGAGCTTCGCCACCATCTGCTGGAAGCGCTCGCGGTCTTCGGCCAGGTCGATGGAGTCCGGCGAGGTGCCGATGATCGGCGCACCGTTGGCTTCCAGCGCGCGCGCCAGCTTGAGCGGCGTCTGGCCGCCATACTGCACGATCACGCCCTTGGGCTTTTCCTTGTCGATGATCTCGAGCACGTCCTCGAGGGTCAACGGCTCGAAGTACAGGCGATCAGAGGTGTCGTAGTCCGTCGACACCGTCTCGGGATTGCAGTTGACCATGATGGTCTCGTAGCCGTCTTCGCGCAGCGCGAGAGCGGCATGGACGCAGCAGTAGTCGAACTCGATCCCCTGGCCGATGCGGTTCGGGCCGCCGCCGAGCACCATGATCTTGTCTTTCGTGGTGGGCGCCGCTTCGCATTCTTCCTCGTAGGTCGAATACAGGTAGGCGGTCGTGGTGGCGAACTCCGCCGCGCAGGAATCGACGCGCTTGTATACCGGGCGCACGCCGAAGGCGCGGCGCAGATGGCGAATGGCGTTCTCGTCGGTACCCAGCAAGGTCGCCATGCGCGCATCGGAGAAGCCCTTGCGCTTGAGCTGGCGCATGCGCGCCGCGTCGATGGCGCCGAGGCCCCGCGCGCTCAGCTCGCCTTCGATCTTGATCAGATCTTCGATTTGCGCAAGGAACCAGCGGTCGATGCGGGTCAGCGCGTAGATCTCTTCCAGGCTCAGGCCGGCGCGGAAACCATCGGCCACGTAGAACACCCGATCGGGACCCGGCTCCTTGAGCTCGCGCTTGAGCGCGGCGACGCCTTCGGCGCTGTCGAGCTGCAGGCGTGTGGGGTTCAGGCCGTCCTTGCCGGTTTCCAGGCCACGCAGGGCTTTCTGCAGCGACTCCTGGAAGCTGCGGCCAATCGCCATGACCTCGCCGACCGACTTCATCTGCGTCGTCAGGCGGGCGTCCGCGGCCGGAAATTTCTCGAACGCAAAGCGCGGGATCTTGGTGACGACGTAGTCGATCGACGGCTCGAAGGAGGCCGGGGTCAGGCCACCGGTAATTTCATTCTTCAGTTCATCGAGCGTGTAGCCCACGGCGAGCTTGGCGGCGACCTTGGCGATCGGAAAGCCCGTGGCCTTGGAGGCGAGCGCCGAGGAACGCGACACGCGCGGGTTCATCTCGATGACGACCACGCGTCCATTTTCGGAATTGACGCCAAACTGCACATTGGAACCACCGGTATCGACGCCGATCTTGCGCAGCACGGCGATCGAGGCATCACGCAGACGCTGGTATTCCTTGTCGGTCAGCGTCTGGGCCGGCGCGACGGTGATCGAGTCACCCGTATGCACACCCATCGGATCGAGATTCTCGATCGAGCAGACGATGATGCAGTTGTCCGCGGCATCGCGGACGACTTCCATCTCGAATTCCTTCCAGCCCAGCACCGATTCCTCGACCAGTACTTCGCCCACCGGCGACAGCTCCAGGCCACGACCGACGATCTCGACGAACTCCTCGCGGTTATAGGCGATGCCGCCACCGGAACCACCCAGCGTGAAGGACGGCCGGATGATGGTCGGAAAGCCGACCTTGGCCTGCGCATCCAGCGCCTGTTCCATGGTGCGCGCGATCTCGGCGCGCGGGCATTCCAGGCCGATGTCCTTCATGGCGTGGCGGAACAGTTCGCGGTCCTCGGCCATGCGGATGGCTTCGCGCGAGGCGCCGATCAGCTGCACCTTGTACTTTTCCAGAATGCCGCGATCGGCAAGGTCCAGCGCGCAGTTGAGCGCCGTCTGGCCACCCATTGTCGGCAGCAGCGCGTCGGGCTTTTCCTTGGCGATGATGCGCTCGACGGTCTGCGGGTTGATCGGCTCGATATAGACGGCGTCGGCTGTTTCCGGGTCCGTCATGATCGTGGCCGGGTTGGAGTTGACCAGGACGACCCGATAGCCCTCCTCCTTGAGCGCCTTGCACGCCTGTGCGCCGGAGTAATCGAATTCGCAGGCCTGGCCGATGACGATCGGCCCAGCGCCGATGATCAGGATCGTTCCGAGGTCAGTTCTTTTTGGCATCGTGGGTTCCTGGTGCAGAGGCCGGCGGCGCCGTGACGATGTTGACGTCCTTCACGGTGCCGCGTGGAATGGAAAGTTGGTAGCCGCCTTCCCGCGCGGAAAGCTGGATATCGAGTCCGGAAGACGCAAAATGCACCAGCTGGCCGCGTCGCGTGGTGCCGTTGGTGGTGCGCACAATGATTTCCTGGCCGATTGCCGCACGCAGGTCCTCATAGGGCACCGTGCGTACGAAGACCTCGCCCATCTTGATGACAGCGGCATCCGGTGGCGCGGCAGCCGGCGCAACAGGTGCCACCGGCGCTGCGACGGACGTTTCCGCGGGTGCGGCCGCTGTGGTGACAGGCGCATCCGCCGTGGCGGCGGCAGCCGTCTCCACGGGAGCGGCCGTCAGCGGGCCGATCGACAGCAATAGCGGTTCGTGGCCGGGAATTTCGACGATGGGGCTCATCAACCCGCGGAACAGCTCGAAGTTGGCGCCCTTGAGCGCCGGAATCGTCAGGCCCTGCTGCGGGCGCGCCCGGATGGTGAGTTCGCCGCCCTTGCTGGCGTAGGTACGATAGCCCGCCTCAAGCGGGGCGTCGGCCTGGAGCCCGCGCCGCGCTAGCCGTGCGCGGATCGCCGCCATGTGCTGCTCGACGTAGCCGGCTTCGTCGATGGCAGCTTCCTTGGCGCAATAGGCGTTGCGGGCAGCGATGAATCCGTCGTCACGGAAGGTCAGCGCCCCGGCGGAAATCGCCGCGGCGGCGATTCCGGCAGGATTGCTGTCCAGGCCGGGTGCCTTCAGGTTCAGCGTGCCGTTCATCGCACCAGCGCCTGGCGTCGCCTGGACGACTTCGATGTCGATGCCGTCGCTGCCGACGCGGCGCATAGTGAGTGAATGGGTAGTGTCGCCGATCGCGAGCCCCATTTCCCGAAGGTCAGCCCGCGACCAGAGGGCACTCTTGCAGCCGTCCGCCTCGAACAAGGTGCCCGAGTAAGTACCGGTCACGCTCTCCTGCACGGCGGCGTCCGGAAGCCCGTCGATGACCAGGTTGCGGAAAGAAAATCCCAGCATCTCGGGAACGGCCTCTTCCGGCCCGAGAATGCTCGTGCGCAGCAACCACATCAGGCCTGGCGTCTGGATCGCCACGCGATCGGTGGAAAAGGTCAGCGGCCCGGTAGGCAGCGGCAGAACGACCTTGACGTTACCGACGCCCACTTCGCCCTTCAGATTGAAGAACGCACGCCCCCGCTCGGCCTGGCCGACGCGACGGACCTGGGCAAACACTTTCTCGACGGCGGCATCCACTCGCCACCAGAACAGGCCGGCCAGTATGGCCAGCGGGAGCCCGATCCGGGTCACGATCCAGAAGATGACGCGACCGATACCGCCTTCCTCTTTCCGTCTGCTGGTGGGTTTGCGTTGCGCCATGGCCATGTACCGTCGGTGATGGGATCAAGCCGGTAAGGGCATCCTGCCGGTGCGACCACCGCCGGACTGGTGGTCAGCGGCGACGGTCACCAGACCGCCGCCGCATAGTGCGATGCCGCGCCGTCCGGGGCGCGTGGAGCTCAGTCGGCGGCGCCAACCGTCGGAGACGCCGGAGCGCTCTCGATGACCACTTCCATTTCTTCCACGGTGTCGCGCGGAATATCCAGCTCCATGCCGCCATCCTTGGCGCTCAGGCGCAGGCGGACGGACGTGCTGGTGCTGCGCACCAGCGTCCCGCTGCGACGGGAACCCAGGGTGGTCTTGACCAGGAGTTCATGACCCACGTGCTGGGGCAATTTCTCGAAGGTGACCGGTTCAAACAGGCGGACACGGCCCTGCTGGGCCTCGGCCTGCGGCGTGCTGGAAAACAGCGCGGCCGCCAGGACCACCCCTGCGCCGAAAACGCGCGAAAGCGAATGCAATTTCATGGAACCTCAGTTAGGCAGCGGCACTCTGGCGCGACTGCATCATGTGGATGAACGGATCGAACATCGCGGCCACGTCCTGTGGTCCGGGGCTTGCTTCCGGATGCCCCTGAAAGCTGTACGCGGGTGCATCGGAAAGGGCGATACCTTGCAGGGATCCGTCAAACAGCGAGCGGTGCGTGGCCCGCACATTGCCCGGCAAGGTGGCTTCGTCAACCGCGAAGCCGTGATTCTGGCTGGAGATCATGACCCGACCGGTGCCCAGGTCAATCACCGGATGGTTCGCGCCATGGTGGCCGAACTTCATCTTGAGGGTTTTCGCGCCGACGGCCAGCCCCAGCAACTGGTGGCCCAGGCAGATGCCGAATGTCGGCAGGCGGGCCTTCACGAATTCGCGGATAGCGGCAATGGCATAGTCGCAGGGTTCCGGATCGCCCGGTCCGTTTGACAGGAAGACGCCGTCTGGCTGCAGCGCGAACACCTCGTTGGCCGGCGTCTGCGCGGGCACTACCGTGATGCGGCAGCCCCGATCGGCCAGCATGCGAAGAATGTTGTGCTTCACGCCGTAGTCGTAGGCGACCACGTGGAAGCGGCCACTGGCCTGCGCAAAGCGCGTTTCGTCGAGGTCGTAGCTGCCTTCGGTCCAGGCATAGGGCTTGGTGGCGCTGACGACCTTGGCCAGGTCCATGCCCTTGAGACCGGGGAAAGCGCGCGCGGCGGCGATGGCTGCTTCGCTGTCAATATCCGCGCCGGCCATGATGCAGCCGTTCTGGGCACCCTTGTCGCGCAGGATGCGCGTGAGGCGGCGCGTATCGATGTCGCTGATCGCGACGATGTTGTTGCGCTTGAGGTAGGCGTCGAGCGTTTCGGTGCTGCGCCAGTTGCTCGCGGCCAGCGGCAGGTCGCGGATGATCAGGCCAGCGGCGGCGATGCTGTCCGATTCAACGTCGACCGGGTTGCACCCGGTGTTGCCGATATGCGGATAGGTCAGCGTGACGATCTGACGCGAATAGGACGGGTCGGTCAGGATTTCCTGGTAGCCGGTAAGCGCGGTGTTGAACACCACTTCGCCGGTGGTCATCCCTTCGGCACCGATCGAAAGCCCGTGGAACAGGCTGCCGTCGGCGAGTGCAAGAAGAGCGGGCATGGACATTCTGTCGCCTTATGCGTTAAGGGCCCGGCACCTGGCCGAATCAGGTGCGACAAAACCCGCGGGCTGGTGGAACCAGTCCGTGGATTCGGGCGAAAAGGGAATCGAGGCGAGGCGCGATTTTAGGGCGAGGTGACGGATGTGTCCACCCGCTTTATGAACATAACCGCACGGATCGCCGGGGTTTTGTCGGGTCTATTCGTCGAGGAGGTCGTGCATGCCGTACATCCCCGGGGCCGCCCGGGCCAATCGTTGCGCGCCAACCAGGGCGCCCTTGGCGAAGATGTCACGATTGTTGGCACGGTGAGTCAGCTCGATCCGCTCGTCTTCGCTGACGAACATCACCGTATGCTCGCCGATGACATCACCGCCACGCAGGGCATGAAAGCCGATCTCCCCGGCCTTGCGACTGCCGCGCCCCACGCGGCCATGCACGGCGGCAGCCTGGAGTGCGACACCCCGCCCGGCCGCGACCGCCTCGCCCAGGGTCAGCGCGGTACCCGATGGCGCATCCACCTTGCGGCGGTGGTGCATCTCGACGATCTCGCAGTCCCAGGTCGGCAGGAGCTGGGCGGCCATGCGCGCGAAGCGCTGCATCAGGGCGATTCCGAGGCTGAAATTCGATGCCCAGAGCACCGGAATATGCTGAGCCGCCCGGTGCAAGGTCACGTGCTGCTGTTCACTCAGTCCGGTGGTGCCGCAGATAAAGGCCACGCGCCGCTCCACGGCCAGGGCGATGGCCGAATCAAACGCGTGCGGGCTGCTGAAATCGATCAGGGCGTCGAGCTGGGTGTCCGGGTCAAGCGAGGCGCGGAAATCGATATCGGCGACGTCGTTGCCGACGAGGGCGCTGATCGGCGTGTCCTCGAGGCTGGATCCGGGCCGCACCAGCGCCGCACTGATCCGGACATCCGACTGGAGGGGCGCTGCGCGCAGGATGGCCTGTCCCATGCGCCCGCCAGCACCGTGAACGGCAACCATGGTGGGCGTCTGGCTGGACAAGGACATAGGGAACTCCCGGGCAGTAGCTGGCAGGCGCGAGGGTGCGCCAAACCGGGGGCCGTTGTCACCTCATAAGACTGTCAGGAGTTCGGTGCAAGCCCCGGATCGGGCTCGCCGCCGACAGTCCGCATGCTTTCAGGAACGTAGCAGGCGTGCGGGAGCCGGCCTGGGAACGGGCCAGCAATCCGCCACAGCGATCAGGACGTCATCCGCTCCCAGAACTGCTTGACGCCGTCGAACCAGGAGCTGGCCCGCGGTGTATGGGCGCCGGGTTCGCAGCCTTCGAACGTTCCCTCAAACTCCTCGAGCAGCTCGCGCTGGCGCTTGGTCAGCTTGACGGGAGTTTCGACGACTACGCGGCAATGCAGGTCGCCCAGGCGACCACTGCGCACGTTTCGCACGCCCTTGCCGCGCAGGCGGAAGAGCTTGCCGGTCTGCGTCTCGGGCGGCAGCGTGATGACGGCCTCGCCATCCAGCGTCGGCACCTTGAGTTCCGAGCCCAGCGCCGCCTGCGAGAAGCGGATCGGCACCTCGCAGTAGAGGTCGTCACCTTCGCGCTGGAAGATGGGATGGTCGCGCACGCGCACTTCCACATACAGGTCACCGGGCTCGGTGCCACTTGGGCCTGCTTCGCCCTGCCCCGTCAGGCGAATGCGGTCGCCGGAATCGACGCCAGCCGGAATCTTCACCTGCAACTTGCGCTCGTCTTCGACGCGGCCTTCGCCACGGCAATCGCGACAGGGGTTGCTGATCGCCTTGCCGGTGCCCGCGCAGTGCGGACACACCTGCTGCACCGAGAAAATACCCTGCTGCATGCGCACGCGGCCATGCCCCCGGCAGGTGTTGCAGGTGGACGTCTTGCCGTCCGCCGATCCGGTGCCGGTACAGGTCTTGCAGCTGACCAGGGTCGGTACTTCGATTTCGCGGTCGATGCCGAAAACGGCTTCTTCCAGGTCGAGCTCAAGCATGTAGCGCAGGTCGGAGCCGCGCCGGGGCGCTGCGCGCCACCGCCACGGCCCATGCCGAAAATGTCCGAGAAAATGTCTCCGAAGATGTCGCCGACATCGCCGTGGAATCCAGCACCACCGCGACCGCCCATGCCGGCCTCGAAGGCGGCGTGGCCGTGCTGGTCGTAGAGCGCGCGCTTCTGCTTGTCGCAGAGCACCTCGTAGGCCTCCTTGGCCTCCTTGAACTTCTCCTGCGCGTCGGCGTCCGGATTACGGTCCGGGTGGTACTTCATCGCCAGGCGGCGAAACGCCTTTTTCAGGTCATCGTCGTTGACGTTGCGTTCGACGCCGAGGACTTCGTAGTAATCGCGCTTGCTCATTTCGAATCAGCCTGGAAATTCACGTGTTCACGAAGCAGCGCAAGCAGAGCGATGTCTTGCTTTCGCAGAAACCAAAAGACAAAGGGAACCGCGGCACGCAGCAATGCATTGACCAAAAGCGTCCCGTGCAAATGTGAAGAGCGCGGTAGTCCTCATCATATCCAACCGCTGAGAAGCGCCCTGCTTCGGCCCTACAACGTCGACCAGGATGCGACGGGATTCCTCCTGCATCGAGGGTTCCCAAGTCTCGCGGCCGACACCTATTGCCATCAGAAGCATTCTCGTCCCCGCGCGCAGTCTTGAGTGCGGTTGCGACGGTTCATGGCGTCAACCCATTCGACGAGCCGTCCGGCCATACGCCCCACCACCTCAGCCAGAATCAAAACGAAAACGGACAGCCATGGCTGTCCGTTTTCGTTGAGCGCATCCCGCGCCTTACTTCTTGTCGTTCACTTCCGTGAACTCGGCATCGACCACATCGTCGTTGCGCGCACCGCCAGCAGCGCCGGCACCGGCCGAAGCCTGCGGGCCCGCACCCGGGGCGTCGCCGCCCGCCGAAGCGGCGGCAAACAGCGCCTGCGCGGTTTCTTCCAGCTTGGTCGTGCGCGATTCGATGGCCGCCTTGTCGTCGCCCTTCATGACCTTTTCCAGGTCCGACAGGGCTTCTTCGATACGGCCGATCTGGTCGGGCACCTTGCCGCCGTGATCCTTGATGGCGCTGCGCGTGGCGTGGACCAGCTGGTCCGCCTTGTTGCGCGTGGCGACCAGTTCATGGAACTTGCGGTCTTCTTCCTTGTTGGCTTCCGCGTCACGGACCATGCGCTGGATTTCGTCATCGGACAGGCCCGAACCGGCCTTGATCTCGATGCGCTGTTCCTTGCCGGTCTTCTTGTCCTTGGCGTGGACGTGCAGGATGCCGTTCGCGTCGATGTCGAAGGCGACTTCGATCTGCGGCATGCCGCGCGGCGCCGCTTCGATACCGGCGAGATCGAACTTGGCCAGCGACTTGTTGAAGCGGGCCTGTTCGCGCTCGCCCTGCAGCACGTGCACGGTCACGGCGGACTGGTTGTCTTCCGCAGTGGAGAACACCTGCGACGCCTTGGTCGGAATGGTGGTGTTCTTCTCGATCAGCTTGGTGAACACGCCACCGAGGGTTTCGATACCCAGCGACAGCGGGGTCACGTCGAGCAGCAGGACGTCCTTGACGGTGCCACCGAGCACACCGCCCTGGATCGCGGCGCCGACGGCGACGGCTTCGTCCGGGTTGACGTCCTTGCGCGGCTCCTTGCCGAAGAAGTCCTTTACGGCTTCCTGCACCTTCGGCATGCGGGTCATACCGCCGACGAGGATGACTTCGGTGATGTCCGATACGCGCAGCGACGCATCGTTGAGCGCGATGCGGCAGGGCTCGATCGTCTTCTTGATCAGGTCATCCACCAGCGCTTCGAGCTTGGCGCGGGTCAGCTTGATGTTCAGGTGCTTCGGACCGGAGGCGTCCGCCGTGACGTACGGCAGGTTCACTTCGGTCTGGTGGCTGGAAGACAGTTCGATCTTGGCGCGCTCGGCAGCATCTTTCAGGCGCTGCAGGGCCAGCGGGTCGTTCTTCAGATCGATGCCCTGGTCCTTCTTGAATTCTTCCACAAGGTAGTCGATGACGCGCTTGTCGAAGTCTTCGCCGCCCAGGAAGGTGTCGCCGTTGGTGGCGAGCACTTCGAACTGCTTCTCGCCGTCGATATCGGCGATTTCGATGATCGAAACGTCGAACGTACCGCCGCCGAGGTCGTACACGGCGATCTTGCGGTCCTTGCCACCGGCCTTGTCCAGGCCGTAGGCCAGGGCGGCCGCGGTGGGCTCGTTGATGATGCGCTTGACTTCAAGGCCCGCGATACGGCCGGCGTCCTTGGTCGCCTGGCGCTGCGAGTCGTTGAAATAGGCCGGCACCGTGATCACGGCTTCGGTCACCGGTTCGCCGAGATAGTCTTCGGCGGTCTTCTTCATCTTCATCAGCACCTTGGCCGAGATTTCCGGCGGTGCCATCTTCTTGCCGTCGGAGGTCGCCACCCAGGCGTCGCCATTCTCATGGGCGACGATGCCGTAGGGCACGAGGTCCAGGTCTTTCTTGACTTCCGCGTCGGTGAACTTGCGGCCGATCAGGCGCTTCACCGCGTAGAAGGTGTTCTTCGGGTTAGTGACGCTCTGCCGCTTGGCCGGCGCACCCACCAGGACTTCACCGTCCTTCGTGAAGGCCACGATCGACGGCGTCGTGCGGTCTCCTTCCGAATTCTCGATCACCCGCGCGGTGGTGCCTTCAATCACCGCTACGCACGAGTTGGTCGTGCCGAGGTCGATGCCGATGATCTTGCCCATTTGTCGCTCTCCTCAAATCTTTCGAAGCCTGTGGCGGCTTCCACTGTCGCGCTATTTAGGGGTGCCTAAGGTCAAATCAAGTGTGCTTACTTGGCCACGGCAACCAGCGCCGGGCGCAACAAACGCTCGTTGAGCACATAACCCTTCTGCATCGTGCTGACCACCGTGCCGGAAGCGTGATCGGGACTATCGATCATGCTCATGGCCTGGTGGAGTTCCGGATTGAACGGCTGTCCGACCGGATCCACCGCTTTCAGGCCATTGGCCTCGACCACCTTGTTCAGGGTCTTGAGGGTCAGGTCCATGCCTTCGCGCAGGGCTGCGCTATCGGCCGTCTCGATGGCCAGGCCCCGCTCCAGGCTGTCGCACACGGGCAACAGGTCAGAAAGCAGACGTTCGTTGGCGAACCTGCGCGCCTGCTCCAGGTCGCGCTGCAGGCGGCGGCGCTGGTTCTCCAGCTCGGCGCGTTCACGCAACAGGACATCACGCATGTCGGCCACGGCAGATTCGGCCTGGGCCAGCTGCTGGCTCAGGGCCTCGATGTCCGCATTGACGGCGGCTTCGGCGTCGGACAAACCACTGTTAGGGCCGTCCGCCCTTGCGGACGCGGTCGGATCGATGTTTTGCATTAAGACTCCGGCGAGTTCGGTCCCGTACCCCACGGGGCGCGGGATGATACGGTTTGGCGAGCGGCCTTGCTATTGGGGCGTGTGCGCCCGGTTCAAGGCACCCGACAAAATCTGTGCCGTAGCCTCCACAACCGGGATCACCCGCTCGTAGGCCATGCGGGTCGGCCCGATCACTCCGAGCACCCCCAGGACCCGCCCGCCGATACCATACGGCGCCGTCACCAGGCTGCAGTTTTCCAGGGCGGCAAACCCGGATTCCTCGCCGATGAACAGCCGCACGCCCTCGGCCCGGGCGCACCGTTCCAGCACGGCCAGCAGGTCGCGCTTGCGCTGGAAGGCTTCGAAGAGGTCACGCAGCCGTTCGAGGTTGGAAAGGTCCTGCACGCCCATCAGATTAGTCTGGCCGGCCACGAAGACATCGGGCTGGGGAGCGGCGTCGAACGCGCGCTGTGCGACATCCACCGCCGCGCTCATCAGGCGGTTGAGCTGGGCACTGGTTTCCTGCATTTCCCGCAGGAGGCGCAGTCGGATCTCGTCCAGGCGCTGCCCGGAAAACTGGGCATTGAGGTAGTTGGCCACCTGCTCCAGCTCCGATGCCGAGTAGGCCCGCTCCAGTTCAATGACCCGGTTCTGCACCTGGCCGTCGGTGAAGACCAGGATGACCAGCGTCCGGCGGGCGTCCAGCGGAACGAAGTCGATGTGGCGGAACGGTACTTCCTGGTGCTGGGGCACCGTCACGACACCGACGAAATGGGTGAGCTGCGACAGCAGCGACGAGGCGCTGTTGAGAAGGTCCGGCGTCGGCGCGACAGCCGACAGCTCGCGGCGCAGCTCCTCCACCTGCGGTTCGCCCAGCGGCCGCAGTTCCAGCAGGCTGTCGACGAAGACGCGGTAGCCCTGGGCTGTCGGCACCCGGCCTGCCGATGCATGCGGCGCGGCGACCAGACCCAGTTCTTCCAGGTCTGACATGACGTTGCGGATCGTCGCCGGACTCACATCCAGCCCGGACGACCGGGCCAGGGTGCGGGAGCCGACGGGCTGGCCGTCAACGACGTACTGGGCGATCAGCGTCCGCAGCAGCTGGCGAGCGCGGGGATCCAGGGGTGGGTCGAACTGGTACGGGACATTGCCCCGGAGGATACACGGCGCGCGGCACTCGGCAAGCCGTCGTCCACCCCGGTAACCCGCGGGGCTGTCTCTCAACCTGCGACAGCATCCTGCTAGAGTTTGTGGTCTGCCGATATCACGGACCCGGGCATGCTGCGTTCCCTGTACGTCAAGGATTTCGCCATCGTCGGCGAGGCCGACATCAGCTTCCAGAACGGATTGACCGTCGTCACCGGCGAAACCGGTGCCGGCAAGTCCCTGATGGTCGACGCACTGCTCCTGTTGTCCGGCACGCGCGCAGACGCCGGCGTCGTGCGCCAGGGCTGCGACCGCGCCGAGCTGGCTGCCGAGTTCGACCTGACGACCACCCCCGCCGCCCAGGCCTGGCTCAAGAGCGAGGACCTGGACGACGACGGCGCCTGCCAGCTGCGCCGCGTCATCCGCGTGGAAGGCAGCTCGCGCGCCTGGATCAACGGCCGTCCGGTCACCCTTGGCCAGCTCGGTACGCTGGCCGAATTCCTGATCGAGATCCATGGCCAGCACGAGCACCAGGCCCTGCTCGACCGTACTCACCAGATGGCTCTGCTGGATGCCTACGGCCAGCACGCCGACGCAACGACAGAAGTGGCCGCGGCGGCGCGGCGTTGGCGCGACATCGGCAAGCAGATCGATGCCATCGCCGGCAGCGGCGACCACTCCGAACGACTGGGGCTACTGGAGCGCCAGCTCGACGAACTGGACCGCCACGCCCTTACGGCGGAGCAGCTGGCGGAGCTCAATGACACCCACAAGCGGCTCGCCAACGCAGGGCAGTTACTGCAGGGCAGCTCAAATGTCGCGGAACTCATTGATGGCGATAGTGAATTCGCCGTTCGGCGGTCGCTGGTGCGGGCCCGCACGGAACTGGCCCGGCTGGCCGAACTGGATCCTTCCCTCGCCGGTGCCGCGGAGCTGATCGAGGCGGCCGAGATTCAGCTGGGCGAGGTCGCCGATTCACTCGGGCGTTACCAGGACAGCCTCGACCTGGATCCGGAACGGCTCGGAGAAGTCGAGTCGCAGCTGTCGAAGTTGCACGAGCTGGCCCGCCGGCATCGCCTGTCGATGGCTGATCTCAAACCACACGCCGAAGCCCTGCGCCATGAAGTGGAGACGCTGCGCAATGCCGGCACTGTGCTCGCCGAGCTGCAGCGCGAACGGCAGGTCGTCCTGGAGCAGTACAAGCGCGCGGCCGCCCTGCTGTCCCGGCTGCGCCGGGAAACGGCCGAGCGTCTCGGACAGGAAGTCAGTGCATTGATGGCGGAACTGGGCATGTCCGGCGGCGTGTTCAGCGTCGACCTGGAACCCCACGGTAAAGATGACCCGGACGCCGCCGGCGCAGAGCGTTGCGAGTTCCTGGTCTGTGCGAACCAGGGCCAGGTGCCGCGCCCTTTAAGAAAGGTCGCGTCCGGCGGCGAGCTGTCCCGGATCAGCCTGGCGATCGAGGTGGCCGCGCTGGGCCTGGACGAGGTCGGCACGATGGTGTTCGATGAAGTCGATTCGGGGATCGGCGGCGCGACGGCCGAGGTCGTCGGCCAGAAGCTGCGCCGCCTGGGCGCCAGCCGACAGGCCCTGTGCGTGACTCACCTGCCGCAGGTCGCCGCCCAGGGGCACCATCATTTCCGCGTCAGCAAGGACAACGACGGCGGCACCACGCTGACGCGGATCGAGGCGCTGGGCGACAAGGCCCGTCGCGAGGAGATCGCACGCATGCTGGGCGGCATCGAGATCACGAAGGAAACGCTGGCTCACGCCCGCCAGATGCTCGATCGCGCCACCAAGTAGTCCCCGCAAACCGCAGCCGCGCAGATACGACAAAGGCGACCGAAGCCGCCTTTGTCGTCCTCACCAGAGGCGATCAGCGCTTTTTCTTGGGGCGCACGTACAGCACCAGGCTGTGTTCTTCCAGCACGTAGCCGTGCTTGTCGGCGATCTCCTTCTGGAGTCGCTCGATCTCCTCGCTGGTGAACTCGATCACCTTGCCCGACTCGATATCGACCATGTGGTCGTGGTGCTTGCCGCGGTCGAGCTCATACACCGCCTGGCCGCCTTCGAAATTGTGCTTGAGCACCAGCCCCGCCGCTTCGAACTGGGTCAGGACGCGGTACACGGTGGCAAGCCCGATGTCGTCCTGGTGCGAAAGCAGTTCGCGATAGATGTCTTCCGCGGTGAGATGCTTGCCGTCGGCATCTTCAAGGATGCCGAGAATACGAACGCGCGGATGCGTGACTTTCAGTCCGACCTTGCGCAAATCCTGCGATTCCATGATGTCTCCTGTTTGCGCCTGCAGCGGGTGAATGGCGCGACACTGCCGATGTCGGCCGGCTCCATTTCGCGACGATTCACCTTGCGCGGGGCCTTTCGCCGCCGGCAAGCTGGAAAATCGTTGCAGATCAAGAGCAAGGGCGCGGGGTGTCGTCCTTGGCTCCCGCGGCGGGACCCGCGCCAGGATGCCAATTCGCGCTGCGCCCTTAGTGTATCATCCGCGCCTTCCATGACTGACCGGATCGTCGCAATGACGCGTTTTGCCCGCCCACTCTTGGCTGTCTGCGTAGCAATTGCCCTCAGTGGCTGCGGCCTGATCTACCGTCCCGACGTCCAGCAAGGCAACCTTCTCACCAAGCAACTGGTGGATCAGCTCAAGCCCGGCATGAGCAAGCGCCAGGTGTCCCTGCTGCTGGGCACGCCTTCGATCACCAGCCCGTTCGAGCGCGATCGCTGGGACTATGTCTCCTCGATCCAGCGCCGCGGCGGCAAGATCGACACCAAGAACCTCACCCTCACCTTCGAGAACGAAGCCCTGGCCCGCATCGAAGGCGACTACTTCCCCGAGAACGCCGAGCAGCTCATCAAGGATGCGAAGAAGTATCGCATCGAGTTCCCGGACGAGAAGCGCCCGGGCCAGGACAAGAAAAAGCGTCGCGGCTGATTCGTCGCCGCCCTGCCCGCACCGCGCCCTACTTCCGGGCGCGCTGCCGGCGTACTTCCTTCGGATTGGCGATCAGTGGCCGGTAGATTTCGACGCGATCGCCATTTCGCAACACGGTTTCGAGCGTCGCCGGGCGATTGAAGACGCCCAGGCGGCTGGCCGCCAGGTCCAACGCTGGCACCAGCGCAGTCACGGCGGATTCGGCTATTGCCTGGGCGACTGTTGCCGGCTCCGCCAGCGACACCGTTCTGCGGAACAGCTGATCCGGTGTCGCGTACACGACTTCGACCTCGATCTGTTCAGCCATAGGCGCGCGTTGCCTCGCGGCAGAATTCATCGACCATGCGATCCGCCAGCCCCTGGAAACCCAGCCGCAGGGCCGAGCCGACGAGCCGCCCGGAATACTCGAAATCCAGCGCCAGCGCGATCTTGCAGCCGATATCGCCCAGCGCGGTGAACGTCCACACCCCTTCGAGTGTCTTGAAGGGCCCGTCAACCAGATGCATGGCGATGCGGTCGGGACGCTCCAGTGTGTTGCGCGTGGTGAAGGCCTGGGTAATTCCCGCGACCCGCACTTCCAGCCGCGCGCTCAGGGCGTTTTCCTCGCGGGCCAGCACCGTGGCAGTGGCGCACCAGGAGAACCGCTTCGGATATGCTTCGACTTCATTGACCAGATCAAACATCTGGCTCGGACTGTAGCGCACCATGGCGCTGCGACGGATCTTGATCACTCGACAGGCTCGATCGCTCCCGGCCGCGGTATTGCCGCCGGCGTTCGTTCCGGAGTGGAACGTCTACGGATTCTAACGAAGATGGCCAAACCCAAGGACAAGAAAGACAAGGATGGCTCGGGAACGATCGCGCTGAACAAGCGCGCCCGGCACGAGTACCACATCGACGAGCGCTACGAAGCCGGCATTGCCCTGGAAGGATGGGAGGTCAAGAGCCTGCGTGCCGGCCGCATCAACTTCGGCGACGCCTACGCCCTGATCAAGGACGGCGAGATCTACCTCTTCGGCGCACAGATCACCCCATTGATTTCCGCCTCCACCCATGTGGTGCCCGAGGATCGGCGTACCCGCAAGCTGCTACTGCATCGCGAGCAGATCGACAAACTCGTCGGTGCGGTGGAGCGCAAGGGCTATACGCTGATTCCCACCGCGCTCTACTGGAAGAGCAACCGGGTCAAGGTGGAAGTGGGCCTGGCGCGCGGCAAGCAGGAACACGACAAGCGCGCGACCGAGAAAGAACGCGACTGGAACCGGGAAAAGCAGCGCGTCATGCGCTCGCACAACCGCGATGCCTAGCCGCCGCGGCCTGATCCGCGCCCGTCGCCAACGCGACGAGCGCCGCCGCCAGGAGGCCCTCGTCCAACAATCGGCGACAGCCACCATTGAAGACGACGGCACCGACCTCATATACTCCCGCGGTGATCAAGAACCCCGGGGGCGATCGGCTTCGACGGGGGCTTCGAAATCACTTGGTGCATGCCGAGGGGGCAGCTTTCCTCGTTAATCCAGCGGCAAAACTCATAGTTGCCAACGACGACAACTACGCTCTGGCCGCTTAAGGCCTAGCCCGGAACCCACTTGTGCCTGTGCTCGTGGATGTACGGTCATCATCACAGGATCGCTGATGCTTGCCGCCTGACGGTCATCGGCTAACTCCAATCGGGCTGGTTGTCCGGTGCGCTTCGCACGCTGTGTTGCCGGAGAACGAGATCAAACAGTGCGCTATGCATGTAGAGCCGGGGACGTAGGGCCTTCGGACGCGGGTTCAATTCCCGCCGCCTCCACCATCTGCAAAACCCGGGTGAAAGCCCGGGTTTCTTTTTGGCCAATGCCTGCGACAGCACTTCGGCGAATCCGCCACCGCACTCAACGCTGCCGTCCTCACTTGCGCACTGTGCCAATCGCATCCGACCTCGTCGTGGCGTCACCGCGCGCGATGGCCATCGACGCGTATCCGCGTCCTATCTAGGCGCCAAAGAGGGGTTTCCGGGAATGCCATTCGCACGACCACGCCACACGCCGACAGCAGCCAGCACGCACGCCAGCAACGCCTATCGATCGATGCCGGCCGGGGCCGCGATCGTACCGGACAGCGCCCCCCTGCTCCACCTAAAGCAAGCGAATGCGCTCGAGCGCCCCCATCATGACCGTATCGTTGTTCCAGCGTCGGAACTCCTGCCTGGCGGCATCCGTGCCATCGATGTAGAAGAAGGTCTCGAGGGCTTCCCTGACGCCAGCATCCGATGTCGATTGGTAGAGCTCGCGCGCCCAGTCCAGGCCGATATCCGGCCAGCCCGGCTCACCCGCCCAAGCCTTGGCCACCAGGCACGCCGCCTCCCGGCACGCTTCACTGCGCGAATGCACATCGCCGGCCCACGTCGACACATTTTCCACAACGCAACGAACCAGGTATTGGCGGACAAATTGCACGATCCGGACATCGGGATACTCCGGATGAATCCGTCGGCTGCGCGGTACGAGGATGTCGTAGACCAGTGCCATCGCCTCCAGGTTTTGCACCGCCAGAAGTTCGTCCAGATCCTCCTGGCTCAACCGATCCACGCCATCCAGCACGACGATCAGTGCTTCGCCGGCGAGACCGCTCGAAAATCGCATCAGGCAGATCCTCCCGGGCGGAACGCCCGACGGACCCGAACATAGTCTCTGAACCGGGCGTGCTCAAACGCATGCGCGCCACCAGGGCTGGCCAGCAGTACGATAGGCCTGCGGCAACTGCCACGGAGGCACCTTGTCATGACGTCCCTGCCCGACACCGTTCGCCTGGAAGCCACCGACGTGACCTTCCTTTCCCTCGGCGACGAAACAGCTTTCTTCACCTGGCTCAAGAGCCTGCCATTCGTCGCCCACGTCGACGGGCACCATAAGCTTCTTCACATCGACATCGCCACTTCGCTTCTTGACGAAGAAGGCCTGCGCGAGCTGCTGGCCCTGTTCCAGCGGTACAGGCTGCCACTAAACCAGTTGGCGGCGCTTGATGCCGACGAATTCGCACTGTGGTTCCGGAACCCGCGCGCCGACTGGTTTCGCGGCGTGTTCGGCAGTGACGCGGCACCGGCGCTTCGGGCAAGATGACTCCGCCACCCCTGTAGCGGTGTTCGCATGGCCACCGACCACGTCGCTCCGGATCTTCCCGCCAAGCTAGGCGACCTCTGTCGCAACCTGGCGACGCTCGCCATTCATCCGGACTTGGCAGTCGCGCACCTCGCCGCTTCTCTCAGCTTTCGATTGACGCTCGCGCTGCACGACATGGCCTTTGGCCCGACCGAATGGGCCGGCGTGCCGGATGAATCCCTGCTGCGCGCCACCGAGGTCGTCAAATCCGCGCTGGGTGTCGTCAGCAAGACGTCGGAATCGCCATCCATGGACGAGATGGTGAACGTTGTGATCGCGGTCGACCAGGTCATCCGGATATTGAGAACATTGGCGTAACGGTGCCGACGCGTCGACCATAGGCAACCGCCACGATCGAGGCGCCAGCGGGCGCTCGGCCGCCCCCACGCCTGGCTGCTGATACGTGATGGACTACGGCAGCGTCGACGGCGCCCTTCCACACGGCCCGGGCATTGCCAATCTGCCGCGTTCTCTAGCCTGAGGGAAAGCGAGCACTCTCCAGGCTTTCTGCACAGCGATGTGACATAGCGTGACCGGGCTGTTCAATAGGGTCGAAATTTACCGGGTTCACAAGATCCCGAGGATGTGCCAAAGCAGCCCTTACGGCGCAGACGCCTGGAAATCCCACCGGTACGGCGTTTCCCGCAGGATCCATGTCCCTCCGGTCTCGCCTTTCGGGCCGATGGAAGTGACCTCGGCCACAGTGAAGCGCAAGCCGCCGTCGATCGGCGTAATGGCTTCGACGAGACTGTCTCCGGCGACCTGGAAGCGGCTTTCCACCGGAAAACTGCCCTGGACGCGCCGCACGAGGTGCCCATTGCTCCGGGAGAACTCCGCCCACGACAGCAGGGCGCGATCGCGCACGTCCGGCGCGTATTGCCAGATCACCGCCAGTACGCCGATGCGATCGCCCAGGTCGTAGAGCCGGATGGGGCGCTCGTGAACACCATAAGGCTGCCCTTCCAACCACGCCATGCGTGTGCGGACATAGGTTCCCTCCGACGTCCATTCGAGGTAACGCTTCCAGGCGGGATGCACGACGCCCTGGTTTCCTGCATCCAGCTCGCTGGCGCCGTCGAGGAACACGTCGAACCCATCCACGGTTGCGGCCTGCGAGCGTTTCTGCCGCTCCTCCACTGCAGCCCGGGTGGTTGGCTGGTGCGCGATGCCGGTTGATGACTCCGCCACCGGGTCGCGTTCGAGTACAGGCACCTCCGCGGGCTCGACAATCGCGACGGACCCTCCCGGCGAACGCGCCTTGGAAGGATCGCCGCGGAACAATCCCTGTTCCATGCGACGCATCTCATCCAGTCGCAGGCAGCCGAAGGGGATGTCGAACGCATCGTGTATGTAGCCGTAGCCGCGCGCGAGTTCGTAGGCCACCTCTCCGGTAGCAGCGTTCTTGACCCGGATGCGCAGGCGATGCTGGGTCATCGGAAGGCCCGAGAGATCCGGCAGCCCTTCCGTCACCGGGTCCACCGTGACGCGATACTCGCTGGTAAGGGACGCGACACGTTCCGCCGCCAGGCATTCGTCCGCGCGCAGACCGAGGTCGATCCAGCTCGCCGGATTGCGCATCGGTCCCGGCGGCGCTGGCGCCCGGTTCGCATATCGCAGACAGGTCGCCTCGCCCGCCTTGCCAATACGAAACCGCACATATTGGCCCGTTCCCGGCGCCTGGGGCGCGATCGATGCGTTGCTCTCGACAAAATCGACGCCGTCACGCAGCATCAACCCCACCGCCCAGTGCGCCGCCGTCGTCGTCAGCGCGTGAGGATCCGCATAGACGGACCTGGCAGTGATCGGCCCCAGGGATGCGGGTACCGGATTGGCCTGGCACCAGGCATCTGTCTCGGCGATTGCCGCCTTGGCCCGCTGCTCGGAATTGCAGCCCTGCAGCACCGCGGATACGGCAAGGGACATGGCAAGCAGGCAACGATGATTCCGGCGGGCGCGATGCATGGTCTCTCCTGGAAGGCAACGGCCCGATGGTACCGGCCGGCAGGTAGGAGTACGAGACGGCGCGCAGAAATTTTCGGCGATGCCAACCGTTTCACACGGATTGAGAGCCCCGGAATTCCGTTGGGGAGACCAACGCTCCTACGTCCAGAATGGGAATCCGCTCAGGTATCTGTATGTCGAGCTCCTGCGCAGCCCTCCGCGCATCGTTGCGCAGTCGACGCCAGTCGTCGCTGGAAAGTACAGCGGCAGCAGAGCAACTTGCCGCGTTCGCATGCGCCATGAAGACATCTAGGCGATGATTGAAATCCATCAACGCAGACGCGTCCGCGTCACCGGGGAAAATGTCCCATAACGCGCCGACGTATGTCTTGAACACACAGGCAACACCGTAAAAATAGTCAGAGCCGATATTGCCGAAGTCTTGATCATCGAAGTAGCAGGGGAACGCCGGAACCGAAACCCGGGAGAGACTGGCAACTTGCTCCTCGCCATCGAAGCAGAACACCATCAATGCGTCAATTGCATTGACATGGGCGGCACTGGTTCTCACGAGAAGCCTTGGTCGAGTTTCGACTGCGGTACCTAACGTTGCCAGACGGCGGATGCTGCCGCAACGCTACGTGCAAGATCCAGCCACCTCTCGCTGTCGCGATGCGGTGCGTGCTGCTGCCACTCCATCGCATATCGACGCCACGCCTGGTGAGACGTGACGTGCGGCCAACTCAGGGGCCGCACGTCAAGCGCGCGACATGTCACGCCACGAAGCAATCACCTATCGCCCACAGATCAACTTGAGCTGATCCACCACACCTCCTCGGCGCACCGCGAATCCCGTCGCCGCCAGTCGCGCCGGGCACTCGATGCGACCGAATTCCGCGCCACCATTTCCGCCGGCGCCACCCAGCAGCGACGACGTATCGGTGACCGTGCTGGCAGACGCCAATGGCGAACAGCGCACGCGCAGGCGGTCGACGAGTGCCCCCGCCCGGCCGGAAATCGCGCTGACGGCCTGGTCGCGGGCACAGGTCAGCCGCGTTGCCGTTCCACCGCTGCCACCGACGACGGTTGCGTTCGACGGTGTTCCGTCCCAACGGCCACCTGCCGTCGTCTTCACGCAACGCGGTGCTATCGCATCGATGACGGCGCCGCTGCGGACGAAAACCCCGGCCATGACTTCACCCCGGCCGCACTTCGTCGTCGTCGCCACGCCGCCATTGCCGCCGACGGCGCGGCTGGTCCACGGTGTATCCACGGTAGCGTCGGCTGGCTTGGTGGTGCAAAGCAACTGCAGTTGATCGATGTAAGCCCCGGCCCGCCCCTTGAAACCCGCGGCCAGTCGCCCTTCGGGGCAACGGACCGGGCCGAACACCGCGCCGAATTCGCCACCGGCGGTATCGGTCGTGCGGCGATCCTCCGGATCGGCCGACGGCGCGCATTCCAGTTGCAGCTGGTCAACAAAGGCACCGGAGCGGCCCCGCATACCGACGACGACACGCCCATCCTGGCAGCGGCGGGCAAATGCCTCGCCGCCGGTCCCGCCAACGCTCGCGGTGCTGCTGTCGCTGCCGTCGGCGAAGGCACAGACAGCCTGCAGCTGGTCGATGAACAGTCCGGCGCGACCGCGCACCCCGACTAGCAGCTGGCCCTGGGGGCAACGCAACTGGAATGGCGATCCACCACTGCCACCAACGGCGATCGTCACGCTGTCGAAATCGGCCAGCGCGCGACGCAGATCCGGGCGCCCGCCGATGCCGGCTCCCACGAGCGCGCCACCGGCGTTGCTCGTTTCCACCAACAGCCGACGCATCTGCTCCGGCGTCAACACGCCATGCCCGCTGGCATTCATCACACCCTGGATCGACAGCACCGCACCCGCCACGATGGGTGAGGCCGACGACGTACCGCCGAATGCCCGGGTATAGAACTGATTGACGTCACTGCCGTTCACGCGGATGTTCACGTCGCTGTCGTCGCCTTCGCGATCGACATGGCCTGCCGCCATCACGCCGCTGCCCCACCCGTTTACATCCACGCGACCGCCGTGATTGCTGAAACAGGCACGCTCCCGGCGCCCACCGACCGTCGCGCCCACGAGGATCGCACCGGAATCCCGGCGTGTCCGGTCGAACCGGTTCTCGTACTCGGCGCGGTCCAGATCCATTTCGCCGTTGCCGGCAGCCTCGACGACGATGATGCCAGCAGCCGTTGCCGTGCTGATGGCGTCAAAACTGTCGGGAAAATATTCCATGGGCACGAACTCGAACTGTCTGCAGTCCTCGCCGTCGCCACGGCACGAACAGGCCGCCCCCACCGGAGGCCCCGGCGAGTGCTGCTCGATCAGGATCACGTCGCCCGGGCGCAACGGCTCGGTTGCGCGGATCACGGCGTCCGCGACGCTGGCGTCGTGGATCGCCGAACCGCCCCCCAGTACCGCCCGCAACGCATTGGGCGAAATCGTGGAGGCGGCACCCCAGCTGGCGTCACTGGCGATGCCCGTTACCCCATGGCCGTCGTCCTTGGCGACCAGCTCGCTGACCACGGATGTGCCATGGTGAGTCTTCAGATCGCCGGCGTTGACGCCGCTGAGGATCTCGTTGAGAAACGGCACGCCGGAGTACCAGAAAGGCTTGGGCAGATCCTCGTGGTCCACGTTCCAGTTGCCTTCGATATCGATGATGCGCATGCCCGCGCCCCGGCCACCGGCCAACTCCCAGGCAGAGACGGCGTCGATACCGCCGTCCGCCGCCGGTCTCAGGTAACCCTGCCCGCTTTCGAAGTCAGGCGTCTGCGGTGGCACGTCGGCATTGCGGGGAAACGGCGGCAGGTAGGCCACCTCCACGAGCGGCGACTGGTTCAGGCGTGTCGCGATGGCCTCGCCCTGCACGGAGGGATCCAGGTAAATCCAGTAGTAACTGTCCAGGCGCGGCATCTGGCGACAGGAGCGCGCCTGCGCCTGCTCGTGCAGTGCCGCAAGGCGGGATGGTGGGTCGGAAAAATAGGGGCGCACGCCGCGCACCGCACGATCGGCCAACAGTCGATTCAATTCGTCGATTTGCATTCCGATCACCCCGGCCATCGGCGAGGACGCTGCAAACGTCGCAGCGCGAGCGCCGTCGCCGCCATAAAGCCGCCCGCCATCCCGGAGCTTCACCACGACGCGGTCCCGGTAGAGCCCTGGCCAGAAACGCACGCGATCGGGCTTTACGTGAGGTGTGCGCGGCCGTGGACACAGCGCCTCGTCGCCAGCGGAAAGTGAGGGAGCAAGTGTCGGGCGGTCCGGAAGCGTTACAAGCCCCGGTCGTGGCTGGGCCGGCAGCAGCCCGGGCGCCAGTAACGCACCCAGCAACAGCCAGCGACGCAGGGTGAATAGAGGAAGGATCATGGCACTCTCGCAGCGTGGGGGCGGCCTATCCGCCGCGGCCGACACTGGTTCAAGGCGCCAGGGAAGTCTTCACGAAGGTCATTCCTGCACAACAGCAAAACCTCACGAAGATCTCACGGGCCCCGGTGACGGCGCCGCCACGCACGGTTAGGCTCATCGGCCATGACTCTCACCGCGTCCGCGACGCCTGCACCGACGGCTGATGCCTACCGCTTCGGCCGCTTCCGGCTGGATCTGCGCCGCCAGCAATTGTTCGTCGACGAACGCGAGGTACCGATCGAGCCCAAGCCCTTCGCCCTGATGGCGGCCCTGGCCGAAGCTGGCGGCACTGTCGTCAGCAAGCCGTCGCTGCATGCGCGGCTATGGCCACGCCAGGCCGTCACCGACGCCGTGCTGACCCAATGCATCCTGCGCGCCCGGCAGGCACTGGGCGACGATGCGCATGAGGTCATCGTGACCGTGCATCGGCAGGGGTACCGCCTGGGCGTTGACGTGACGGCCGAACCAACGCCAGCGCGCGCGGTGCCCGGCGATAGCGCGGACACTGGATCGCCGGCGCGTCGGCATCGACGCCTGTCCACCTTCGCGCTGCTGGGGTGCCTGGCGACGGTGCTGGTGCTCGGCATGGTGGTTCGGCGTCAATCCGCGACCGCGCAACGCCCGTCGGTTGCCGTGATGCCAATCGAGATCCGCAGTGAATCGGAGGAGGACCGACGCATCGCCGAAGGATTGAGCGATGCCCTCCTCATTCGCCTGGCGCAGGAACCGGACCTGCGCGTCCCCGCCAGGACCTCGGTCCGGGTCGCCTCCACGCATCGGGATGACGTCCAGCGGGTCGGCAGGGAGCTGGGCGTCACGCACGTGTTCGATGCGGTGATGTCGCGGACGGCAGAAGGGTTCACGCTGCACGCCAGCCTGGTTCGCAGCGATGACGGATTCCAGTCCTGGGCGCAGACCTTCCCGATTGCGACCGGCGACCTGGCATCGGCCGAGCAACGCATCGCCCAGGCCGTGGCTGGCGCGCTGGATGCACGTGCCGGCACTGCCAGGCCACCGCCGATCGGCACGGACTCCGATGCGGCCTATCGCGCCTTCCTCACCGGACGCAGCTTGCGCCACCACCGCACCGAAGCAGCGCTGCGCTGGTCGATCGAACAGTACGAAACCGCGCTGCGCATCGACCCACGATTCGCGTCGGCGCACGCGGAACTGGCCACCAGCTGGCTGCTGCTCTACGAATACAGCAACCTGTCGCTGACCGATGCGCGCCGGGCGGCGTCGCCGCACATCGACGAAGCGCTGCGACTGGCGCCCGATTCCGCCGACGGGCATGCCGCGCGGGGTCTTCTCGCCCTGGACGAGGGTCGTGCTGTCGACGCCGAGCAATCGCTCCGGCGCGCCGCCTCGCTGGCGCCGCAGGACGCCACGATCCGGATGTGGCTGGGAACATCGCTCAGCTATCAGGGCAAGGTCAGCGAAGCCCTTCACTGGCACCAGCAGGCGCTGGCGCTCGATCCCTTGTCGGCGGTCGCGCATGTCTACGTTGGCGTCGATCATGCGCTGGCGATGCGATCCGACGCCGCGATCCTGTTCCAGAAAGCGATCACCCTCGAACCGCGCCTGCTGGAGGGCCATTGGCAATGGGCTCTGTTCGAACGGTTCCGCGGCGATGCCACGGCCGCACAAGCGCGTCTGGAGGTGGCCCTGCGCGTCGACCCCAGCAGCGAGTACACCCGCGCACTGCTCGCCGACGCCTTGCTCGACCTGGGCCTGCCCGACAAGGCAGCCGAGGCGCTCGGCAACGGCAGCGACGGCAGCCTCGCCATCTGGCTGCGCAGCGCCATCCGGATTGCCCTGGCGCGCGGTGAGTCCGAGCGCGCCCTGGCCTTGTGGCGGTTGTGCCTCGACCGACCTGCGCCACACCCCGACGACCGGTTGCTCGCGGCCGCCGCAGCGGCCGCGCTGGGTGATCGCGCCGGCAGTCTTCGCGCCTTCGAAGCACATGTGGCGGAAAGTGGAAAGAACGATGCGTTCGTGCGCCTGTCGCAGCCGGACCTGGGCATGGCGGATGCGCAGCTCTATCTGGAACTCCTTCGCCAGCAACGCGGCCATGCCGCCGCCGATGCGGCGCAAGCCGCCCTGCGCCAGCGATTGACTGCACTGCGCGATGAAGGCGTGGCACTGCCCGTGCTCACGCGGTTCATGGCTCAGCTCGCTACCGTGACGCGTGCACCTGTGGTGCCGTCCTAGTACTGTCGCGACCGCTTGATGGCAGCATGACCATCAGCATTGCCACCCAACGGGAGAAACGCGCAGACTGCGGCGGGCGTCGGTGCGGCCACGGAACGGCGGCTCCGGCTCACACCACAGGGGAGCACACCATGTCGCGCATGAGCCGGGCGTTAGCTGCGCTGTTCGTGAGTCTGTCGTTTGCGTCGCCGGCCGTGGCCGGAACGGTTTCTGCAGTTTCGCGCAGTGCACCCGACTCGATTTTCCTCGCCGGCAATGGCGCCACGGCCGCATCGCTCCGAACCGCCACGAGCGCGGACGGCACCAAGGTCGTCTTCACCAGCGTCGCCACCAACCTGGTTCCCGGCCAGTTCGACGTCAATGGCCAGGCCGATGGCTTTCTGCTCGATCGCACCACCAACACGATCACCTTGATCACCCACCGCCACGGCTTGCCCACTGTTCCGGGCAACGGCAGCACGATCACCCCCATCATCAATGCGAACGGCACGCGCGTCGCATTCATCAGCACCGCGACCGACCTGCTCGAAGAAGAACTCCCCAGTGACAGCTCGCAACGCCTGTATGTCTACGACATCGCGACGGCAACGCTGACCCTGGTCGACCGGCACCTGAGTGATCCCGAACTCACCGTAGCCTCGTTCTCCGGCACGCCCAGCTTCAGCGCCAACGGAACCTGGCTGGCGTTCGGCTCCAGTGCGACAGATCTGGTCGTCGACCAGGACGATTCGAACAACAGCTTCGATGTATTTTTGTACAACACCAACACCCAGGCGTTGCGCCTGGTCAGCCATACCCCCAATCTCTTTTCAGACACCACGGCAGGCGATGGCGGATCCGGCATTCCCCAGATCAGCGCGGACGGCAACTACATAGCCTACGCCAGCTCCGCCACAAATCTGATATCGGGCCAGAGCGACCCGAACGGCGGTGTCGACATCTTCGTATTCAGCCGCTCCGCCGCCAGCAACAGCGCAACCGCACTGGTCAGTCACAACGCGAGCGGCTTCACCCAGGCCGCCAACGGTGCATCGGACAACCCCACGATTTCCGCGGATGGTTCGACAGTCGCCTTCACCACGCAGGGAACGAATCTCGTCACCGGTGTAAGCGATTCAAACGGCGACAGCGACGTGTATGTCTACGATCGCGTCACGCGCGCCCTCACCCTGGTCAGCCACAACGCCGTCAGCAACACCCAGGCGAGCGTCATGTACTCGGGCAATCCGTCGCTCAGTCCGGATGGGCGCTACGTTCTGCACACCAGCGCATCGGCCGATGTGATTGCCGGCCAGGTGGATGGCTCACGTTCCGACGACCTGTTCGTTTTCGACCGCACCAACAGCAGCCTGACCCTTGTCAGCCACGCCGCGGGCGCACCGACCACCGCTGGCAGCAACGAAAGCAAGCTGGGGTTCTTCAGTGGCGACGGCACACGCATCGTGTTTCACAGTCGTGCCGAGAATCTCGTGGCCGGCCAGGTGGACACCAACGATGACGACGACCCGTTGCTCGGCGACGACGTGTATCTCGCCGAACTGGCCACTCTCTCCTCGGACGCACGCCTGATCAGCCACGTGCCAGGCCAGCCTGCGGTTGCCGGCAAGCGCATGTCCTACCTGCCGTCGGCGAACCTCGATGCCAGTGAGATCTTCTACATCAGCGAATCCGACGAGATGCCGGGCGCTGGAATGGATGCCAACGCCGCGACCGACCTGCTGTTGTGGCGCAGCGCCACGGATGTGTCGGTTCTTCTCACGGCCCACGCCAGCAATGCCGACAATGCAACGATGATGGGCGCCAGCCAGGTGCAGGTCAGTCGCGACGGCAACTGGGTTGCGTTCGTCAGCCGGTCACCGGCCATCGTGGCTGGACAGATCGATACCAATCGCGAGGATGACCTGTTCCTGCTCGATCGCGCCACCGGCCAGGTGCGCCTGGTGAGCCACCTCCCCAACCAAGCCTTGCAGGCCGGCAATCGCGGTGTTGCGCTGACGACCAGCACCAATGTCTCCATGAGCGCGGACGGACGCTGGATCGCGTTCGAAACCAATGCCAGCGATCTGGCCGATGGTGAGCTCGACAACAACCTGCGACCCGACGTCGTGTTGTTCGATCGCGACGCAGCCCCCGGAACCTCGCTGCGGCTGCTCAGCCGCAAGTCCGCCGGCGGCGTGGGCAACGAAGAAGCCACGACACCACGAATTTCCGCCGATGGCAGCGCTGTTGTTTTCCTGAGCCGTTCCACCAACCTGATCGCCGGCGTGATCGACACCAACAGCGTGAGTGATCTCTATCGCTACGTCATCGCGAGCAGCACACTGCAGCTGGTATCGCACACGGCAGCTGCCAGTACCGCGACGGCCAACGGCCAGGCGCGTTCGCCGGCCATCAGCGATGACGGCCGCTACGTGGCGTACCTGGACAGCGCCACCGACCTCGTCACCGGCCAGTCCGACATCAACGGCGCGATGGACATCTTTCTCTACGACGCCCAGAGCGACAGCAGCCGGCTCATCACCCATACGTTCGGCAGCACGACAACGGCCGCTGGCGGGTTCGGCCTTGCCAACCAGGCGCCGGTTATCAGCGCCGCCGGCGATTTCGTCGTCTACGCCAGCGAGGGCACCAATCTCGTCAGCAATTTCCAGAACAATATCGGCTTTCCGATTGGTCTGCAGACGCAGATCTATCGCTGGTCACGCGCCAGCGACACTAATCAGCTCATCAGCAAGCGACCCGACGGAATCGGCAATCCCAGCGGCGATGGCGCAGCCTCCGTACCCTCGGTCAGCAGCGACGGATCGCTCGTGGCCTACACCAGCGCAGCGACGGATCTGATCGACGGACAGCAGGACGACCCGCTCACCGACGATGCCTTTCTCTGGTCGGCCGTATCGGGCACCAATCGCCTGGTCAGTCATCTGGCCGGACAACCGACAACCGCCGCGCAGTCCGTCCGCGAGTCGCCAACGCTGAGCGTTGACGGAAACGTCCTCGTGTACGGCAGTGACAGTGCCAGCGTGGCCTCCGGCGTGAGCCATCCGGATTCACAGCAGCGGTTGTACCTGTATTCACTCGCAGGCGATGTCAGCGTCCTGGTGTCGACACGCCTCAACGACAGCCACCTGGCGCCCCGCACCTATGCCGAACGGGCTGCGCTCGACGCGACCGGCGCATCCATCGTGTTCCTCAGTCCCGCCCCGGACGTCCTGGACTTCGACGGCAATGCCGTCACCGATGCCTTCCTGTTCCGCCGCGGCACCGGCGTTCCGACGCTGACCGCACCCGGTGATCTCACGCTGCCCGAGGACCAGGTCGCCGGCCCGCTCGCCGTGAACGTCTCCGATCCGGACACACCGCAGGGGCAGCTGGCGCTCGTGGCAACCAGCTCGGACACCACCGTCCTGCCCAACGAGAACATCGCGATCTCCGCGCAACTGCAAGGCTACGCACTTACCGCAACACCCGCGACGGAGGCTGCGGGCAGCACCACGATCCAGCTCACGGTGGTGGATCCCGATGGCAATGTGCAGCAGGACAGTTTCGACCTGACCTGGAACGCCGTGAACGATGCCCCGACGATCGACGGCACGAACACTGAGTCCATGAACGAAGACACTGTACTCGGGCCACTGAGCTACACCGTCGGCGATGTCGAATCCGGGCCCGACGATGTCGTGCTCTCCGCCAGTTCGTCCAACACCGGAATCGTTCCGCAAGGTGGCCTCGTCGTGAACGGCACGGGCGCTGACCGCACGCTCACCATCACACCGGCGCAGGACGCTTTCGGCACCGTCACGATTACCCTGACGGCCCAGGATCCGGTCGCCGGTGGTACCAATGGCGTAGCAACGCTGACGCTCACCATCAACCCCGTCAATGATGTTCCCTTCGTGATTGCGCCGGGCAACACGACCGCGCCGGAGAACGGTGCGACTGCCTCGCTGTTCTTTGCCATGTCCGACATCGAAACAACGCCGGCGCAGCTGGTACTGAGTTTCGACTCCACCAACCCGGCCCTGCTTCCGCCGGCCGCCTTCGCCGTGACCGGCAACGGCGCCATCCGCTCGCTGGTCGCCACGCCGCTGCCCAATGCGAGCGGCAGTGCCACGGTGACCATGACGGTAGCCGATCCACAAGGCGCCATGCGCAGCGCCACGTTCGCGATCGACGTACCAGCGGCAACCGTGAACGCCGACCTGCAGGTCACTGTCGGCAACGGCCGCGACTGGGTCACCGTCGATCAGCCGGCCACCTGGACGATACACGTGCACAACGCCGGACCCGATGCCATCACGGGCGCGCGACTGAGGGACCAGATGCCCGCCAATGTCGGCAGCGTGAGCTGGACCTGCCAGCCCTCCGCCGGAGCCAGCTGCGCGCCGGCCAATGGCGCGGCGGCCATTGACCTTTCGCTGGATCTCCAGGCCGGAGCCGATGTGACGCTGCTAGTGACGGCAACGCCAACTGCCGCCGCGACCTCACCGCTGCAATACATGGTTACGGTCAGTCCCGCCCCTGCTACGCACGAAGTGAACCTGTCGGACAACAGCGCCACCGACAGCGATGCGCTGGGCGACTTCGTGTTCCAGGACGGTTTCGACGGACTCGAATAACCGGGGAGGGCGGACGGCGCCTGCGCGTCGTCCGCCCGGGGAAACAATCAGAATTCGCGGCAGGTCCAGCCGAACCGCACGACGACCTTCATTTCCGTATCGACATTGGTCAACGGACGCGACGGCATCTTGGGCGTGATCACCAGCGTGACAGTGTCGTTGGGACCCAGGCCGATCTTGTGCACCGTATCCGAGCACGTCGGCAATGCATTGGACATGTTGCAGGCCAGCAACGTGTCCAGGCCGTTGACATTGAGGAGGATCGTCGTGCCGGTGTAGGTCGCTTCCGTCGAATGCAGCTGCGCGTAGAGCGTGCTCGCTTCGCAGTTGCGGTCTACCCGCAGCCTGGCGTTCACCGGCGACGCCATCGCATCGCTGCGCCCATTGGGCAAGCCATAGCTGTCGGGCGAGCCGAAGTAGGGAGACTCCTGGATCACGCCGGAAAAGACGTGGGTATGGCGATTGTCGAAGCCATTGGCGAACAGGCGGTCGGTCACCTGGGCCTGGGCGGTCGCCGCGAACATCCCGCAGACGGCGACGAACAGGCACCGTCCCCGCACCGACGTAAGGAGCGCGTAAGGTCGGATCGTGGCCATGGCCTACTCCACGCAGCGCCAGGAGAAGGGAATCTTGACCTTGATTTCCGAATCGTCGTTGGTCAGCGGCCGCTGTGGAAGCCCGGGTGAAATCTGCAGGGAGATGCGATCGCCAGCCAGGATCAACACATTGGTGGCGGTATTTGCGCAGCTGCCGCCCGCGGTCGTGCAACTGAGCGCCGTGGGCGTGTCATTTCGGACCAGGGTGACGGTCGCATTGGCGTAGGAAAGATCCGTCGAAGATACGCTCACGCGCAGGTTGTTTGCCGTGCAGGCGATCGGCATGAGCATGGCCGCGCGACTGTTGTCGGTGACCGCATCGCCCTGCCCGTTCGGCGTACCAAAACTCACCGTCACGCCCGGGGTGTAATACGGTGCCTCGTGCACGATGCCTGCGAACAGGTGGCTTTCACCGACGACCGCGAGCGCCGGTGACGCCGCTGCGCCGGCGCAGAGCGCCAGGAAGACGACAAAACAATGACGCCGGGACGTACTACGCATGGCCACCCCCGTGGTTGCTTCGGCATAAGCGTCCCGCGAGGCTAGATCCGCTTGTCCTGCGGGACAAGTGCCGGAGGTCAGCGCCGCGGCGCTGCACTGCAGCACCGCTAGCGGGCTCGACGTCAGCGTGCGACGGCGACGCTGCGTGGAGCGCCGCCGCGACGGCGCTCGTCGAGCTGGCGCTGGCAGTTTTCATTGATCAATTGCAGCTCTGCCAGCAGGGCGTCGATATTGGCGCGTTTCTCACGCAGCTCCTGCATGAGCGCATCGGTACGTGTGACGACGTAGGTCAGCTGCTGCACGCGGCCTTCGCCATGGTCGCCGTAGAGATCGAGATAGTGGCGAATTTCTTCCAGCGGCGAGCCGATTGCCTTGGCACGCAGGATCAACGCCAGCCGCGCGCGGTCACGCCGGCTGTAGATCCGGGTGCCGTTGATACGTCGCGGCGCCAACAGGCCCTTGTCCTCGTAGAACCGCAGCGCGCGCGCGGTGACGTCAAATTCACGGCACAGGTCGGCGATGCCAAACAAGTCGCCATCAACGGTCTCGCGGTGGGTATCCAGGGCTTTCTGCGCCGCGGCAGCCTGGTTCTTGGAAGGGGTTTTCCCCCGGCGGGTCATGGGTGATGGCTCCAGCGCTCGACGGACACGCGGAGCCACCGTAGCAACGGTCGCCGTGACGGTCAAATTTCTGCCGAGTCGGAAAGCAGGTTGACGTTAACGTCAGGCTATGGCCGAATCCGGCAATCCCTACGCCAGCGTCCGGAGCGTACCGCCCATGCTGATTGCCGTGCCAATGTGGAACTGTGCGACAGCACGCCGGGATACGCCATGCACCCGCTGACGTCACATCTGCAGTCCGCCTCGCCCGCCTTCGCCGCCAATGCCGGCCGCATGCAAGCCCTGCTCGATGACGTGCGGGGGCTGGAACTGCGAATCGTCGCCGAGTCCAACAGCCGTCGTGAGAAATTCGAACAGCGCGGCCAGTTGCTGCCGCGCGAGCGCGTCGCGCAACTGCTCGATCCGGGCTCGGACTTCCTCGAACTGTGTACGCTGGCCGGCCTGGGCATGCACGACGACGATGGCCGGAAGTCCGTGCTGGGCGGCGGCATGATCGTCGGTGTTGGCACTGTAGCGGCCAAACGCTGCGTCATCATCGCCAATGACAGCGCTCTCAAGGGCGGAACCATCTCGCCCATGGGTTTGAAGAAGTTCCTTCGCGCGCAGGAAATCGCCGCGCGCTGCCGGCTGCCCCTCGTCTATCTGGTGGAAAGCGGCGGCGCCAACCTCCTGTACCAGAGTGAGATTTTCGTCGACGGCGGCCGCAGCTTTGCCAACCAGGCACGCCTTTCGGCCGCCGGCATCCCGCAGATTGCCGTCGTGCACGGCGCGTCGACGGCCGGCGGCGCCTACCTTCCGGCGCTGTGCGACTACATCGTGCTGGTCCGCGAACGCTCCAGCATCTACCTCGCCGGGCCGCCCCTGGTGAAGGCGGCAATCGGCGAAGAGGCCTCCGAGGAAGAGCTGGGCGGCGCCGAGCTGCATGCCCATCACACCGGCCTGGGCGAGTACCTGTGCGAGGACGATGCGCACGCCATCGCCGTGGCGCGCGATCTGCTCGACAAGCTGCGTTGGCAGGCTGCTGGCGCGACATCCGCCGCAGATCCGCCGCGTTATCCGCCCGAGCAACTGCTGGGCGTCGTACCCGTCGACGACCGGCAGGGGTACGACGTCCGCGAGGTTGTCGCCCGGCTCGTGGATGCGTCGGATTTCCTCGAGTTCAAGGCGGGCTATTCCGCCGACACCCTCTGCGGCCACGCACGCATCCACGGCCATATCGTCGGCCTCATCGGCAACAATGGGCCGATCCAGCCGTCGGGCTCCCTCAAGACCGCGCAGTTCATCCAGCTGTGTGACCAGAGCGGAACGCCACTGGTGTTCCTGCAGAACACGACCGGCTACATGGTCGGCACCGCCGCGGAACGCGACGGCGCCGTGAAGCACGGCGCCAAGATGATCCAGGCTGTCGCCAACGCCCGGGTGCCGAAGCTTACCGTCGTGCTCGGCGGGTCCTTCGGCGCCGGAAACTACGGCATGTGCGGCCGCGGTTTCGATCCGCACTTCATCTTCGCCTGGCCCACGGCCCGGACAGCGGTCATGGGAGGAGCCCAGGCCGCACAGGTGATGGACATCGTCAGCCGCGCGAAGCTGGCCGGCGCCGCGCTCACAGCGGCCGAAGGCGCATTGCGTGCGCAATCCGACGCGCTGCGGCAACGACTCGACCACGAATCCACCGCGCTCTTCGGCACGGCACGCCTGTGGGACGACGGCATCATCGATCCGCGCGATACCCGCCGCGTGCTCGGACTCTGCCTGGACATCCTGGCCGAAGCCGGATCCCGCACGCTACACCCCAACACATTCGGAATCGCCCGTCTTTGAGGAACGCCCATGCGCTTGACGGAGGAACACCGGCAGCTGGCGGACACCGTCGCCCGCTTCGTGGAAAAGGAAATCGACCCCTTCGCGGCCGAGTGGGAAGCCGCAGAAACCTTCCCCGCCCACGCCCTGTTCAAGAAGCTGGGTGACCTGGGCCTGCTCGGAATCAAGTATCCCGGTCAATTCGGCGGATTGGGGCTGGATTTCAGCTATTCGCTGGTGATGGCCGAGCGGCTGGGCGCATGTGCCAGCACCGGCGTCGCCATGGCAATCGGTGTACAGACTGACATGTGCACGCCAGCGCTGGCACGTTTTGGCAGCGATGCCCTGCGCGCGGAATTTCTCGCGCCGGCGATCGCCGGCGAACGCGTGGGTTGCATCGGCGTCACCGAGGCGGGAGGCGGCTCCGACGTCGCCGCGCTGCGCACCACCGCGCGACGCGATGGCGACGACTACGTCATCGACGGTTCCAAGATGTGGATCACCAATGGCATGCAGGCCGACTGGTGCTGCCTGCTGGCCAACACGTCCGAAGGCGCGCCCCACCGCAACAAGACACTGATCATCGTGCCGATGGATGCGCCGGGCGTAAGCCGGCAAAAGCTGCGGAAACTGGGCATGAACGCCTCCGACACCGCCCAGATCTTCTTCGACGGCGTGCGTGTGCCGCGTCGCCACGCCATCGGCGACGAAGGCAACGGCTTTACGCTGCAGATGCTGCAATTTCAGGAAGAACGCCTCTGGGGGGCCGCCAATTCCATCGGCCTGCTCGACAACCTGATCGACCTGACCATCGCCTACACGCGCGAGCGCAAGGCATTCGGGCGTCCCATTCTCGACAACCAGAGCGTTCACTTCCGCCTCGCCGAACTGCGCACCGAAGTGGAAAGCCTGCGTGCCCTCACCTACCGTGCAGTAGAGGCCTACGTGGCCGGTCAGGATGTCACCCGCCTGGCGTCCATGGCAAAGCTCAAAAGTGGACGCCTGTGCCGCGAGGTCGCCGATGGCTGCCTGCAGTACTGGGGCGGAATGGGTTTTGCGTGGGACAACCCCGTGGCACGGGCCTACCGCGATGGCCGCCTGGTATCGATCGGCGGCGGCGCCGACGAAGTCATGCTTGGCATCATCGCCAAGCTCGAAGGCACCCTGCCCAGGCATTGACCGCGCCGGAGACTGAATCGTGCAGACGCTCCTGATTGCCAACCGCGGCGAAATCGCCTGCCGCATTGCCCGCACCGCGCGAGCCATGGGCATCCGCACCGTCGCCGTGTACAGCGATGCCGACGCCGACGCCCTTCACGTTCACGGCGCTGACAGTGCTATCCACATTGGCGGGTCAATGCCGGCGGAGTCCTACCTGAACATCGACGCATTGATCGTCGCCGCACGCCGCTGTGGGGCCGATGCGATCCATCCCGGCTACGGATTTCTTTCCGAGAACGCGGCATTTGCCGCCGCGTGCCGCAATGCCGGCATCACCTTCGTCGGCCCCTCTCCCGAGGCGATTGCCGCGATGGGATCCAAGGCCGCCGCAAAACAACGCGCGGCCACCGCCGGCGTACCCACCGCGCCAGCTAGCTATGGCCCGATGCGCGACGACGCCCAATGGCAGGCCAGCGCCGAAACGCTGGGCTACCCGTTGCTGGTCAAGGCCGTTGCGGGCGGCGGCGGGCGCGGCATGCGCCGGGTCGATCAACCGGAGGCACTGGCCGCGGCATTGGCCAGCGCACGCCGTGAAGCACAGATCGCCTTCGGCGACGACGCGCTGCTGCTGGAAAAACTGATCGAGGACGGACGGCACATCGAAATTCAGATCGTCGCAGATGCACATGGCCACCTGGTGCATCTGGGAGAACGCGACTGCAGTACGCAGCGACGCCGCCAGAAGATCATCGAGGAGGCCCCCTCTCCGGTGCTGTCGGCGGCGCTGCGTGAACGCATGGGCCAGGATGCCATCGCAGTCGCGCGGGCAGTGGGCTACTGCGGCGCCGGCACCGTGGAATTCATCGTCGATCCCCAGATGCGTCACTACTTCCTGGAAATGAACACGCGAATCCAGGTGGAACACCCGGTCACGGAACTGATCACGGGAATCGACCTGGTGGAATGGCAGCTGCGTATCGCCGATGGCGAGCCGCTGCCGCTGGCGCAGGATGCCATCCGCTTCCGCGGCCACGCCATTGAGGCGCGACTGTACGCCGAGGATCCATATGCCGGATTTGCGCCACAGACTGGTCGGATCGCCAGGCTGCGGCCGGACGCCGCCGCCTGCGGCACCACCATCCGCATCGACGCTGGCGTGCGCGAGGGCGACCTCGTCACATCACACTACGACCCGTTGCTGGCCAAGGTCATCGCTCACGGCGCGACGCGCGAGGAAGCCATACGTAAGCTCGCCTGCGCCCTCGAAGACGTCGCCCCGCTGGGGATGTCACACAACGGCGCCTTCCTGCGTGCGCTGGTCGCCGACGATCTCTTCCGGAAGGCTGCGATCACGACAGCCACGCTCGACTCCTGGTCGCCGGAAAGTCATCCGCTGCTGCAGCCACCCGCCGTTCCGTCCGAACTCTGGGCGCTGGCTGCCACCTGTTTTGCACTGGGACAGGGCAACGGGCATCGCCCACCGTCGGTCAGCGCATTCGAATGGCGTGTGGCGACGGAGCGCGACGTGCGCCGACTGGGGCTGCGCCAGGTGGATGCCGATACGGTCGCCGTGACCGACGGTGGCGTCACCACTACCGTGCATCGCGTGGCGCAGACGGCCGACACGGTCATCTACCGGATCGACGGCCTGCAACGTCGCTGCGCCATCGCGATCGACGGCAATGTCGTGCACCTGTCGCACCACGGCGGAAGCCTGCGGTTCGAGCGCCAGCTGCCGCCGTACGTCGATCGAACATCCGCAAAACAGCGCGGCCTGCAGGCGCCGCTGAGCGGCACGGTGGCCCAGGTGCTCGTGCAGCCAGGCGACCGGGTCACGGCCGGCCAACCGCTGGTCTGCGTGGAAGCCATGAAGATGGAAGTGTGGTTGTCGGCCCAGGCCGATGCAACCGTTCGCGCAATCCACACGGCCCAGGGACAGAATGTGGACCGCCACGCACTTCTGGTGGAACTGGAATTCGATACGACGGAGGCATGATGGAAAAGGCCATTCTCACCTGCGCGCTGACCGGCGTACTCACCGATCCGCGCCAGCATCCGGTACCGGTCACGCCCGCGCAGATGGCAGCCGAAGCGCGCGACGCCTACAACGCCGGCGCCGCCGTGATGCATGTCCACGTACGCCGGCAAGAGGAAGGCGCAGGGCACCTGCCCAGCTGGGATCCGGCCGTATGCGCCGACGTCGTTGCGGCGATTCGCAATGCGTGTCCCGACGTCATCATCAACCTGAGCACCGGGGTCGTCGGCAATGACATCTCGGGCCCGGTGTCCTGTATCCGCACGGTGCGGCCGGAAGTGGCCGCGTGCAATGCCGGCACGCTCAACTACCTCAAGATTCGCGACGACGGTCGCTGGGCCTGGCCGCCGATGGTATTCGACAACCCGGTGAGCAAAGTGCAGGCCTATCTCGACGTCATGACCGAATGCGGCGTGCGGCCCGAATTCGAATGCTTCGATGTCGGCATCGTGCGGTCTGTCGCGATGTACATCCGGGCCGGCATGACCAGCAAGGCCGACTACAACTTCGTCATGGGCGTCGCCTCGGGCATGCCGGCGGACGAAGATCTCCTGGCGCTGCTGCTACGCTGGATCGTACCGGGCTCACATTGGCAGACGACATTGATCGGCCGCGCGGAAATCTGGCCGGTACACCAGCGCGCGGCTGAGCTGGGCGGCATGCTGCGTACCGGATTGGAGGACACGTTCTATTTGCCGGACGGATCGCGGGCCTCCGGTAACGGCGCCCTGGTCGAAGCGCTTGCCACCTGTGCCCATTCCGCCGGCCGCGGCATCGCCACGCCAGCCGAGGCACGCAAGATGATGGGATTGTCCCGCGACGAGAACGCGCTACAGACCAGCTAGCGCTCCGCACGTCGGCCCGGAGGAACCTGCGCGGGATCATGCCCAGCCGGGCGCAGCCTTCAACGCGCCTGTCGGCGGTGGATCGCGTCAGCGGATCACCGTAGCAGGCCACTTGCGAACGATTGTCTCGGCGCGGCGGACGAAGGATTCGAACCGTTCTGGCGATACTTTCTCCGCCTCATACAGCGACAACATCGAGAATTCGCACTGCGGCGCACAGGTCTTGAACAACGCCCAGCGCAACACCCGGCGAACCGGTCGCCAGAGGATGAAGCGGTCGATCCATGCGGGGGCACCGAGCGTGGTAATCGCCAGTGCGTGCCTGAGCTGCGTCAGGCCCGGGCGGATGCGTCCCAGGTCGGCCGCGTGGTGGAATGCGGCGCCGGGCGCCCAGACGCGATCGAACCAGCCCTTGAGCATCGCCGGGAAACTGAACCACCAGGTAGGAAATACCAGGACCAGCGCCTCAGCCACCTGGAGGCGCGCGATCTGTGCCTGCACGTCGGCGCTGCGGTATTCACTGCTGTAATAGCTGGCGCGTTCGGACTCGGTCAACGCGGCTGGAAACTGTGCGTCGTAGAGGTTTTCCACCACGACGTTGTGACCGGCTTCCTCCAGCACATCAGTCACCCGTCGCGCGATCGCCCGGCACAGGCTCGATTCCAGTGGATGGCAGATCACCACGAGTGTGCGCATGGCAGCTCCCTGCAGGCTCGGCAATCAAATGCCCGGACTTCCATCGTCTTCCGCACGCGGCGCACCCGGCGCGCACGCGGGGCTGCATCCGTATCAGCGCGCCAGCAACTGCGCGCCCGCACGTTGGCGCGGCGCTGTACGGTTTACCAGAATGGGAATCGTGCAGCAATCTCCCGGCGCACCCAGGGATCAGCGGCGCCGGGCCCCACCAGCGTCGTCCATCGCGTCCACCGAACCGAATCAGCCGACGGCTTCGCCGCCCGTCTGGCGCTCGCGTTCGCGGAAGGCCAGACGGATCTCCTGCCGCAGGTCCTCGTCAGACCATGGCTTCATCAGGTACTTGAAAACCGCCCCGTCATTCACTGCCGAGGAAATCGCACGAATATCCGCGTAGCCCGACAGCACCATCCGCACCGTGTCCGGATAGAGCTGGCGCACGCGGCTCAAAAATTCCGTACCGGTCATATTCGGCATGCGGTAGTCAGAAACGATCACGTCGATCGGCGATCGCGCCAGCAGCGCAAGTGCCTCCGCTGCCGAATTGGCGAGATGGATCTCGTACCCGTCGCGGCGCAGGCAACGGTGCAGGGATTTGAGGATGGCCGGCTCATCGTCGACGAGCAGCAGGGATCGACCGGTAGTTTTTGCGGTCCACAACGCTGTCGGGCGCACCCGCGACGCAATCAGCGCGGGAAATTCCGCTCCACTGACCGGTGCACTGACAAAGTATCCCTGGATGAAATCGCAGTGATTGCGATGCAGGAAGCCCGCCTGCTCGGCGGTTTCAACACCCTCTGCCACCACTTTCAAATGGAGCTGGTGCGCCATGGCGATCACCGCGCGTACGATCGACGCATCGCCCGTATCCGTTGACACATCCGTGACGAACGCGCGATCGATCTTGATCTTGTCGACGGGGAACTGCCGCAGGTACTTGAGGCTGGAATAACCCGTTCCGAAGTCATCCAATGTGAGAGTGACACCGAGCTGGCGCAATCCGAGCAGAACATCGTGAAGCCCGGAATGCCCCTCCATGGTGACCGACTCGGTGAGCTCCAGCTCCAGTGCGGACGCCGGAAGGCTGTGCCGGTGCAGAGCCTGGCTGACTTCCGCGAGCAGGTGCCCGCGATGGAATTCGAGCGCAGACACGTTCACGGCCATCGCCAGGTCGGTATAGCCGGCGCGACGCCACAGGGCCAATTGGGCGCAAGCCTGGTTGAGGGTCCAGCGACCGATATCCGCGATCAGTCCGATCTCTTCCGCCACTTCGATGAAATCCGCCGGCCGTAGCAGCCCACGTGCGGGATGGTGCCAGCGCAGCAGCGCCTCGACCGCGACGATGCGTCCGCTTTCCAGCTGCGCCTGCGGCTGGAACACCAGCTCCAGCTCACTGTTGGCGATGGCGCGGCGCAGGTCGCTCTGCAGGCCGACAAAATGACGCGTCCGCGCATTCAGCGCCTCGTCGAAGAAGCGCATCGAACAACCCGTGGCGTCACGCCCTCCTACCATCGCCGCCTGCGCGTTGCGCAGCAGTTCGTCTGCCAGCGGGCTGTCCTTGGGATACACGGCCATGCCACAGGTGGCGGCCACGGTGATCGGTGAACCATCGACGACCACAGGCACCGCCAGTGCGGACTGAATCGCCGTCGCCTGCGCCAATACATCGTTCGGTCCGTCGATGGGCGCCAGCAGCACGCCGAATTCATCGGCGCCTAGCCGCCCGAGGATTGCGTCGCCACGCAGTGCTGCTTCGATTCGGCGCGCGGCCGCGAGCAGCAGGCGCTCCGCAGACTCGTGTCCCATGCGATCGCGCAATGCCGCGAAGCGGCAGATCTGCAAGTAAATAATGGCCGCCTGACGTCCCAACCGCTCGGCGGACGCCAGTGACTGTTCGATGCGATAGAGAAACAAGTCCCGATTGGGCAGCCGCGTCAGGCGATCGAACTGGGCGAGAAAACTGGCCCGGTCGTCCGAATGCTTGCGACTGATTGCCATACCCAGGAGCGACGAGATCGTCTGCAGATAAGCGACCGACTCGGGCGAGAACGCGCAGGCGGTCCGGCTGTAGGCGCCGAAGACGCCGAGCAGCCCCGCAGGTCCCGTGATCGGCACCAGCACTGCGCTGCGCACACCACCCTGCGCGGCCGACGCCGAACGCATGAAGCGCGTTTCCGTGTCGAAGTCATCGACGATCAGCGACTCGATGCGCACACGGACTTCGTCATCCTGCGTCGCCAGGGCGCGCGTGTCATAGCTTTGTCCGACGGCTGAACTGTCACCACCGCAGGTTGCCGCCAGCCGCAATCCGGATTCGTCACCGGTCAACTCGAAGATCTCGGTGAAATCCGCACTCAAGGCTTCCAGGGCGATCTGGGCGGCCTGCGGCATCAACTCCTGCGGCGACGCAGCCGACAACGCCAGCTGGCCAAACTGCGCGGCGAGATCCTGGCGACGCGCATGCGCCCGAAGCGCGCGCTCGGACTGGCGCCGCTCGGTGACGTCGCGCGCAAAACTGACAATGTAACGCCGGCCTTCGTAATGCAGCCGATGCCGCATGACTTCGACATCAATCAGCGTGCGATCCTTGGTGAGAAGCGCCAGATCCGAGCGGTGCATCTGCGCACTGCCCTGAAATACCGCTTCGTACTTCTCGCGCAGCACATCGGCCGGCTCAATCGCGAAATCGGCCGGTCCGCGCGCCAGCAGGTATTCCCGCGTGCAGTCGAGCATCGCCATGGTCGCGGCGTTGGCATAGACAAACCGCATGCGGTCGACGTCGATAATGCACAACGCTTCGGAACAGACATCCAGCGCCGCATGCAGGCGGTGCAGGTGCATGACCAGATCGCGCTCCGCCGCATCGGCCGCACGCGATCTTGCTTCCTCGAGCCATGCATCCAGACTGAAGGGACGCTCCTGCGTCACGTCAGCCGCCTCTGCTCACGGTGACGGGCATACGGAGGACAAGGTCGTATCGGTGCGCGCGCATCGAGATGATCGAAATCCGGTGGCTGAGACGGTCAATCGCGCAGCGAGCCAGCTGGCTGCAACCATTCGTCGAGCCCGCTGCGGTGTCGACGATGTCATGCGGTCACACCCCGCTGTTTTCGCGTCGATCGGAGAATGCATGAAGGGCGCCACGCCGGGCGCAACAGATTGTAACCTCCAGCCTTCGGATGACCCATGGCATCCGTCGAACCCGTCGTGCGATTTGCCCAGCGGGCAAACCCGTCAAAACGGGATTCAGCACGATGTTTCGCGAGTCGATCCGGCGGCGATTACGGCGATTCCCACAACAAAAAAACCTGCGGCATCCGGCCGCAGGTTTCTGGCTAACTTTCTCGAGGGATGCTGCCCTGCTCAGTACACTTGCGACCAGATGTCGTTGCCGGTGCGGCGGTCCAGCACCTTGCGACGGCCTGCTTCGAAGCGGATGCCATTACGCCGGTCCATATCGACCCGACGCATCGCACTGCGGCGATCGGTAAACGGTTCGTAATGGCAGGTGCAGCTGGAATGACCACAGCCCAGTTCCACCAGACTCGGCGCCGTCGCGGCATTGAACGGTCGATTGCGCAGCAGGGTTGAAGCCGGGCACGTACAGCCGGGCTCGCTACGCAACCAGACCAGTTGCGCCCGAACCGGACGCGAGGCCGCGTTGGCAATCACGCGCGCCGTTGACGGGCTCGGTCGGCGTAGGTGGGAAGCCGGCGCCAGGTCGGACTGGGCTTGGTGGCGGGTCCAGAACACGTAGCCCACCAATCCAACCGCCAGGATCATCAGAGTCATCATCATGGCCGTCCCCTCGCTGGTCGATGGTTACAGACTACAAGCGGAATATGGAGGAACGATGGAGCACGCCACCACCCATCCGATCGCGATGCGCCCGGCGGCAGGCGGCTGCAGCTACTGCCCCTGCGCCATCGCCACGAGCTGGTCCAGCGCCTTGCCCCACCCCTCGTGAAAGCCCATTTCCTCATGCCGGCGGCGGTTGTCGGCGTCGGCGTGCATGGCCAGGACCACGTAGCGTGTCGAGCCTTCCTGGCGTTCCATCGTCACGACCGCCGTGAAGCCGATGCTGTCGCATTCCTTCGGGCCCGCCTGCAGGTGCGGCCGAAACCCGGGAGCGAGGACATTGGTGAAAGTCAGGCGCTTGTTCTCGATCACTTCGAGGTAGCAACCTGCGCTCGGGAAGTCCTGCCCTTCGGGCGAGCGCATGACGGTGCGAAACATGCCGCCCGGGCGCAGATCCAGTTCCGCATCAACGGTAGACCATGGTGCGGGCGTGAACCAGCGCTTGAGCTGGTCGGGCACCGTCCACGCTGCCCAGACGCGTTCTACGGGCACATCGATCGTGCGCTCAAGAACCAGGTCAGTCTCCGGATTCGCGGAAAATGAGATCGGATGACTCATGATGGGTTTTCCTTCTGGCTGAGTAGGAATGCGTCCAGCTGGTCCAGGCGCTGCTCCCACAGCGCCCGTTGCCGGGACATCCATTGCTCGGCGGCCTTCAACCGCCGCGGAACGAGGTGATAGGTGCGGATGCGGCCGGTTTTGTGCGAGCGCACGAGCCCGCAACGCTCCAGCATGCCCATGTGCTGCGCGAACGACGGCAGCGCCATCGAGAACGGCTGAGCCAGTTCCGTGGTGGTGGCAGGCCCGCAGGTAAGCCGCTCGACCACAGCGCGACGCGTCGGGTCGGCCAGCGCCTGGAATACCTGGTCCAGCGGCGATGATTGGTTAGGCATGCGCCTAACTATAGGGCGATGCGATGCTTAGGTCCATACCTTTGTTTCAGCGTGACCACGCGAGCAGCCACGCAGGGGCGCGGCTGCCCTGCGGGAAGCCTATGGCAGGTCCGACTCCGCCATCTTCTTGCGCAGACTCAGCGGCCGCATGTCCGTCCACACCTCGCGGATGTAGGCCAGACATTCCTCCTTCGGGCCGGATTTTCCGGCATCGCGCCAGCCCAGGGGGTTCTCCCGGTCGACTGGCCAGATCGAATATTGCTCTTCGTGATTGACGACGACTTTGTAGATCGTGTCGTCGGTTCTGTCGGCGGACATGCGTAGATCCTTTCAATCGCTGTTGGTGGGGAGGACGGCACCTGAGTGGTACTGCGCATGCAGTTTCGTACACTTTTCCGTTTGTGTCTATGTGAGCGCGCACCGGCGCGCGGTGGCACTGCATTCGCCGTCGACTCGCCTCTCACGTATGCTTGCCCGCTTTCGCCCTGTCCGGTAGGCAGACCGTATGATGATGGCGTGGATCTTCCTCCTGGCTGGCGCCGCAATGCTGTGCATCGGCCTTGCGCTGATGGCACGGACCCGCCGTTTCCTGCGCCGCGCAGAACGCGCCACCGCGACCGTCACTGGTACGACGACCGCCAGCGTGATGCCCGCAGAACCGTCGACCTGTTCCACACTTCGTTTTCGCGCCGCGGATGGCACCGAGCACGCGTGCGAGTCACGTATTGGCGTGCCCGGTGGCGCCTACGCGGAGGGACGGCAGGTCGCGGTGCTCTACGATCCGCAAGACCCCGCCAACGCCGTGGTGGACAGCTGGATCGAATTGCACCTGCCATGGCTGATCTTCACCCTGGTGGGAACCGGACAGTTGCTGGCTGCGATGGCGGTGTTAGTCCTCGCCTGATCGGGCGCTCCCGCACGCGCCGATTTCCGCGACAGCGAGATCGCCCCCTTGGCGGTGACGGAAACCCGGCGCTAAGCCAACGGACATCCGCGCGAGCGCGGTCTGGCCGATGGCGAAGTCGACCAGACTCAAGCGTCCCCTCCGCTCCAACAACACGGCAAGGTTCTTGCTGACTGCGACCTATCGCCCCCAACGAATCGACCTTTGCCGGACATTCACGCCGCCTGCCCCGGAGCAAGGGAATGCCACGGTCATCAGCGAAGGCCGTGGCCGGGGAGCCGTGTGTCCACGGCCGCTGCCTCTCCTTCGCCCAGCACCATGCTGCTACGCCTGACCTGGCTCGTTTGCCTGCTGTCCGGCCTGCTCGTCCCGCTCAGTGCGCAGGCTGTTGAGGAAAGCACCGAACGCGCGCCGCCCGGCCGCTACGTATTCAAAAGCTATGGCGCAGACGAGGGCCTGGCCAATATCGGCGTGCTGCGTCTGTTGCAGGATCGCACCGGTTTCATCTGGGCTGGAACGGAAGACGGTCTCTACCGCTACGATGCCTATCGATTCGACGCATTCGGCCTCAACGAGGGCCTGCCATCGACGTCGATCGACGCCCTGCACGAAGATGCGTCCGGTGTTCTCTGGGTCGGCACGCATGCGGGATTGAGCTATTGGAACGGCCAGTCGTTCACCCCGGTCACACGCCAGCAGGGACTGCCGGACATTGCCGTCACCGGCCTGGCAGACGGGCCGGCTGGCATATGGGCCACGACAGCGCAGGGACCGTTCCGACGCGCCGGCACGACGACGTACGCCGCCGTGGAAGACTGGCCCGGCGGCGAAGCAACGGCAATTCATCGCGGCGCCGTGAGCCAGCAGCTGTGGCTGGGTCACTGGCGCGGCGCAGCGACGGTGCTTTCCTGGAAGGATGGTCGCTGGCAGACCTGGCCAGGGGTTGACGCGCGCGAGCGCATCGACGCCATCGTCGAGGATGGCCAGGGCCGCGTCTGGGCCCGCACGCCCACGCAGCTGTGGCAGCTGCTGCCTGGCGCCAGTCAGTTCGCGCCGTACCAGACACCGGTACCGCTGCAAAGCAGCCGCGGCTATCTCTACCGGGGCCGGCACGGCGAGCTGTGGGTTTCCACCGACCAGGCGCTGATGACGCTCGACGGCGACCGCTGGAGCGTTATCGGCCCCCAACAGGGATTGCCCGGCGCTCCCTGGCCCGTCCTGGAAGACCGCGAGGGATCGATCTGGATCGGCTCTGTTGGCTTGCACCGTCTGCTCGGCCGCGGCGTGTTCCACGCCTACACCACGAGCGAGGGGCTGCCTTACAACGTCGTCTGGAGCATTTTCCGCGACCGCCAGGAGCGTCTATGGGTCGGCACCAGCCATGGATTGGCCGTACTGGAAGGCCAGCGGTTTCAGACCATTGCCGGCACCGAGCCGAATACGATCCGCTCCATCGTGCAGCGCAGCGACGGCATCCTGTATACCGCCGGCGTTCCCGGCAACGAGCTGCTGGTTTACGACCCCGAGCAGAAACGGCTGGAACGCCGCGAGTTGAGCCCTGAAAATCCGATCAAACGCACCTTCCGGCTGCTGCTCGACCGCAATGGCTACCTGTGGGCCAGCACCGACGGCGCCGGCCTGTTCCGCGCCGATACGAAAGATCCGGCCTTGAAATTCGAACCCATTGCCGTGCCGGGCGGCACATCCAGCGAGTACATGAGCGATGTGCGCGAAGACAGCCACGGCCGCATTTGGGTCGCCGGCGAACAGGGACTGGCCATGCTCGAGAACGGCCTCTGGCAACGCTTCACCACGCAGCATGGTCTGCGCCGCGACTACGTCGCCTATGTGCGCCCCTTGCGTGACGGCACCGTGCTGGTGGTGTACTTCGATCCGCTGGGCGTGGCAAAAATCCGCTACGAAAACGGGCAGTTCGCTGTCCTGGAGCATTTCGATTCGGCATCCCGGCATTCGGCGGACAAAGTCTTCCTGGTCGGCGAAGACCGCGAGAACCGCCTGTGGATCGGCGGCGGCAAGGGTATCGACCTGATCAGTCCCAACGGGACGCAGCACTTCGGCGAAACGGACGGTCTGATTGGCGAAGACACGGCCAGTCAATCCTTCCTGGCCGAGGACAACGGCAATATCTGGTTCGGCACCACGAAGGGACTGGCGCGGTTCGACGACACCGCCAACAACGCACTGCCAGATCCCGCGCCGCCGCGCGTCGCCCTGATCCGCGCAAAACTGGGAGAGTCGCAGCCCCCGCTGGATCGACCAGGTGCACAAACCCCCTATTCCGCCAACACCTTCGAAATCCATTTCAGTGCTCTCACCTACCTGGCCGAAGGCAAGCTGCTCTACCGGGAAAGGCTGGTCGGTCGCGAAACCGAAACCAACATTACCGACAGCCGTGATGCGCGCTACTCGGCGTTGCCGCCGGGGCATTACCGGTTCGAGGTTGCCGCGCGCGTGGCGCCCCGCGGTGAATGGGGCCCGATCTCGGCATTCGAATTCGACGTGCTGCCCGCGTGGTGGCAAACCTGGTGGAGCCGTGCGCTGGCCGGACTCCTTCTGACCGGCGCGGCGCTGTTGCTGCTGCGCTGGCGAATGGCGGCCCTGCGGCGCAGGAACCTGCAGCTGGAAGCGCTGGTGGAAGCACGTACCACGGATCTGCGTGACGCAAACACGCAGCTTAGCCAGGTCAACCAGCAGCTCCACGCGGAAGTCCAGGTGCGCCAGGCTGCACAGCAATCCTTGAGCGAACGCAACCAGGAACTGGAAACCCTCAACCAGCGTCTGGTCGGCACCCAGAATCAACTGGTCCAGTCGGAGAAGATGGCTTCGGTGGGCCAGCTGGCAGCGGGTGTCGCCCACGAGATCAACAATCCGATCGGATTCGTGCGCTCTAACCTGAGCAGCCTTAAACGTTACTGGGATGACCTGCAGTCGCTGCTGGACGCCTACCTCTCGCTGGAGCACTCCTCCGACAAGCACAATGCCGCACTCGAACGCGTGCAGCAGACCAAGGCGCGCGTCGAATACGACTACTTGCGCAGCGATACCGACAGCCTTCTGGAGGAAGCGCAGGACGGCGTCAGTCGGGTGCAGAAGATCGTGTCAGACCTGCGTTCCTTCTCACACGTGGATGAAGCCCAGTTCCAGATCGGCGTCGATGTGCATGAAGGACTGGAAAGCACGCTCAACCTGCTCGACTACCAGTTGCGTGAGCGCATCAGCGTCATCAAGGCCTACGGCACTATCCCGCTGATCGAATGCCAGCCGTTCCAGCTCAACCAGGTATTTCTGAGCATTCTGACAAACGCCATACAAGCCATCCCGGCTACCGGGGAGATCACGCTGCGCACGTCGCTGACGGTCGAAGACCGCGTGCGGATCACGATCACGGACACGGGCATCGGCATTCCGCCGGCCAATATCCGGCATGTCTTCGAACCGTTCTTCACCACCAAGCCCGTTGGATCGGGAACGGGCCTGGGATTGTCCGTCGCCTACGGCATCGTGCAGGCCCACGGCGGAACGATCGAGGTGGTGAGCGAACCGGGCAAGGGCAGCGCGTTCACGATCGAGCTGCCACGACGGCATCCATCCGGCCAGCCCCGACCGTCCGCCGATCCGGATCCCACGTGAAGCAACGGTAATCGCCGGCCCCTGGCACGACCTCACGGGTGCGGCGATGCACGCCCCTGCATGGCAGCCTCACGGGAAAATTGCGGCGCCTGCCGCAACCAGGCATGCAATGTGGATTTGTCCAGCGGCCTGCTGACGTAGTAGCCCTGCACGATATCGCATCCGTATTCGACCAGCCGGTCGAGCACCTCCTGCGTCTCCACGCCCTCGGCAACGATGGCGCGGCCCAGTTCGTGGCACAGGTCGATAATTGAACGCACGATGGCGGCATCGTGCGCATTCGCCAGCATTTCATTGGTAAACGAGCGATCGATCTTCAGCTCGGTGAACGGCAGGTGCTTTAGATGCAGCAAGGATGAATAGCCCGTGCCAAAGTCGTCGATGGACACGCCTACGCCGAGATCGCGCAGATGCTGGAAAGTGCGTGTCGCCCGTGCGATATCGCCCAGGATGCCACTCTCCGTGATTTCCACTGTCAGCTGCGAGGGCGCCAAGCCATGTTTGACCAGCGCCGTGGCGATGTCCGGTCCCAGCCGATCGTCGTGCAGATTGTGCGGCGACAGGTTCACCGACACCCCCGCCGCAATACCGGCCTCCTGCCACTCGCGGCAGTCGGCCACTGCCTTGTCCAGCACCCAGCGTGAGATACGGTCGATGGTCTCGGAAGACTCCACCAGCGGCAGGAACTCGTCCGGCAGCAGCCGGCTGCCGTCTGGTCGCTGCCAGCGCAGCAGCGCTTCGACGCGAATCACGCGCCCGGTCGCCAGGTCAATCTCCGGCTGGTAGTGCAGACTCAGGTGTTCGTTGTCGATGGAACCGCGCAGCTCGTTGATCAACTGGATTCGCGCGGGCGAATGCACGTCGTGGCGCGCGTCATAGGTCATCGAACCGCTGCGTGCGGCTTTCGCCGCGTACATGGCAACGTCGGCGCGCCGCATCAGCGTGGTGGCATCGGTGCCATGCTCGGGACAATGCACGATCCCGATACTGGCGCCGACGACCAGCTTGTGTTCCTCGATGAATATCGGCTGCTTGAGGGCCACCAGCAGCTGGCACACGAAGTCGATCACGTGCGACCTGTCGACGACTTCGGTCAGCACGATGGCAAACTCGTCACCGCCCAGCCGGGCAATGGTATCGGTAGCCCCCAGTTGCGCGCGCAGCCGTTCGCCGACCTTCGACAGCAGCACGTCGCCGGTGTAGTGGCCGAAGGTGTCGTTGATTTCCTTGAAACCGTCCAGGTCCAGCAGGAGCAGCGCAAAAGGCGTTCCCTGCCGCCGCATGGCATGAATGCGTTGCTCGATCCGCTCGTGCAGCAGCAGGCGGTTGGGAAGCCCGGTCAGGGCGTCGTGCATGGCCTGGTGCTGCAACTGGTCCAGGTGCAGCTTGCGGTCGCTGATATCGCGCAGAATGGCGATCCAATGCGCCGTTCGACCACCGCTGCGCACCGGCATGAGATGGATTTCCAGCGCGTAGGTGCTGCCATCCGGACGCCTCGCAGTCACCTCGGCTTCAAAGGACACATCGCGGCGCACGCTGTCGTAGAGTGACGCCCAGGTGGCCATGGCGTTGTCGACCAGCACCAGGTGCTCGGGCGGTTGATTGAGCATTTCATCCGCGCAGTAGCCGGTGATGCGGCAGAACCCCTGATTCACGAAGGAGATGCGCAATGCCAGATTCGCGGTCGTCTCCAAGATGACGAACCCTTCCAGGGCGTTCTCGATCGCCGAACCGAGGATCCCCAGCTGCCGGTTCGCCGTTTCCAGTTCCGCCGTACGTTCCTTGACGCGTTGTTCGAGCTGCTCGTTGGCCTTCTTCAGCTCATCCTCCAGGCGCTTGCGCTGGAAGAATTCCGGCACGACGGCCGCCATCGAATGCAAGGCTGCTGACGTCGCGCCGCCGTGCCGCGCCGCATACTCGGCCAGGTGCGCCTCGAGCCGGGAGGGCGGCGCCATGATGAACCGGCAATGGCGACCGCCACTGGCCAGGCACTCCACCTCGGCGGCAGCCAGTGGGAGGCCGAAGCTCTCTTCGCACCAGCCGGAGGAATAGCCGGCATTCATGATGCACACCGGTACATCGCTGCGCTTGCCCTTGGCCAGCCAGGAATGCGACTCGAACGAAAACGGATGGTCGTAAAGCAGGAAGTAGTTCTCATCGGGCGAGGGGCGCGACTCTTCACTGATGTCGACGAATGCCCAGCCGGAGAACGCGAAATGGATCGGACCGGCCGACAAATTGTCGATCGGGTCACTGACGGCCATCTTCTGCTGGAAACTGCGCGCGTCCGCCTTGCCCAGGGCATGGGCGAGGTCGAACAGCAGGTTGTTTGCGACGCTGCGTGCCTCCGCTGTCCCTTTGTCCTGGTACAGCTTCATCACCATTTCAACGAACTCCACCGACAGCGATGCAGCGCGCAGCAGCACATAGCGCTCGCCGGCAATGGCGATAGTGGCGGTGTCTGGCTGTTCGATGCGGTCGGCGAAATACCGGGCGACGTATTCCTGCGCGCGCAGGAAGGGCGTGACGAAGGGAGAAGGCACCTTCACCGTCGTCAGCGCGGCACCGCCTTCGACGCTGCCGATCTGCCGGCGCAGCTGCGCCAGCTCGGTCTCCAGCTCGCGGATGCGCGCCTGCAGCGCGCCGCGCGGGTCTTCCGCGGTGTCCGGGGGCCGGCACCGTCGCCTGGCCGGCCAGATTGCGCATGCTCGTTCATCGAGCGGCCGCGGTGGGAAGGTGGCTAGAGTCTAGACCAGCATATTTTTGCTCGCCACGTGGCCGCATCGGCAGGCAGTGCGACTCAGCGATCGTCTTCCAGGGCCTGTTCCTTGCCGCCGATGCGCACGTTCTCCCCGATGCTGACGTTGTCGCCGATATGCACGCCGGCTGCTTCCGCTTCGGCCTTGTCGTTCCCGGCATCCTGCAGCCCGTAGTAGCTACGCATGAGGCCGGTATCGCCGGCCATCGCCGCGATCGTGACCTTTCGCGACCACCAGTTATGCGCGATCACGTAGTCGTAGTAGCTCAGCCCGTGCTCGGCCAGCACCTCTTTTTCGGCCGCGGCCTGAGCCGCTTCGTCCAGCGAGGGGGCTCCGCGCGCCTGCATCGCTGCAAACAGCGCCCGGCCGGTTTCCAGGGCATAGGGTGGCTCCAGCGTCAGCGGCTGCCCCTTCTCCAGCGAATCGGCGAGGTCGCGCCCGTAGCTGGCCAACTTGCCCTGGCTGGCGCGGAAGAATCCCACGCTGTAGCGCATCGACAGGGCCGGATGCTCCGACATCCGCGCGTTGTAACTGGCGGTGAGCCGTGCCAAGCGGCTTTCGTCGAGTTTGTGGCTGGCCAGCACCTTGGCCTTGCCCTTGTGGCCCGCATGCAGGAGTTCGTTACCCAGCGCCGCATAGGTGTCGAAACTGATGCCGTCTACCGGCATCAGCGCGGCTTCGGAGGGCGTTTGGATATCTGTCTGCAGTGCCTGCGCCAATGCCTTGTCCTTGTCGGCCTTGATCGCCGCAGTGGCATCAGCCAGCGATGACGCGGTGACCAGCGGTGAGACGTCGCGGGCCAGGAGATCTTCCGGTGGCGCCAGCGACGCAATCACCTTCCCCGCCGACTGGTAGCGCTTCGTGCTGGTGGGATGGGTCGACAGGATGCTGGCACCGCGCTTGCCGGACAGCTCACCCAGGCGCTTCTGCAAACGTAGCATGCCCTGCGGGTTGTAGCCGGCCGCCACCATCCAGCGCACGGCCAGCCGGTCCGCCTCCAGTTCCTGATTCCGGCTGAACTTCAACGCGAGCAGCTCACCGGCGACGCCCACGGCCGCACCACTGACGGCACCCGCCAGTTCGCCGCTGTTGCGCCCCACCTTGGCGCCCACCACCGCGCCGAGGATCGCGCCGAACACCCGCACGCCCTGCTGCTTGCGACGGCCGGCACGGATGTGGTCGGCCTTGTGGTGAGCCAGTTCGTGTCCCAATGCGGCGGCGACCGCATCGCGGTCGTCATCCATCGATGCCAGCAAGCCTTCCTGCACGATGACCACCTTGTCCGTGCCCACCTCGGTCGCGAAGGCATTGATATCCGGGTCCGTGGAATAGATCAGACGCGCGTCCACGCCGGCTTCGCGGGCGAGGTCGTCGTAGATGCGCTCCAGCGCCTGCGCCTGGGCGCGCAGGTCGGCCTCCGGCGCCTGTTCGGCCACGGTGTCGACGAGGTAGTAGTCTGCCGCGACAGCCGGTAGCGCCGACGATACGGCCAGCAGCAGGATCAACGCCGGAAACTTCATGGAACGCCCCCTGGGAATCCGTACGGCCACCCGAAGGTACCCGTAGTGCAAATCGTAACGGCCACGGCGGGCCTCCGGGCAATGGATCGCTCCGGCTGCCCCACAATGGCCCCGGCGGCGCCATGCCGCCGGTTCTCTTCCCAGGAACGACAAACCGGGCCCAACGGGAACATCCGGGCCGCAGACGCTTCCCGCACTTGAAACTTCCGGCAACTGCACGCACCCTTACGCGCGCTTCGGAGGAGAGGTCGTGCTGCGCGTCGCCGTAAAAATCCTGCTTGCCCTGCTTCTGGTGCTCAATGGCGTTCCGGCTGCCGCCGCGGGCCACGGCACCGGCGCGCACAGGACGACGGCCCCTACGGCGCACTGCCAGCCTGCGGACGACGTAGCAGAGGCCGCGTCGCTCCACCACGATGCGATGAATCACGCCACCCATCACCCGTCCACAACAGCCGGCGACACGAAAGACCACTCCTGTTGTGCCAAGGGCCAGTGCGCCTGCGACGGACTGCTCTGGCCGGGCCTGCCGTCCCTGGCAGACCTGGATCTGCGCCTTGAGCCCGCGCACGCCGCGCCGATCCACGGCGCCCCGCAACGCGACGATCTGCGTCGTCCAGTGCCCCTGCGACCGCCCATCGGCTGATTGCCGCGCAGCGATCCGTCCCGGATCGCCCGATGCGCCTCAGCGCGAGGCGCCCTTGCGAACCGCAACGCTGGCAGCGGCCTCGTCGGCCGTCTGGCGTTGCTCCGATCGAGCCTGAGCATGAAACGTCTTCTTGCGCGAACGCCTGCGGCGTTCGCCTCGCTTTTCCTTTGTGGCTGCGTCGCCACGGCACCACGCGACGATGCCGCCGTGGAACGCTGGCTGAGCGAGCGTCTGCCAGCCACCTTCCAGTGGGCAGCCACACCCGACGCACGTGGCGCCATCGACGCCCGCGTCGCCGAGTTGACCCGAACACCGCTGACGCCCACCACCGCCTTTTCCGTGGCGCAACTGGCCAGCCCCGAGATCACCCATCACTATGCACAGCTGGGCATTGCGTGGGCGGACGTGATCGAGTCCAGCCGGCTGGAGAACCCGGGCCTTTCGCTGTCGACCCAGAAAGGCGGCGGCATCCGGCGCGTCACCACGGGGATCACGGCGGCGATCGGCGACCTGCTGCTGTTGCCGTCCCGCCGGCAATGGGCCCAGGGCGAATACGAGCGGGCCCAGCAGACCATCGCCAGCGCGCTGCTGAACCTGGCTGCCGACATCGAGGACGCCTGGTATTCCGCGGCGGCCGCCGAACAGGTCGCGCAACTGCGCGAAGCCGTCGCCAAGGCCGCGGGGCTGGGGGCCGAACTGGCTTCCCGGCACCGCCAGGCGGGTACCTTCAGCGCACTCGAATCCAGTCTTGCACAGGCCGAAGCGGCCAGCGCACGCATCGCGGCGACGACAGCGCGGGCCGAAGCCACCCGGCGCCGATTCACCCTCAACGCCAAACTGGGATTGACCGGCACCGCGGCACACCAGTGGAAGTTTGCCTTGCCCCTCGGCCTGCCGGTGGCGGCGGAAGACCCGCCAGACGCCCTGCTCGCACTCGCCACGGATTCTCGCCTGGACCTGGCTGCGGCACGTCGCGAAGTGGCTCTTCTGGCCGATGCGCTACGCCTGGCGAAGCGCTGGCGTCTGCTGGGCAGCGTCGAAATTGGCGTCGAGCAGGAACGCGAAACGGGCAGCGCGCGAATGACGGGCCCGACACTGTCGCTCGCGCTGCCCCTGTTCCACCAGGGCCAGGCAGCCATCGCCCGTGCCGACGCGCAACTGCTGCTGGCCCAGGCCGGGCTTGCCACGCTGGAGCGCCAGATCGACAACGACGTCCGGCAGGGCATCGAACAGGTCGCCGCCATCCGCGGCATCGTCGAGGAGTACCGGAAAACGCTGCTGCCGGAGCGGGAAGCCATCGTGCAGCGCCAGGGCGAGCGGCAGAACTACATGCTGGTGAGCACCTTCGAGCTGCTACTGGCGAAACAGCAGGAGTTCGACGCCTACCAGGGCTATATCGAGTCCGTGCGCGACTATTGGCAGGCACGCACTGCACTGGCGCGGGCCGTCGGCACGCAACTGCCCAGTGCCGCTGAAGCAGCGGCACCGATGATCGACATCGACACCATCGTCACCCCGCCCCAGCCTGAGGGTGGGCATCATCACGGACACGGCAGCACGCCAGCCGCGACGCCCAAGCACGAAGACGCGGTGAAAAAGTCCGCGCAGCCGGAACAGTCCCCGGAACACCACCATCACCACGACCATGCCCCGGCACCGGAGACCACGCCATGACCTCCCGACGTGAATTGCTGCAGTGGATGGGCGCTGCCGGCAGCGCCAGTCTCCTGGCCTCCACCGTGCGACCTGCTACGGCCCAGGTGCAACCGGCGACGGCCCCCGCACGGCCGCATCCACCCGGTGCGTACCGGCCCGTGCGCACGCTCAATGGCTGGACCCTGCCCTATCACCTCAACGAGGGCGTAAAGGAATTTCATCTCGTCGCCGAGGAGATCGTTCACGAGTTCGCCCCCGGATCCCGCGCCGTTTGCTGGGGCTACAACGGCACCACGCCCGGCCCCACGATCGAGGCCGTTGAAGGCGACCGGGTTCGTCTTTTCGTCACAAATCGCCTTAAGGAACCGACATCCGTGCACTGGCACGGCATTGACCTTCCCAACGGCTTCGACGGTGTCAGCGGCCTGAACCAGCCGATGATCCAACCGGGCGAGACCTTTGTGTACGAGTTCACGTTGCGCCAGAACGGCACGCACATGTACCACCCGCATGCCGACGAAACGACGCAGCTCGCCTTCGGCATGATGGGCCTTTTCATCATCCATCCCCGCGACGGCGAAGCGGTACCTGTCGATCGGGACTACGCCTTCCTGCTGCACAACTGGGCGCTGCACCCGGGCACCTACCGGCCCGACCCCAACGTGATGCTCGACTTTGACCTGTGGACTTTCAACTCGAAAGTCTTTCCCGCCATCGAGCACCTGGTGATGCGTACCGGCGAGCGCATGCGCATCCGGATCGGCAATTTGTCGATGTGGAATCATCCGATCCACCTGCACAGCAATCCGTTCTGGGTGACCGGCTCCGACGGCGGACGCTGGCCGCAGTCGCAATGGCGCCGGGAGGTGACCGAACTGGTCGGCGTCGGCCAGATGCGTGACCTGGAGTTCGTGGCCACCGAGCCGGGCGACTGGGCGCTGCACTGCCATATGGCGCACCACACAATGGGCCCCATGGCGCACGACATTCCCAACGTGGTGGGTGTGGACCAGTCCGGCGTGGAAGCCGAGATCCGTCGGATGCTGCCCGGCTTCGCGGCGATGGGCGAGCACGGCATGGCAGAGCATTCGGAACATGTCGCCATGGGGCTGCCAGGCCCTGAAAACACGCTGCCTATGATGGGTGGACGCGGCCAGTTCGGGCCGATCGACATGGGCGGCATGTTCACCGTCGTGAAAGTACGCGACGACCAGGCGCCAGGCGACTATTCCGACCCGGGCTGGTACCGCTATCCCAAGAACGCCATCGCACGACGTGTCAGCGCTGATCCGGATTTCGGACGACCGCACCGCCGCCATCCCTATGGAACGGAAAAGCCGACCGATGCCCTGAAGCCATCAATGCCGGCAAAGCAGGACCATTCCCATCACGGCAGCTGATACGGGGGCCCGCGTCCGCCTTGTGGACGCGGGCCCACCATGCTACGGATCGCGCGGCGCCGACTCATCTCCCGACGGGCCTTTCGCGTCGGCGCGCAATCCCTCGGCCAGGGCATAGAGCGTCGCCCCATCAGCCAGGGTACGGCAGCTCAGCACGCCACACGACACCAGGCGGTCCAGCGTCCGCTTGATCCGGCCGCGTTCGGTCTCGTAGCGCTGTTGCGGAAGCCACCAATCCACAATGCCGTCGAGCGTATCCGCTGCCTGCGGATGGCTGACGACATAACTCACGATAGCGTCGGCAACTTCAGAACGGGTTGACAGGGGCGAGGTGATGGATGTCATGGCGGCCTTCCTCTTCGGGCGGTGTTTTCCGCGAAGGTGCAACCGCCATGCCTGCCTGATGAGGCACGAAATTCCGGAAATAGCGCCATTTCTGCCGGACGCAGGTCAGCCGCGCGGGGAATTGGTGACCCACCTTGCGCGCTGACCGGGACCGGGACGACCCACGGCTCATGCTTCGTGGGTACGGAAACGCTTGCTTTCGATATGGTGCTTCTTGAGCAGCTTGCCCAGTTGGCGACGTTCCGTGCCGGACAGTCGTGCAGCGGCACTGACGTTACCCTCGGTGCGACGCAGCAGGTCAGTCAGGTAACGGCGTTCGAAATGCGCAACCGCCTGGGACTTCGCTGCACTGAACGCAATGCCGCAGTAATTGCAGATATCCATCCATGCAGCATCCACATCGCGCGTCACGGCCGGCGCGGCGACGCCGATATCCTGCAGTTCGACAACCGGCTCTTCGGCATGCAGGTATGCCCGGAAGACGACGTTGTCCAGTTCGCGCACATTACCCGGCCAGGCGTAGCTGGAGAGAACGCCGAGTGCGCGTTCGGACCAGGTCTTGTGATTTCCGCGCAGACGTTGCGCGGCTGCGTCGAGAAAATGCGCCGCCAGCAGGGGGATGTCACTGCGCCGTTCGCGCAGGGGCGGAACGCGGATATGCAGGGAATTGAGCCGATAGAAGAGATCGCGGCGGAATGCTCCCTCGTTGACGCAGGCCTCAAGGTCCGCATTGGTGGCGGCGACGACGCGGACGTCCGCCTTGCACACTTCGGTCCCTCCGACCGGACGGTAATGCGAGTCCTGGAGAAAGCGCAGCAGCGAGACCTGGGCCTTTTGCGAAAGACTATCGACCTCATCGAGAAACAGGGTGCCGCCGCGGGCGCTTTCAATCAGGCCTGGCTGCGATGTCTTGGCGTCGGTGAATGCGCCACGCCGATGTCCGAATAACTCGCTTTCCACCAGCGTGTCCGGCAGTCCGCCGCAATTGATCGGCACGAATGGATGGTGACGCCGTGCACTGCCGTAATGGATTTCCCGGGCGGCCAGTTCCTTGCCGGTACCGGTTTCGCCTTCCAGCAGAACCGGCGCGTCACAGCCGGCAAACCGGCGTAATTGGGACAAGAACGTCTGGAATGCCGGCGACTGACCAATCATCATGAGGTACTCCCACTTTCGTCACGGCCGCCGCGAAAGGCGGCAACGGCGATGCCTGGAACGCCCCCCTGACGGCGACCATCGGCTGCCTGCCAGTTCGGGTCGCCTGCGGCGACGATGCGTGTTCCACAAGGCGTCGTCGTCATCCCCATGGAACGATGCACACTGGCAATACCGAACAGCGAACGCATCGGCGCGGGTTTCCACAACGCGAGCCTTCTGCCTAGCGTCCCGCCCGTCCCCACTCGCTCAGCCGCATGATCCAACGGATCCGGCGCATGTCGTCGAGCGACTCGACCTGGCCGACCAGGGTCGTCCGGATGGGTCCGAAACCGCAAAAGGAAAGAATGTTGCGACGCAGGCTGCGCACGCTGTGTGCGCCGTAGAACCACCGGTAGATCAAGGCCGGCAAGCCCATGGTGACCACGACACGGATCGACCTGCCCCCCAGCTGTCGCCGCCAGGACGTGCCGCCATCGTTGCTCTGGAACGCAAAACCGGGCCGCAGCACCTGCTCCAGAAAGCCCTTCGTCAACGCGGGAAGATCACCCAGCCAGAGCGGGTAGATCAGCAGGACATGGTCGGCCCACTGGATATCGTCCTGCGCCTGGTGCAGCGATTCCGGTACTTTTCCGCTATAGAAATCCAGCTTGCTGCGCAGCAGCGGAAACGCCATGGTCGCCACGTCGATACGTCGCACCGCGTGCCCCCCTCGGCGGCACCACGCGCGTATGCGTCCGCAAGGCCGTGGCAGAAGTGAGCGGCAGTGGAATCGGGATGTCCCTGGATGATCGTGATGCGATGCGCCACGGCAGTACTCGGAAGGAAAGGCAGCACGGATGGCTGGCCGGCCTATCCTGCGTCGGCGACAGCGCCAGCCACTTGATCCGCATCAACCCGGGCCCTGCGGTAGATCAAGCGGATTCGACAGGATCAGCGCACACTATCCCCACCCCCACATCCCGGGAACCCCCTCCGCCACCAATGGATCCCCTCACGCCCGAATCGCTGTACGGACTGCTGAGCGCGCTGGGCGGCGGACTGCTGCTGGGTATCGAGCGCGAGCAGCGTAAGAGTGAAGACGGCAACGCCGCACAGGCCGGCGTGCGCACCTTCGCCGTCGTGGCCCTGACGGGCGCCGTGGCCGCCCTGCTTCACATCTTCGCGGTAGTCGCCGGGAGCCTGGTCATCGGGGCTATTGCGCTTGTCGGCGCGCGGCGCCCACCCGGACAGCAGTCGGTTGAAACCACACACTACGCCTTGCTTGCCACCTACTTCCTCGGCGCACTGGCGATCGGCCATGCGCAGATTGCCGCAGCGTTGTTCGTCATCGTCGCCGCGCTGCTGCAGAGCAAGGACGCCCTGCACCATTTCACGCGGAATGTCCTTTCGGAGCGCGAACTCAACGATATCCTGCTGCTCGCGGCATCAGTGCTGATCGTGCTGCCGCTGCTTCCCGACCGCGTCGTCGATCCGTGGCAGGCGCTCAATCCGCGCCAGATCTGGCTGGTCGCCGTACTCGTCATTGCGATCAATGCCACAGGGCATATCGCGTTGCGGCTGCTGGGCGCTGGCCGCGGACTGGCACTGGTCGGGTTGTTGGCCGGTTTTGTCTCCAGTGCGGCGACCGTGGCGGGCATGGGCCACCGTGCCGCCCGGGAACCGGGAATGCGCGCAGCGGCCATCGCGGCGGCCCTGCTTTCCTGCGTTGCAACGATCACGCAGCTGGCGCTGATTTTCGCCGTGCTGTCGCCGCTTCTGTTGCGGGAACTGGCCTTGCCACTACTCCTGGCCGCTGCCGTCACGCTGGCGACCGCCGGCTACTTCACCTGGAGCGGCCGAGGCTCCCCGCAGGAAGGGCCGCTGCCCGCGCTGGGATCGCACTTCACCCTGGCGCATGCGTTGCTGTTCTCGCTGATTGTCGCCGGGTCACTGCTGTTCTCGTCCTGGCTGCGCAACTGGTTGGGCAGCACCGGCGTGATGGCCACGGCGGCGGCAACTGGCTTCCTGGATGTCCATGCCGCGGCAGTCAGCCTGGCCAACCAGGTCAATGCGAAGGCCCTGGCGGCTGCCGACGCCGGACTCGCACTGGCTGTCGCGTTCACCGCCAACTCGATCATGAAATGCATCGCCGCGCTGGTCGGAGGCATCCGCTATGCACTGCCGGTGATAGCGGGCGTGGTGGCCATCAACATCGCCGTAATCATCGGCGCGTGGTTGTCCTGACCGTGAAGAAGGCCAGACCTTCCTGACATCCCATGACCAACGCCGCCACACCGATTACTGCTGATCTGCGCAGCGCCCTGGACCTGATGACGGAGATTTTCGAAGCAGCTCCGGTCGGTCTCATCGTCGCCGACACACGCGGCATCATCCGGCTGCTCAATCGCGAAGCCGAAAGCCTGTTCGGTTATGCGCGCGATGCGCTGATCGGCGAAGCGGTCGAATGTCTCGTGCCCGATGCCTACCGTGCCGGCCATCAAACCCTGCGTGAAGCCTACGCCGCTGACCCAAAACCACGCCCGATGGGCCGCGATCGCCCGCTCTTCGCACGTCGTCGCGACGGCACGCTCGTACCAGTGGAGATCGCACTCAAGCCGTTGCAGGTCGGCCAGTGGCGTCTCATCCTGAGCGTCATCATGGACGTGACCGTCCGGCGCCGGCTTGAGGACGAAGTCCATCGGGCCCACGATGATCTGGAACAGCGCGTGCTCGACCGGACTGTGGCACTGCGACGGGCCAACGAAGAGAACGTCGCCCTGCTGCACGAGCTGGAGCAGCAGAAGGCGGACCTGGAACTGTTGAGCCGGCAAGATCCCCTGACCGGTCTTGCCAACCGACGCGATTTTGACCAGCAGCTGCAGGTGGAGATCCGTCGCTGCGAGCGCGCCCAGTCCGCTCTGGCGGTAGCGATGCTGGACCTGGACCTTTTCAAGCGGGTCAACGACGAGTTCGGCCACGCCATGGGCGATGTAGTCCTGCGCACAGTGGCGACACTGATCCGTGAGCATTGCCGACCGTTCGACCGCGTGTGCCGCTATGGCGGCGAGGAATTCGCGCTGGCCCTGCCCGATGCCGGCCCGCAGGACGGCATCACCATCTGCGATCGCATCCGCCGTGCCATTGAGTGCTACGACTGGACGTCACTGCAGCCAGGGCTGCGGGTTACGATCAGCGCCGGCGTGTGCGCCTGGCATGCCGGCCTGAGTCCGGCAGAGTTGCTCGCGGGGGCGGATATGCAGCTGTACCGTGCCAAGCGGGCCGGGCGAAACCGGGTCATGCCGGAAAGCTGAGACGGCGTCGATGCGTGTTGAAACACCGGCGACAGCTTGCGCAGCGACGCCTCAAGCCAGGCCCGCAGAACGCCCATCAATGGCGGAACAGAACCGGAACCGGGCTGTTCGCCAGCACGTGACGCGTAGCGCCGCCCAGTACCCACTCGCTGAAACGGCTCCGTCCGTAGGCCCCCATCACCAGCATCTGGGCGCCGCACCGCGCGGATTCGCGCAGTAGCTGGGGACCTGCGTGCTCGCTATCGACGAGGACATCGTGACGGCGCGCGCGACAGCCCGCGTCAGCAAGGTAGCGCACAAGATCAAATGTGTCATCCCACACCGGCGGCTGCGACTGGACGGGATGCGCACTGGCGAGAATGACCACTTCCTGCGCCTGCAAAAGCAGTGGCATAGCCGCGCGGAGGACGCGCACTGATTCGGCGGACCCGTTCCAGGCGACGGCGACGCACCGTGGGACCGGTGCCGTCGCGGCAGCGTCCGGCACAACAATGCAGGGGATGCCACAAGTGAGCAGTACTTCGCCCAGGGCATGCAGTGAGCCTGCGTCCGAGTCCGTCGTGGCGCGTACCACGACGCAGTCGTGCCAGGCCGCGGCACGGGCAATAGAAGCGGAATACGGGCCGGTAATCACCGACCAGCGCGCCGTTCCCACACCGTGGCTGCGTGCCCAGGCAAGAAATGGTACCTCGCCCTCGGCCGCGGCACGCCGTTGCTCCAACAGGTACGCGACGGCCGTGCCGATCGCCGACGGCGTGTTCAGCTCTGGTCCGTCGAGGAAAGGCTGCAGGGCATACAAGCCCGTCAGGCTGCCCGACATCGCTTTTGCCAACCGCGCAGCATATTCCACATGAGGCTGGAGCGGCAGCACTGCCGTCATCGGAACGAGAATGTCGCGCATGCCCGGCTCCTTCAGCGCACGATCAGTACGGGAACCTGGCAACCGCTAAGCACCTTGGTCACCACCGAACCAAGCAGCAAATTGCCGAATACGCCGCGGCCGTGCGAACCCATGACCACGAGGTCGTACTTGCCCTGCGTCGCAGTGCGCGTGATCACGGCGGCGGGGTCGCCGACCACCGCCTTGTGGTCGATGGCGATGCCCGCACGCTTGAAGCTCGTCCGCGCGTAGCGCAGCGCGGCTTCGGCGTTGTCGGCGTGGTAGCGGTCGATATCCTCGCGGCCGAGTGCGTTCGCGACGCGACGCATCAATGGTGGATCCACGTTTAGCACCGTGATGGCAGCTGCGGGATCGTCGCGCCAGTGCGACAGCACATATTTCACGGCCCGCTTGCTGTGCTCGCTACCGTCAACGGCGAGAAGAAGTTTCATGCTCGATACCCTCCAGGGGGTTTTCCAGGATCCGGCAAGATGCCAGCCTACGACGCCAGGATGCCACTGCTTCCAGCGAACCGATTGACACGGATCAACTGTGTGGCTGGTGGAACCCCATCCCGGCAGCTGCCGCCGCTTGATAGACTCGGCGGCAGTCCGCCTGCTATTGCGCCCTATGTCCACAACGGGAACACCATCCGCGGCCTCCGCGCACATTCTGATCGTCGACGACGACGATGAAGTTGTCAGCCTGCTGCAGAGGTATCTGGGTTCGCATGGCTATCGTATCAGCACGGCCAGCGACGGCAACCGCATGCGCCAGATCATCGTGAGCGAGGCGGTCGACCTGATCCTGCTCGATCTGGGCCTGCCCGGCGACGACGGCCTGGACCTGACCCGCGAACTACGCCGCGAGTGGCACGGTGCCGTGATCATTGTCAGCGGCCGGGGCGAATCGGTGGATCGCGTCGTGGGCCTGGAGCTGGGAGCCGACGACTACGTCGCCAAACCCTTCGACCTGCGCGAATTGCTCGCGCGCGTGCGCAGCGTGTTGCGCCGTGCGGCGCCCGCGCGCGTCGCCCTGCCCGAAGCGACCGCGAAATCGGACAGCCGGCTCACCTTCGCCGGCTTCGTCATGGATATGCGTAGCCGTACACTGGCCGGCCCGACCGGCGATATCCCGCTCACCACCGGTGAATTCGATCTGCTTTGCGTGTTCGTCGGGGAACCCGGCCGCGTGCTCTCCCGTGACGATCTGATGAGCCGCCTGCACGGCCGCGAAGCCGGCCCCTACGATCGCGCCATTGACATGCAGATCACGCGCCTGCGACGCAAGATCGAGGTGGACAGCAGCAAACCGGCGCTGCTCAAATCCGTGCGCGGCGCCGGGTACCTCTTCGCCGCCGAGGTGTCGCGCTCCTGATGACCACACCCACCCGCCCCGCCCTGTTCGAAGCCCTCTTCGAAACCGCGCCCGATGCGATGATCGTCGTCGATCGCAACGGCCGCATCGTGCTGGCCAATCCGCAGGCCGAACGGCTGTTCGGCTACGCACCTGGCGAGCTGGACGCGCAACCGATCGAGATTCTCCTGCCGGAATCAGCACGGCAGGCGCATCGCGGTCACCGCGAGCGCTACGCCAGCTCTCCGCGGGTGCGTCCGATGGGCGCCGGCCAGGAACTGATCGGCCTGCGCCGGGATGGCTCGCAGTTTCCGACTGAGATTGCGCTGAGCCCGTTGCTGGTCGACGGCGAGTCGCTGTTTGCCGCGTCCGTACGCGACGTATCGGAAACCCAGCGTGCGCGCCAGGCGCTGATTCGCGCCGGCTACGACGCCTGCGTCGCGCAGATCGGACAGCTGGCCCTGGAGGCCCGCGACAATGCGGCGCTCCTCGACAGCGTGCCCGAACGCGTCTGCCAGGCGCTGAAGGTGAGCGCGGTGGCGATCCTTCTCGTCAATCGCGACCAGGGTGAGTTCGTGGTGCAGGCCGAACATGGCTGGACAGACACGCTGCCGTCCAATCTGAGCGCCGCCGAATTCCAGCCATCCACGGCAACGCCAGCGAGCACTACCGCCCTCTTCGCGCATGCCGGTTACGCCAACGCCGTGTCGGTGCCCTTGTTCGACCGGGGCCAGACAATGGGCACCCTGGTCGCACTGAACCAGGAGCCGCGCGTGTTCGATCGCGACGCCATGCATCTGCTGCAGTCAATTGCCAACCTCATCGCAGCGGCCGTTCAACGCAGCCGCACTGAAGACCAGCTATCCCATGCGCAGCGCCTGGATGCGATCGGCCAGCTCACCGGCGGCGTAGCCCACGATTTCAACAATCTGCTGACGGTGGTATCGGGAAACCTGCAGCTGCTCGAAGCAGAGCTTCCGGAAAATTCTCCCGCGCAGACCACGATCGGCGCCGCGCTGCGCGCGGTTGATCGGGGTTCCGCCCTCACCCGCAAGCTTCTGGCATTTGCCCGTCGCCAGCGCCTCACGCCGCGCTCGCTTGCCCCGCAGGCGCTGCTCGACGAGCTGGGTGTGATGCTGCGACGCACACTCGGCGAGCAGATCGCCGTTCGCATCACCTGCGACGAACGCGTTCCCAACGTGCATGCCGATCCGGCGGAACTCGACGCCGCCCTTGTGAACCTGGCGCTCAACTCGCGCGACGCGATGCCGCGCGGCGGTCGGCTGGATATCAACGTGCGCAAGGTCGCCGTAACCGAGCCCGCGCACGCCGGCGAAGCCATTACGCCAGGTGATTATGTCGTCTTCAGCGTGACCGACACCGGCACCGGCATGACCCCGGAAACGCTGTCGCGCGCGCTAGATCCCTTCTTCACCACAAAGGAGTACGGAAAGGGCAGCGGACTGGGCCTGAGCATGGTCTACGGATTTGCCAAGCAATCCGGCGGACACCTGAGTATCGACAGCCAGCTGGGCTACGGTACCCATGTGGATCTTTACCTGCCGGTCCACCAGGGCGAGGCACGGTCCCAGGCAATCACCAAGCTGCCGATCGAAGGAGGCCGGGAAACCGTTCTCGTGGTGGAGGACGAACCGCTGGTACTCGACGTCGCCGTGGCCTTCCTGCGCAGCCTGGGCTACGACGTCATCGTCGCCACCGACGCCCGCGGTGCGCTGGAACAGCTGGCCAGATCGCCAGCGATCTCGATGCTGTTTTCGGACGTGATTCTCGGCGACGGCATGACCGGCGACGAGTTGGCGCGGACCGCGCGGCAATCGCGTCCAGACCTTCCGGTGCTGCTGACCTCCGGCTATGAGCGCACGCCGCACCGTCCTGACGCCGGTGACACCTTCGATCTGCTACGGAAGCCGTACCGCCGCGAAGAACTCGCCGCGGCGCTGCGCAGGGCACTGGACGGGGCCTGACCCCTCGGATGGCACGCGCAGCTATTCACGCACAGCGCAGGCAGGCATCGGATGGCACGCGCAGCTATTCACGCACAGCGCAGGCAGGCAATGGCACGCAGACGTCGCTCGTCGAGGAGGGTGACGTCGCGCCGTTGCACCTGGATGCACCCGATATCCGACAGGTGGGTGAGGATGCGGCTGACCGTTTCATGCTTGAGGGCCAGGAAACTGGCGATATCCATGCGGCTCATACGCAGCACGTAGCTTTTCGCGCTGTAACCCAGTCCTGCATGGCGCTCGGCCAGGTCCAGCAGGAAGGTTGCGACGCGCTGTTCGGCGTTGAGCGTTCCGAACACCAGCATCCACTGACGATCCCGGCGCATCTCTTCGGCCATGGCTGCTGTCAGCCGTGCCTGCAGTTCCGGCATTTCAGCGCAGGTGCGAAGCATTGCCGGATACGGCAGTTCCCACACTTCGGCCGAGTCCAGCGCAACGGCGTCGCAGACATGCGCGCGCAGGCCAATGGACTCCGCACCCAGCAGTTCGCCGCGCATGCGGAATCCCAATACCTGCTCGCGACCATCTTCGCTGACCTGCGATACCCGCAGGAAGCCAGCGTGCACCAGGTACAGGGCGTCGAACTTCTGCCCGGCACGATAAAGTGACTGGCCAGCCTTGAGACGACGACGCGTCAACGGCAGACGCTGGCGCAACTGTTCAAAATCAAGGCCCTTGTCAAAGCCGACGTCGTTACCCACGAGCGGCCAGACCAGGGCGGCAGATTCGGTCGTCGGAGTGGCAAGGGCGGCGTTCATGGCAAGTCCTGGGTAAGCGTTGGTGTGGGATCAGGCTACCCGTCGGCTCCGCCAGGACGACAACGAAGCTGCAACCGTGCGTAACGGTGTGTAACTGGCCGGCCGGAATTGACCTCGCTCAAGTAGCCCGCACGCGGTTCCGGCAACACTCACGCCATGCAAAGGCTACCCTCGCCCTCCCCCGCGCTGGCCCTTCCGGCCGGTGTTCCGTTCAGCGACCCGGCTTCCGTGGACGCCTGGGATGCGTGGTTTCGTTGGCGTGAAGAGGGACAGCTGCGGGATATCTCGATCGATGCAACCTGGCAGCGCGTTGCCATCGCCTTGTCCAAGGCGGTGCCACCAGACGAGGCGCCGCACTGGGAACAGCGTCTGCGGGCGGCGCTGACCAGTTGGTGTTTTCTGCCGGACGAACGCATTCTCGCCACCGCCGGCACCCGCCGCATCGGCTGGACGCGTGAGCTTAGCGGCGTGATCAATGTCGCGGCCGCCGTGCGCTATCCGCTATCGCCCCGCAGCAACTGGGACGCCGCCGCATATTTCGCCAGCGCGCAAACCGGTCTTTGTGCCCTGCGCTGCGCCGCCGCCCTCGTCAGCGGCCCGTGCGCACCGGTTAGGCTCACACTGGGGGTCGTGGGCTTCGCCGACGCGCTGGCACTGCTGGACATTCCCTATGCATCCGACAGAGCCATCGAACTGGCGCGGCAAGTCCGCGAACACATCCGGCGGGCAGTAGCGAGCACCCGCCACGCGCCGGCTTCCGCCTGCGCCGTTGCCGTTGAGGCCGACGACGGAAACGCGGATTCACCGGGCGTGATCGCCGTCAGCGGTGAACCGTCGCATCCGCGCCTGGCGTTGCTCGCCAACAATCTCACCGACGGCCTGGAACCCCTGAACATCACCGACCAGCAGGTTCGTATCGACGGCAGCCATCGCACCTTGCGCTCCAGCGGCATGGCCCTGGAATTTGCGCGACGTCATTCGGATGCGGCACACGTCAAGCGCCTCATCGAGGGCGCCCAGGCCACCCTCGAAGGGCGTCGGGCGATCTATCTCGCCTTTGGTGCAGATACCTGAGCCAATCGCATCCAGGACGAGCCAAGCTGTGCGATCACGGCACCACCGATAGCCAGCGCCATATCCTTGTGCGCGTCCCAGACATCCCCCTGTGTCCCAAGGTAGGCCTGCCCCAGGTCGCCACCAAAGAGGATCGCCGCGCCCCATTCAATCAACTCGAACACCGCCGAAAGAAATCCGATCATCGCTACCGGCACCAGGAACCGCCAGGCGCCCTGCTGGGGTGAACGCTGATCGACCAGCTCGCCCATGACGGGCGTCAGCAACAAGCCGAACAGGAAGTGCGCCAGCCGGTCAAAATGATTGCGTTCCAGGTCCAGCAGGCCGCTGAGGGTGTGGCCGCTCAGCGCCTGGAACCAGGCGTCGTACGGTACTTTTTCATAGGTGTAGTGCGCACCGGTTTCGTGCAGCACCAGGAACAGGAACAACAGCGAGTAGCTCGCGTTGGAGAACCGGTGCCGGCGATACGTCGCGACCAGGAGCGGTACGCTGATCGCCACCAGCACGTTCTCCAGGATCCAGTCGGAGCGGTACCACGGTTTGATGGCCAGGATGATCCAGTAGGCCAGGAACGCACCCAGCAACCACAACGGGTAGCGCGCCCCGCTGGCGGCAGGTCGAACTGCCGATGGCGGTGACGTAGGCGGGCGGCGCTGGCGCATCGGCATTTCCCGGGTTGACCGCGTGCATGGTGATCGATCACGCTGGCGCCGCCAATGGGTAGGGCACCCTCCTTCGGGAAACGGGATGACAGCCACCTCGCATGCCATCGTCGCGGCAAACCTTCTGGCCCTGCGCGTGTTTGACGTCGCTTACGCCATCGACCTGGCCGTCGCGCAGGCCACATGGCATCGGCGAACCGGTGGAACCGCCGAACGTGCCTGTCTGAGCACGACCCCGGCCAAGGCCCTTGCCTTCGAGGTCGCGCCGCTGCAGCTGGACCTGGGCACTGTCCTGGTGACGCTAGACAATCAATCCTGCCGCGGTGAGGTCACCGCACGCCTGTACGACTTCGGCGTCATCGCCCTCTCGCTGCGCATATCGCTGGAGCATCTGGACTGGCCGGCGTTCGCCAGTCGGCTGGATGCGCTGGACGCCTGTGCCGGCCACGATGCGGGGGCATTCTGGACGCCGCTGCTCGCGCAGGTGCGCGACGCCGTCGCAAGCGCACTCTACAAGCCGTCCACCGAAACGCTCGACGAGGAATACCTGGTCGGCGTCATCCGTCGGCTCGACGTACCACCGGTACACGCCACCGAGCTGCTGACGCAGCCAGTACTGCCGCGCCTGCTGTCGGGCGAGATGCGACCCTTGTCCGCTTCGGCGCAGCGCGAAATGCTGCAAAGGCACTTTTCTTACTTCGATGAGGATCTCGTCATCCTCGGCTGGGACCGCGCCTTCCTGTACGACCCGCACGCGGACAGCGACATTCTCGACGTCCTGGAGGTCGCCAACGCGCAGCTGGTCGAGTTCCGCTACTACGACGCCCTGCTGGACGAGGAGCTGGAACAGATGCACCGGGGCCTGGGCCAGGCCTACCGGCACGCGGCCTTCCCGATCGCGCGGCGCTTCGCCAAGCTCGCCCGCAAGCTGCACACCCTGGTCGCGGAAGTGACGGAACTGACCGGCAAGGTCGATAACGCCCTCAAGGTCACCGAGGATGTGCATCTGGCCCGCGTGTACTCGGCAGCACTGGAGCAATTCCGCGTGCTCAATGTTGCCGCGGCGGTGAACCGCAAACTGGCCACCATCCGCGACACCTACACCGCGCTCTACGACGAAGCCTCGAGCCGACGCGCCGAATGGCTGGAAGTGGCCATCGTCCTGCTTATCCTTATCGAGATCGTGCTGGCCCTCCTTGGCCATTGACGATGGTGGCGCGCAGTTGATCCGCGTCAATCACGGGCGCCCGACTTGCGCGATGCTGGTCCCGAACTCATCGGGAGCACCCACGTGTCCACCCCTTCCCACGCCGATCCGAACCTCCTTCCGCCGACCACGGACATCTCCGCGATGGCGCTGGCCGCCCTGGCATTTCCAGGCAACCAGCCGCATTGGATCGAACAGCTCAAGGATGGGCGCCATGTGCTGATCCGTCCGATACACGCAAAAGACGCCCCACTGGAGCGCCATTTCCTGGAATCACTGTCGCCCGCCACACGCCGGATGCGCTTTCTCGGCCAGGTCGGCCAATTCAGTGAAACGTTTGTCCGCCAACTGTGCGACCTCAACTACGCCACCTCCGCGGCCTTCATCGCGCTCGTGCACGAAAATGGAGAAATCCGCGAAGTCGGCGTTTCCCGTTTCAGCGAGACACCGGATCACGCCGCGTGCGAATGCGCCGTCACGGTTGCGGACGAGTGGCAACGCCACGGGCTTGGCACGATCCTCATGCGCCACCTGATCCAGCAAGCCCGGATCCGCGGAATCCGGACCATGGTGTCCATCGATCTGGCCGACAATGTCGCCATGCAGCACCTGGCCCGGGACCTCGGATTCGAACGCCGGGTCTGCAGCGACGACCACACCCTCGTCACCCACGCGCTGACCCTGTGACCATGCCAGCCAGCCCTATCGCCAGCGAAACGCTGGTCCACCGTTCCCACCTACGGATGCGCTGCGTCGTGTGTGGCGAGCGCGTCATGCCGGACCAGTCCTGGCCGCTTTCCTCACTCCGGCCGGCTTTGCGCCTGTACCTGCACCAAAGCCATCCGTCTTACCGTACCAGTGGCCGCATCTGCGAACGCGACCTGGATCAGCTCCGCCAGGCATACATCCGCGATTCGGTCGCTCGCGAACGCCACGGCAGTTCCCATGCGGGTCACGACATACAGGCAGGCCCGGAACACGTCACGTTCGGCGAACGATTGTCGGACCGTATTGCCGCCTTCGGCGGCAGCTGGACGTTCCTGGCCAGCTTTGGCGGAACGCTGGTAGCGTGGATCTGCATCAACAGCCTGTTACCTGCGGGCAGTGTCTTCGATCCGTTCCCCTTCATTCTTCTCAACCTGGCATTGTCCTGCCTGGCAGCCATACAGGCGCCGATCATCCTCATGAGCCAGAACCGTTCGGCCGCCCGCGACCGCGAGCGCGCCGAACATGACTATCGCGTCAACCTCAAGGCAGAGCTGGAAATTCGCCACCTCCACGAGAAGATTGACCACGTGCTGCATTTGCAGAACGACCGCAGCCGGCGCGTGGAGAGATCCACTGCCGTCGAAGCAGCCTGCGACGAATCCTAGGCGGACGGTGCAAATCGCGCGGATTGATCCTGGTCAACGTGTCACCAGGCGCGCGGCGGCACAGTGGGGTACACGCCTAAGGAGCGCCCCATGTCCAGCTCTTCGATCCCATTTCGCGTCACATTCCTTGGCGCTTCCGGCACCGTGACCGGCTCGAAATACCTTGTCGAAACCCATGGCAAGCGCATCCTGGTCGATTGCGGCCTGTTCCAGGGCTACAAGACGCTGCGCCTGCGCAACTGGTCGCGGTTCCCGGTAGAGCCCGCCTCGATCGACGCCGTGGTGCTCACCCACGCGCACATCGACCATAGCGGATATTTGCCGCGGCTGGCCCGCTCGGGATTTCGCGGCGCGATCTGGGCCACGCCGGCGACGGCGGCCTTGTGCGAGATCCTGTTGACCGATTCGGCGCGCATCCAGGAAGACGATGCGGACTTCGCCAACCGCCGGCACTTCTCCAAGCACAACCCGGCGCTGCCCCTGTACACCGAAGCCGACGCGCGCCGCTGCCTGAAGCAGTTTCGAACCGCATCGTTTGAAGAACCGTTCGAACCGGTGCACGGTGTCCACGCGCAGTTCCACACCCAGGGGCATATCCTCGGCGCCGCGCGCGTCGCGTTGCGGTCACACGGTCGGTCGCTGGTCTTCAGCGGCGATGTGGGCCGGCCGGACGACGACCTCATGGCGCCGCCATCCGATCTGGGCGACGTGGACTGGCTCGTGGTGGAATCCACCTACGGCGATCGCCTGCATCCACAGTTTGATATCGCACAGGAATTAGGCAGTGCCCTGCGCCGCGTTGCCGCGCGCGGCGGGGTCGCTGTCATTCCCGCATTCGCCGTCGGCCGTACGCAGCTGCTGCTGCACCACATCGCCCAGCTCAAGCGCGCCGGCGCGATTCCATCGATACCGGTATATCTGGACAGCCCGATGGCGATCGACGTCACCGGCCTGTTTCACCGATACCGCAAGGAACACCGGCTCTCGCGCGGCGACTGCGAGGCGATGTGCAAGGCCGCCCATTACGTCAATTCAATGGAGGACTCGCGCGCGCTGCACAGCCGGCCGGGCCCCATGGTCATTATTGCCGGCAGCGGCATGGCGACCGGCGGCCGCGTGCTGCACCACCTCACGTCCTACGCGCCACATCCGCGCAACATGATCATTCTCGCCGGCTACCAGGCGGGAGGGACGCGCGGCGCCGCGCTGGCCGCCGGCGCCAGCACACTGCGGATTCACGGCCAGGATGTCGACGTCCGCGCCGAAGTCGTCGCGCTCACCAGCGCCTCGTCCCATGCGGACGCGAACGAACTGATCGCCTGGATGCGCACCGCGTCGCGGGCACCGCGCCATGTCTTCGTCACCCACGGCGAACCGGCAGCTGCCGATGCCTTGCGCTCGCGCATTGCGCATGAACTGGGATGGCCGGCCAGTGTGCCCGAATACCGGGACGAAGTTGAACTGGGCGCGCAAGGACCTGGCGAACAGGCCCCTGCGACGGAGCGTCGCAGCATTCGCCCACCCGCCGCACTGTGATGACGGCGCGACTGCTGCGGAATTGATCGAAATCAAAAGGACCAGTGCGCCGCAACGGCACACTGCTCCGCGATAGCCGAGGATTCCCATGCACACGCCGGACGTCTACAACGACAAAGTCGTACGCCAGTTCATGATCGCCACGCTCGTCTGGGGCGTGGTCGGCATGGCACTGGGCGTTTTCATCGCCGCGCAACTCACGTGGCCGTCACTCAATTTCGATGTCGCCTGGCTGTCCTACGGGCGATTGCGGCCCTTGCACACGAACGCAGTGATTTTCGCCTTCGGTGGATGCGCGTTGTTCGCCACCGCTTATCACGTTGTGCAGCGTACCTGTCATGCACGCCTCTTCAGCGACCGGCTGGCGGCCTTCACGTTCTGGGGCTGGCAGGCCGTCATCGTGCTGGCCGCGATCACGCTGCCGCTGGGGCTGACGCAGGGCAAGGAATACGCCGAACTGATCTGGCCGATCGACGTTCTCATCGCGCTGGTGTGGGTGGCTTACGCCGTCGTCTTCTTCGGCACCATCGCGCGCCGGCGGGTCAAGCACATCTATGTGGCCAACTGGTTCTACGGGGGTTTCATCCTCACCGTCGCCGTGCTGCACATCGTCAACAGCCTGGCGATTCCGGTCAGCTGGACCAAGTCCTATCCGATCTACTCCGGCGCAGTGGATGCGATGGTGCAGTGGTGGTACGGCCACAACGCGGTCGGATTTTTCCTGACCGCCGGCTTCCTCGGCATGATGTACTACTACGTGCCCAAGCAGATCGGGCGTCCGATCTACTCCTACCGTCTGTCGGTGGTGCACTTCTGGGCGCTGATCTCGGTCTACATGTGGGCAGGTCCGCACCATCTGCACTACACCGCCCTGCCCGACTGGGCGCAGTCGCTGGGCATGGTGTTCTCGCTCATTCTCCTGGCCCCCAGCTGGGGCGGCATGATCAACGGCATCATGACGCTCTCGGGCGCCTGGCATAAGCTGCGCGACGACCCCATCGTCAAGTTCCTGATTGTGTCCCTGTCCTTCTACGGCATGGCCACCTTCGAGGGGCCGATGATGTCGATCAAGACCGTCAATGCACTCAGCCACTACACCGACTGGACTATCGGCCACGTACACGCTGGCGCGCTGGGATGGGTCGCCTTCATTTCCATCGGTGCGATCTACGCCATGTATCCGCGCCTGGTCGGCGCCGAGAAGATGTACTCGATCAAGGCGATCGACCTGCACTTCTGGATTTCAACCCTGGGCGTTGTCCTCTACATTGCCGCGATGTGGATTGCCGGCGTCATGCAAGGCCTCATGTGGCGCGCCACCAACACGGATGGCACGCTGACCTACGCCTTCATCGAGTCCGTCCGCCAGACCTGGCCGTACTACGCCACCCGCATGGTCGGCGGCGTGCTCTTCCTCGCCGGCATGCTGGTGATGGTGTGGAACTGCCGCAAAACCTGGACCACCGCGCGTGAAACCCAGCCCGCCCTGCCCGTCGCGGCGGTTCCCATGGCCGTCGCCGCCTGAGGCCCACCATGATTTCGCACGAGAAACTCGAAAAAAACATCACCCTGATGGCGATCCTCATCGCCGTCGCGATCAGCTTCGGCGGCATTGTGGAAATCGTTCCACTGATGTTCGAGGCCCAGGCCATCACCCCGGCACCCGGCGTCAAGCCCTACACCGCCTTACAGCTGGCCGGACGCGACATCTACATTCGCGAAGGCTGCTACGGCTGTCATTCGCAGATGGTGCGCACGCTCGAATCGGAAGTGCAGCGCTATGGCGCCTATTCCGTGGCCGGTGAATCGGTATACGACCGCCCGTTCCAATGGGGCAGCAAGCGCACCGGACCGGACCTGGCCCGGGTGGGTGGCCGCTACTCGGATGACTGGCACCGCGTGCACCTGCTCAACCCGCGCGAAGTGGTGCCGGATTCGAATATGCCGGGCTATCCCTGGCTGACCCAGTCGCTGATCGATCCGGATGACATCGAAGCATCCATGCGGGCGCTGCGCGCGCTGGGAGATCCCTACACCGACGCGGATATCGCGGGCGCCAAGAAGGCGGTGACCGGGGTCGTCGAAATCGAAGCGTTGATCGCCTACCTGCAAGGGCTGGGCGTGAAGTCGAAGGAGTAGAACATGGTCAGCGGCATCATGACTGCGCTGCTATTGGTGATGTTTCTGGGAACCGTCGGCTGGGCCTACAGCCGCCGTCGTGTCAGCGACTACGAAGAGGCAGCCTTGCTGCCACTGCACGACGCGCCGCGGGAGAAGCAGCCATGACGAGCGCCTGGAGCTGGTTTGTCATCGCCGTCACGCTGCTCAACGTGATCGGATTGGCCGTCCTGCTGTTCGCCACGGCGAAGAAGCGCACCGCCGGCGACGAACAGGGCGCCACCACAGGTCACGTGTGGGACGAGAACATCACCGAACTCAATCACCCGTTGCCCCGCTGGTGGCTGGGACTGTTCGTGCTGACGCTGGTGTTCGCACTGGGATACCTGGCGGTTTACCCGGGGTTTGGCAATTTCGCGGGCCTGAAGGGCTGGACGTCGGCGCGTGAAGTCGAAAAGGACCTGGATACCACGCGCGACAAGCTGGAATCGCTCTACGCCCAGTTTCGCAACCGCCCGGTCGATGATCTGGCACGGGATGCGGCGGCGTTGAAAGTGGGCCACAGCATCTTCCTCAACAGCTGCGCGGCATGCCACGGCTCCGATGCACGCGGCGCGGCGGGGTTCCCGAACCTCGCCGACCGCGACTGGCTCTGGGGCGGCAGTGCGGAGGCGGTTCTTCACAGTGTCTCCGACGGCCGCGTCGGCACGATGCCGCCGCTGGCCAGCGCGCTGCCGCCGGACGGCGTCGCGGACGTGGCGCACTACGTGCGATCGCTCTCGGGACTACCGCACGATGGCCGCATGGCGCGGGCGGGCAAGGACGCATTTGAAGGAATCTGCGCGGCATGCCACGGCAAGGACGGCAAAGGCAACATCGCCGTCGGCGCACCCAACCTGACTGACGAGGCGTGGCTGTACGGTTCCAGCCAGGCGGCGATCGAACGCGCGATCCGCCAGGGCCGCAGCGGGCGCATGCCAGCATGGTTGCCGCTGCTGGGCGAGGACCGCGTCCGACTGGTTTCCGCCTGGGTACTGGCGCAGTCGCAGGCGGACAATCCGACGGGCAGCCAGGCCGGCGCCCCGTGACGACCTACCGCGCACCGCCCGGCGCCCTGCGCGCCGATCCCCTCGCCCAGCCGCCCGGAAAGGCCTGGCAGCTTGGCGCTGTGGTCTGGCCGTCGTTCTTCGCGGCAGGTGTCGCTACAACCGTATTTTTTGCCATTGTCGATCCCATCCTGCTCGGCCAGATCACCTGGCCGCAGCTGGCCATTTCGCGCGAGGCGGGTTACACGCTCGGCTTCTTCATGTTCTGGGCCTGTACGTTCTCCGCCTGCAGCTTCACGCGCTTCCTGCTCGCACCGCCGACGCGGAAGAACTCCTCTGCCAAGCAATGAAACCGATCCCGCTCAAGCTCGTCGAACCCCCGTCGCAAGCGCTCTATGTATCGGAGGCCAAGGTCTACCCACGCGAGATCGACGGACGATTCCAACGCCTGCGCACGTTCTGCGTGTTCTGGCTGCTCGGCATGTTCTACCTGTTTCCCTGGCTGAACCTGGGCGGCCGGCAACTCGTTCTGTTTGACCTGCCGGCGCGCAAATTCCATGTATTCGGGCTGACCTTCTGGCCGCAGGACTTCTACCTCCTCGCCCTGCTCCTGATTATCTGCGCCGTCGGGCTGTTCTTCGTAACGGCCCTGGCCGGCCGGATCTGGTGCGGCTACGCCTGTCCGCAGACCGTGTGGACCGAAGTGTTCCTGTGGCTGGAGCGCTGGACAGAAGGCACGCGCAACCAGCGCATGAAGCTGGATGCGGGCCCATGGACGCGCAACAAGGTCCTGCGCAAGTCGGCCAAGCAGTTGCTGTGGGTGAGCTTCGCCCTGTGGACCGGCTTCACCTTCGTCGGATTCTTCACGCCCATTCGTGAACTGGCAGTCCGGGTGGCCACCGTCGACCTGGGTGGCTGGGAGACGTTCTGGATCCTGTTCTACGGATTTGCGACCTACGGCAACGCCGGCTTCCTGCGCGAGCAGGTGTGCAAGTACATGTGTCCCTACGCCCGCTTCCAGGGGGCGATGTTTGACACGCATACGCTGATCGTCAGCTACGACAGCGCCCGCGGCGAACCCCGCGGCGGCCGCCGGCGCGAAGCGGACCTGGCCCAGTTGGGCCTGGGTGACTGCATCGACTGCAACGCGTGTGTGCAGGTATGTCCGACCGGCATCGATATTCGCCAGGGCCTGCAATATGAATGCATCGCCTGTGCTGCCTGCGTCGACGCCTGCGACAGCGTGATGCAGAAGATGGATTACGCGCCTGGCCTTATCCGCTACACCACCGAAAGCGGCCTTGCGGGCGGAAAAGCCCGCATCGTGCGTCCGCGAACCCTGTTCTACGCGGGCCTGCTGGTCGTCCTGGTCAGCGGATTTGCCATTGGCGTCGGGACGCGCACGCCGGTGCTCGCGGAGCTGCTGCACGATCGCAATGCACTGTTCCGCGAAACGGCCAAGGGCATCGAGAACAGCTATACCGTGCGCCTGGTCAACAAGACAGACAAAGACCTGACACTGCGCGTTTCCCTGGTGGACGCCGGCCCATTGCGCCTGTCCGGGTCCGACGTCGTCTCGCTGGCAGCCGCGGAAACCCGGCAATTGCCGCTGACGATTGCCACCGCCGCCGATGCGGTGACGGCCAACCGAAAGATCCACATCCAGTTCGTCGACGACACCGGCCAGACGCTGGCGATCGGACGATCCAACTTTTTCGTTCCCCGTGAACGTCGGGACCGCTGACATGCAAACCCGCTGGTACGAAGTTCCCACCGCCTGGCTCGTCATCGCTGTCCTCGGGGCAACCGTGATCGGATCAGCCTGGCTGATCCACGCAGCGATGGCGCAGCGCGATCGCAACGTCATCGAGCACTCACGCAGCTCGATGCCGCCCGCGCAGAAACCGGAAACGGCGCACTGACGTGCCGGCGACCTGTTTCCACTGCACCGAACCCTGCCCCGACGACGGCATGTTGCTCGCCCGCGTCTGCGGCGTGGAACACCCCGTGTGCTGCATCGGTTGCCGTGCAGCGGCGGAATGGATTGAAGGACTGGGCCTGTCGGACTACTACGCCCTGCGCCAGCAGCCGGCGGACACCGCACTGACGGACACGCCGGACTACAGCGTCTGGGACAACGCGGCATTCGAGCAGCGCTACGTACGGCGCAGCGGCACGGAAGCCGAAGTCTGCGTGCTGGTCGAGGGCCTGCGCTGCGCTGCCTGCACATGGCTGGTCGAACAGGCGCTCGGCGGAATGCGCGGCGTGCGTGACGTTGCGGTGCAGGCCGCAGCCCGTCGCCTCCGGCTGCGCTGGGACACGCAGGAAACCGCGCTGTCGCACATACTGGGCGCTCTCGCCCGGTTGGGCTATCGGCCGCATCCGCTGGACGCATCGGCAATGGGTTCCCTGGTCCGGCGCGAACAACGGGACGCCTTGAAGCGCCTCGTCGTCGCTGCAGTCGGCATGATGCAGGCAATGATGTACGCCGTTGCCCTGTACGCCGGCGTCTTCGAAGGCATGGAAGAACCGGTGCGCGACTTCTTCCGCTGGCTCGGCTTCTTCGTGACGACGCCGGTCGTCGTCTATGCCGCACAGCCCTTCTTTGTCGGCGCCTGGCGCGAACTGGCACAACGCCGTCTCGGCATGGACGTTCCTGTCGGTGCGGCGATCGCCTTGGTGTACATCGCAAGCCTGGTGGAAGCCCTGCGCGGCGGCGACTCGGTGTACTTCGACTCGGCCGCCATGTTCGTGTTCTTCCTGCTGGCCGGCCGGTTTCTCGAAATGCGTGCCCGCCATCGCGCCACAGACCTGGTCGACGCTCTGGCGCGGCTGCAGCCCGCACTGGCCACTGTGCAACGCGCGGACGGCAGCACGCAGGCGATTGGCGTGCACGAGTTGTCGCACGATGACACGGTGATCGTGGCCGCCGGCGACGCGATTCCTGCTGATGGTGAATTGTTGTCGGAGCGTTGCCGTGTGGACGAGTCGCTGCTGTCGGGCGAGTCCGCCGCCCAGACACGCCGCCGCGGCGATCGACTGCTCGCGGGCAGTGTCCTCGTGCAGGGGCCTGCGCTGATCCGCGTCACGCAGTGGGGCGCCGACACAGTGCTTTCGTCGCTGCTGCATCTGGTGATGCAGGCAGGCACGACACGACCGCGCTGGGTCCGCGACGGCGAAGATGCAGCGGCACGATTCGTCGCGTGGATTCTCGCGCTGACCGCGGCTACCGCGCTGGCCTGGCTGAGCGTCGATCCGTCACGGGCGTTTCCGGCCGCCATTGCCGTGCTGGTCGTTGCCTGCCCGTGCGCCTTTGCCCTCGCCGTTCCCGTCGCCCTCACCCGTGCCCTGGCCGTGCTCGCTCGACGCGGGGTTCTCGTGGTCCGGCCCGATGCGTTGCAGCGATTGACGCAGGTGCGCCGCGTGCTGTTCGACAAGACCGGCACGCTCACCAACCCGCAACCGCACATCATTGCCGTCCAGGCCTCACGCGAAACCCCGTCCACGGCATTGGCGTGGGCCACCGCATTGCAGCAGGGCAACCGGCATCCCGTTGCCACCGCGCTGCGCGACGCCAGCGTCGGCCTGAGCATTCCGGTCGCCAATGCACTGGCGACGCTGCCTGGGCAAGGTGTCACCGGCATCGTCGCCGGCCGTGCACTGAAGCTCGGTCGTGCAGACTTCGCCCTGGGCGACCACGCACCCGACGACGATGCACTCGTTCTGGCCGATGACGAAGGCGAGATTGCACGCCTGCGCCTGGGTGAGCGATTGCGCGACGACGCGCAGCGTACCGTGCGCCAGCTGGCACACCGGGCGATCCGCTCGGAGATCGCCAGCGGCGACGCGGCGGAAAAAGTGGAGCACGCAGCATCGATCCTGAACGTGGATCACTGGCAGGCGCGGCTGTCGCCAGCGCAGAAGCTGCAACGGCTGGCGCAGCTGCGCGCCGAAGGCGAATGCGTGGCGATGGTGGGCGACGGCGTGAACGACGCGGCCGTACTGGCAGCAGCGGATGTGGGCGTTGCAATGGCCGGCGCCGCGGACCTTGCCCAGGCCCAAGCCGATATCGTGCTGTCCGGCGGGCGCCTGTCTGGCCTCGTCGACGCCTTCGAAACCGCGGAGCTGACGCGCCGCATCATGCGCCAGAACCTGCGCTGGTCCATGGCCTACAACCTCGGCGCTGTTCCGCTGGCCGCACTGGGACTAGTCCCTCCCTGGCTGGCGGCCATCGGTATGTCGGTCAGCTCGCTTCTGGTCATTCTCAATGCATTGCGCATCCGCGTACCGGCAGCGTCGATCGACGCCGTTGCGGTGACGGCGCGCGAGGTGACGGCATGAATATCCTGCTTGCCCTGATTCCGCTGAGCTTCGTCCTGCTCCTTCTTGCGGTGTGGGCATTCTTCTGGGCCGTCAATCACGCCCAGTTCGACGACCTCGAATCACCGGCGCTGTCGCCGCTGGTCGACGACCGTCCGTCCCGGCCACGCGCCCCCGAATCGCCGCCGTCCACATGATCGATAACGCCATCAGCCTCGGTTCCGCGCTGCTACTGGGATTGGCGGCGAGCGGCCACTGCGCCGTGATGTGCGGCGGTATTGCAGGTGCCCTGTCCCTGGCGATACCGCGTGAGCTCGGTGCGCGCCGGCGCAGCGTGTTGCTGGGCGCCTACCAGCTGGGTCGTATCAGCTCCTATGCACTGGCGGGCGCCAGCATCGGCGGCCTGGGATGGGCGCTGATGCCCTTGCTCGATCACGCCGGGGTTCGCCTGGCATTGCGCGGCGGCGTGGCCCTGCTGCTCATCGCCATCGCCGCTGCGCTACTGCTTGGAAAGCGCGAACCGGGCAGCCGGCTGGGTGGGCGGCTATGGCTGCGCGTCGCGCCGCTCGCACGCCGATTGATGCCGGTTCGCCAGTTTCCGTCGGCACTGCTCTTCGGCGCGATCTGGGGCTGGATGCCCTGCGGATTCGTCTATTCAGTCCTGATCCTGGCCTGGCTGCATTTTGACCCCGTGCAGAGCGCGATGACCATGCTTGCGTTCGGGGTCGGGACGTTGCCCGGCGTCGTCGCGGCACACCTGGGCGCGCCGTGGCTCATGCGCCGGTTTGGAACCGTCGCCGCGCGGCGCGCGACGGGAGTCCTCCTCGTGCTGTTCGCCCTCGTCACGATAGCAGCGCCCCTCGCCGGTACCGGCCACGGCGCCCTGCACGCTCAGACATCCGTCGACTGTTCCGTCGCCCCCTGATCTGCGGACCGAGGCGTCACCCGGAGATCGGGCACGTCCGGGCGACGGCGTTCCAGCTACGCCAGATTCTTGACCATGACGTAGTCGTCCATGACATAACCATTGCCGATGTCGAACACGGCTTCTTCCCGCACGGTAAATCCGGATTTGCGGTAGACCGCGATGGAGTTGGTGTTCTGCTTGTTGACGGTCAGCATGATGCGAGAACAGCCGACATCACGGGCCCGCTGCTCCACATGGCGCAGCATGAAGCCGCCCAGCCCGCGTCCGTGCCAGTCCGGGAGCAAATAGAGCTGCTCCAGCTTGAGCTCATCCGGATCCGCTGTTCGCGCATAGCTGCAATAGCCGACGAGCTCGTCGCCAACCCAGAGCAGCTCCAGCCAGCACTCGGATGAATCGATGTAGCGCTGCAGCTTGTCGGCCGTATAGCGGCCATTGAGCATGTATTCGATCTGTTCGATCGTGATGATGGATATGTAGTGGGCGCGCCAGATCGTCCGCCCCAGCTCACCCAGGGTGTCGAAGTCGGCAACGGTCAGTGCGCACAGGCGGGCATTTTGCGGAGTCAGGTTCATCGTGTCGTTCTTGGCGTTGGAAGAAGTCATCAGTGGATGGGGCGCGGATCGGGTGCCGGCAGCGCGGAGGCCTTCTCGACCCGGCTGCTGATCCGGTGTACGAGGAAGGCCAACCCGGCGCAGGCGGTCATCACCAGAGCCATGCCGTCCGTGCGATCGCTCAATGCACTGGCCCCCGCGGTGGAAACGACGGCGACGGCAAAACGCACCGTACCGAGGGCCGCCGAAGCGGTCGCCGCATTGTCACCCTGGTCCGCCATCGCGCAGGCCGAGCCATTGCTGTGGACAAAGCCCAGGGCGACCAAGTAACCCATGAGGGGTGCGGCTACCGCCCACCACACCGCACCGGCGATGGACATGCCGAGCGTCACCAGCGAACAGGCAACCAGGGCAACCAGACCCCGGCGCAGCAACTGCTCGGGACGATAGTGCCGCAACAAGCGGTGGTTGATCTGTGCCGCAGCCACGAGAGCCAGTGCATTCGCGCCGAACAGCACGGCATAGGCGGTCGGCGACAATCCAAAGTGGCTCATGAACAGCGCCGGCGACGCAGCGATATAGCCGAACATGCCCGCGGACGTCAGCGCCAGGGCCAGGGCCAGCCCGACGAAGCGACGGTCGCGCAGCAAGCGGCCATAGACCTCGATCGCCGGGGACGGCGCCGCCCGTTGTGGCGTCGCGCCAGCCGGTGCCAGCGCTCCGGCCACCATCACCAGTGCGCCCAGCGCGTAGAGTGCCTGGAAACCGAAGATCGCGCGCCAGCCCACGGCTTCCAGGAGGCAGGAGCCGGCCAGCGGCGCCAGCATGGGGGCCAGTCCCATTACCAGGACGAGTCGCGACAACACCTGGGCCGATTCGCGCGGACCGTACCGGTCGCGCACGATGGCCAGCGGCACCACGATGCCGATGCTGCCACCCAGGGCCTGGATGAAGCGCAATGCCATCAGCTGGTGAACCGTCGTCGCCATGGCGCAGGCGATCGAGGCGGCGACATACAGGCCGAGGCCGATGTGAAGCATCCGAAGGCGACCGTGGCGATCCGCCAGCGGCCCGCCGACGAGTGGCCCTAACGCCATGCCGGCGAAGAACGTCGACAAGGTCAGCTTGACGCCGGCGGCGTCCGTGCCCAGCTCAAGGGCGATGGCGGGGAACGCCGGCAGGTACATGTCCACGGTCAGCGGCCCCAGTGCGGCCAGCACGCCCAGCACCAGGATCAACCACGCCGGAGAATCCGGGCTCGCCACCGTATTTCGTGAATGCATAAGGATTCCAGCAGGAGTACGTGCCTGCCAACCATCGCCCGCGGCAAATCGGTTGACACTATCAACCAAGCCTAGCCGGCATGGTTGATAAGGTCAACCAATATAGACCAACGTCGAGTCCCGCCCGTCACCTCAGGCGGACCCGTCGCCCGGCGCCATGCGCGCGTTGAGACGGGTCAGGTAGCTCGCCAACCTGTCCTGCTCCGCCGGGCTCAGGTCGGCAACGAGGTCCGCGGCGAGGCGCCTGCGGTGCCCCTGCACCTTCTTCTGCAACGCGCGCCCGGCGACCGTCAGCGCCAGGCGCTGGCTGCGCCGGTCCGCGTCGTCGGTCTGGCGCGTGAGCAGGCCGCGTTCGGTGAGTGTCTTGATCAGCCGGGCCACTTGCGCCTTGTCGCGACCGCTCTTCTGGGCGATATCCGCCGCGGTGCACCCGGGGTTGCGCGCGACAAAATTCAGCGCGCGCGCTTCCATCGGTGCCAGCCCGTCCTCTTCATCGCGCAGCACCTGGGCGTGGCGCGCCTTGATCGCGTGGAAGAGCGAATGCAGCAATTCCAGCACGTCTTCCGGGGACTGGCTCATCGCGACTCCGTATGACGCCACGATGCCATTGAATCGTGAGCATCGCGCGCCGCGGTGATCCATTCCAGCACAGATTCGACGCTGGCCGCGCGCAGGAGCACCGTGAATGGCGCCTTCCCGCCGTGCCGCAGGCCCACCGCCATCTGGTGGCGCTCGTCGGGTCGGTGCAGTTCAAACTGCCAATGGGCCGGCGTATCGTCGAGCGCGGGGTCAAACCCGATGCCGATGCTGTCGCCGTCAAGTGCAAAGCTGAACTGGTCCAGCGGTATCGACAATCCCATGCCACGCGCCTTGATGTAGCTTTCCTTCAATGTCCAGTACTGGAAGAAGCGATTCTGACGCTCCGACTCCGGCAGTGCGAAAAGCGCCTCTACCTCTGTGGGCGAAAAATGGTGCTCGGCGATGCCGGCAATATCGGTGAGCCGCTCGCACCGCTCGACATCAACACCCGCGTCAACCTCGCGTCCGACCAGGCAGGCCACCAGGCTGCGGGAATTGGACAGGTTGAAGCGCAGGTCGCCGGTGTCATGGATGGCAGCAATCTCCGGCCGCCCGTATTCGTTGGCGACAAACGTCCATTCCGACGGCAGCGTCGCCGCATAGCGCGACAGCACGCCGCGGCATAGCGCTCGCGTCACCAGGTACTCCAGCTTGAGGTAGTCGAACACATACCGGTCATGGCGCTGGCGTTCCTCCGTGCTGAGCAGGGCCAGCGCCGCCGTCCGGAAGGCCGGTGTGTCAAATTCCGCCGACCACGCGTACCACACATGGACCTCATCGGCGGGGAGCGGCTGCAAGCCGGTCCTTTTCGGTACGGCAAAACCCTCGGTCACGTACTCTTCCTGCAGCATGGTCATTGCGGTCGAAGCGGCCAGCCTAGCAGGCTGCGACACGCGGCGCGAGCCGCCGGCGGAGCGCACGGTGGCGGGCGCAACGCCAGGCCGTTCACCCGCCCGGACCTACACTGCTTGCCATGGCACAGCAACGCGGTCGTGCGTACATCGGGATTTCCGGCTGGCGCTACGCGCCCTGGCGGGGCGTCTTCTATCCGCCAGGCCTTGTGCAACGGGAGGAGCTGGCATTTGCCGCCGCCACCTTCTCGACGATCGAAATCAACGGCACGTTCTACAGCCTGCAGCGTCCCGACTACTTCCGCGAATGGCGCCAGCAGACCTCAGCGGCATTCCGGTTTGCGGTCAAGGCCCCGCGTTACATCACGCACATACGCCGGCTCAGGGACATCGAAAAACCGCTCGCGAACTTCTTCGCATCCGGCGTGCTGGCCCTGGACGATCGTCTGGGACCGCTTCTCTGGCAATTTCCGCCGAGTTTTGCTTACGACGAGGCCCGCTTTTCCCGGTTCCTCGATCAATTGCCGCGTACGACGCACGAGGCGCTGGCACTGGCGCGGCGTCGCGAAACGACGCGAATGCGCGGCCGCACCGCCCTGCCCCGCCTGCCCGAACGCCCCCTGCGTCATGCGGTGGAGATCCGGCATGAAAGCTTCCGCTCAGCCGCATTTGCGCAGGCGCTGCGACAGCGGGGCGTCGCGCTCGTTGTTGCCGACACCGCCGGGCGCTGGCCCCTGATCGAAGAAGTCACGGCGGATTTTGTGTACTTGCGCCTGCACGGCGACAAGGCACTGTACGAAAGTGGCTACAGCGCCCAGGCACTCGACTGGTGGGCGACACGCATCGACGCCTGGCGCCTTGGCACTCAACCGGATGACGCCCGACGCATCGACACATCGCCCCTCTCGCGCCGGCCGCGGGACGTCTACTGCTATTTCGACAACGACGTCAAAGTGCACGCGCCGTTCGACGCCTATGACCTGAGCGTGCGGCTCGGCGTCGCTGCGGGCACGCCACCCCGGCGCCAGTCGGACGCGGCCGACGGGGAAACCGCCCGCACCGACTGGCCGTGGCGGCGGACGTCGCACGCCACGCGTCCGCGTGAAGCACGCCGGCCGAAGTCTAGAGGGTGAGCAAGTAAGCGTGCAGGTTCTTCTTCTCCGCGTCCGTCAGCTTCAGCTGTAGCACCAGATTGAAGAATTCCACAGTGTCATCCAGCGTCAGGAGGCGGCCGTCGTGCAGGTACGGGGGCGAGTCCTTGATACCGCGCAGGGTGAAGGTCTTGATCGGGCCATCCGGAATCATCTTCTGTCCGTTGATGACTTCGCCGGTGCGGTAGAACCGCTCCAGCTTCAGGTCATGCATGGCGTTATCGGTGAAGGCCATCACAGGCACATGGCATTCGGCACACCGCGCCTTGCCCAGGAACAATGCCTCGCCGGCCAGCTCGCTCTCACTGGCCTTGGCTTTGTCGAGGCGCCCGGTGGGGTCGAGCTTGGGTGCCGGCGGAAAATCGATGATGTTCTGCATCTGCGCCATCATGGCAACCTGACTGGCACGATCTGGCAGGTGGACACCCTTGCGCTGCGCGCTGACGTGGTCGCCGTTGAAGTAGGCGGTGCGCTGCTCGAACTCGGTGAAATCCTCGATCGACCGCAGTGACCGCTTCGATCCATGCAACTGCTGCGCAAACATGCCGCGCAGACTGACCGTGTCGAGACGGAATCGCGCATTCTGCGGCCGAACGTCCGGTGTAAGGTGGAAGGTGGCGTTGGTGTGGAAGTTCGCGTGACAGTCCAGGCACGTGACGCCAAGACTCTGCTCGGCGCTCTTGCGATCCTCGGTCTGGTTGAATTCCTCCTGAGGGAATGGCGTCAGCAGCAGGCGCAATCCTTCGATCTGCACCGGCGTCAGGACACCGACCACCAGCGGGTAATAGTTCTTGATCGTCAGCAGCTGGCCGCGCGAAATATCACCCAGATCCGGACGCGTCGTGAGGAAGATGGGCGCCGGGAATTCCGGCGTGAAACGCTCCGGCAGGTCAAAGTCGACATCGAACCGGCGCAGGTCACGCTTCTCCTGGCGCAGGATCTCGTCGATCTGCTGCTGCAGGAACACCTGGCCGCCGACCGCATGCTTGACGTGCGGCAAGGGCTTGAAGCCTTCGGGCAACAGTTGCCGGTCGCGGATGGCATCCGGCGTCAGTTGCGAAAGACTATCCCACGTCTGGCCGTCCTTGAGCTTCACGCGGACGCCGCCTTGCACGGCCTTGCGCCCCCCGGACATCATCACCCCGGCGATGGGCCTGTCAGCAAGGTCATAGCGCGCTTCCAGCAAGGCGCGCTGACGCTGCATGACACCGGGCTTGTCGGCCTCGTCCTTGCGCTTGACGGTCTCGAACGGCTGCGTGGGTAGTGGCCGGTACGAATCCGCCGGATCGACCGCAGGCGGCGGTGCGATCACCGGCTCTTCCGCCATTGCCGTTGCAGCCAACAGGCTGATCCATACCGCATGAAAGCGTGTAATTTTCACGATTGCCCCTCCTGGCAGGAAATGCGGATGATTCGACAGGACCTCCACGCATTGGCGCGCTTGCGGCCAGTGCTCACGCTATCGCTGTGCCCACAGAACGGACCGAGGCCCTTTGTTTACTTTGCGGCATGAAGTGTCGCTGCACTGTGTAGCGGCGCTGACGCCCCTTCCCGCCCGGTCCGTTGCGCGCGCCAGCAACGCCACCATTCCTCCAGCGTGGGGGCCAGGCCAAAGAGCGCACTGGCAGCGAGCACGAGAACAGTGACCGGCAATGGCAGCGGTACGGACTTCAGGCGAACGCTCCAGTCCGCAACACGGTGCGCCCCGTCCAACAGGAGCATTGTCAAGGCGATGATCGGCAGCGTCACCAGGAATCCGTGGGCAAGGTGCTCGCCCGCGCTGATGACGCGCCGGACCTGCGTGTAGCGGATGTCCCACCAGGCGGTGACCGTATGCGCAACCACCGCCACCGTACACAACGCGAGCACCAGGCGGTTCACTTCCAGAAAGAGCACCGCGATAACCGGAATACCGATCTGCGCCAACTGCACCACGTGCAACCACGCCTCACCCAGGCCGGACGTGTGGGCGATCGCACTGCGGCGATGAAACAGGTAATCCGCACAACCTGCGATCAACCACAGCGGGAGCACCACACCGAGCAGATAAGTGCGTACCTCAACCACTACCGACGACCTCCGCGGCGGCACTTTCCACCTCCACGGTGTTCACGGCCTCCAGCCCCTTCGCCGCGGGACCGTTGATCACGTGACCGTCGTCTGCCGCAAAGCGCGAACCGTGACAGGGGCAATCCCAGGACTTCTCCGTGCCGTTCCACCGCACGCAACATCCCAGATGCGGGCACCTCGCCGAGTACGCCTTCAGCGCACCGCCGGGCTCCCGGTACAGCGCGAAACGGTGCAGTCCGTGACGCACGACCGCGCCGTCCCCCGGGGCGATCCGGGCCGCGGAGGTGGCATCACCCGACTGCAGCCAGTCGCGGTACTGGGCCGCTACGTTGGCGTTCTCTTCCAGCCACGTACCATTTAGCCGCTTGCGCGAAGGGTCGTAGAGCGACTGCCACGTATGGTGACCCTCCTTGATGAGGCCGGCGATCAGCAGACCCGAGAGCGTGCCATGGGTGAGGCCATTGCCGGAGTCTCCGCTGACGACGTACACGTTTTCGCGGCCGGACTCCTTGCCGATGAACGCCAGCCCGTCCACCGGCTCGATGATCTGCCCGGACCATGCATATTCCACGTTGCTGAATTCTGGACAAAACCCGCTCGTCCAGCGCCGCAAGGCATCGAAGCGCGCCCCTTCCTCCACATCCTGGCCGGTCTTGTGATCCTCGCCGCCGACGATCAGCCAATCCATTTCTGCGTCGGGCTGAATGCGCGCGTAGAAGTACGGGTCGCCCGTGTCCCAGTACAGACCATCGGCGATACTGCCCTTGGGGATCCGACCGGCGATGACCAGGCTGCGGTAGGCTGCCTGCTTGGTGTGAAGGAACACGCGGCGGTCGAACGGCACATTGGTAGCAACGACGACGGCGTTCGCCGTGATCTGCGCGCCGTCGCGCCACTGCACGGCCGGGTTTGCACCATCCTCCACGCCGACGACGTCGCCGCGGACGAACCGCCCGCCCGCCTGCCGGATCACCCGGATCAGGCCGGCGAGGTAGCGGCTGATATCGAAGCGGGCCTGACGGTCAAATCGCAGGACACGACGTCCCTTCAGGAACGCCACCGGTCCGTCGGGCAACAGCTCCACCGTCAGTCCGGCCTCGCGGGCCGCTTTCAGCTCGCGCGCCAGCTCGTCTGCATCGCTGTCCGGCGCGCGGAACAGATAACCCGGCACGCGGGCGAAATCGCAATCAATCGCGTAGCGCGCCACCCACGCCTCGATCTGGTCGATCGCCACCGCATGGCTCTGCGCAGCCAGGCGTGCGCCGTCTCCGCCATGCCAGTGCGCCAGCTGGTGAAAGCGGTCGTCCAATGCACTGGCAAGGTGTGCACTGGTCCGGAGCGTTTCTCCGGAACCGACGCCGTCGCGCTCGACGATCAGCGGAGAACGACCCGACTCCAGCAGGCACAAGGCAACGGAAAGGCCTGCGATTCCACCGCCCACGATGCACACGTCGGCACGGGAAGGTACCTGCGCTTCCCAGATATCGCCCGGATCCGCCCACCGCGACTGCCAGTAGGATTGTGTGTGGTTTTTCATGGTGCACCTCATGACGATCAGCTCGAGCGTTCCATGCAACGGCGTTGGTCAGGGTTTGCGCGCGCGGTAGGGCGAGACGTGGCGGTCCGTGAGCATCGCCGAGACGACCAGCACGGCGCCGAGGCAAAAGGCGCCGACAAACATCACCAGGGCCAACGCCGGGTAGCCCCACAGCCGCGTGCCGGCATCGACCCGCAGCGCCAGCGCGGCGCCGATGATCAGGCCAGCCGTGATGATTCCTGCCGATATGCGATTGGCGATCTTCTGAAGGTTTTCCAGCAATCGCGACTCCTCCAGTCCGGCCAGGCGAACACGGACGCGATTGCGCGCGATGTTCTCCAGGATGGCGCGGGCCTGGCGGGGGAAGTCCTGAAGCAACTCCAGCAGATCGACCGAACGGGTCATCAGTGCGGCGGGGCGAAATGCGCTGCCGACCCGGCCGCGCACCAACGACGCCATATGTCGGCGCACGATGTCACGCACGGCGATTTCCGGATCCAGCAGCCGCGCCACGTTGTCGAGGTTGAGCAGCGTCTTGCCCAGTAGTCCCATTTCCGGTGGTGGCCGCAGGCCGGATTCGATGCCAACCCGGGTCAGCTCGATCAGTAGCTGCCCTTCGCTGATCCCATGCCCTGGCTCCTGCGTCGCATAGCGTCCGATCAGCCGGCCGCAGCGGCGGCGCCAGACGACCTCGTCGAACATCGCCAGACGTTCGCTGATCGACGCACATTCGTCGGCCACCTGGTCGTCGTCGCCTTCTACCGCTGCAAACAGCACTTTCATCAGCGCTGTCCGCATGCGGGGCCCGAGGCGGGCGACCATACCCAGGTCGACCAGAGCAATTCGACCGAAATCATCGATCATCACGTTGCCCGGATGGGGATCCGCGTGCACCAGCCCATGTACAAACACCTGATCCAGATAGCCCCTTATCAGCTCCGTGGCCCGATCGCCCAGCGGCTGGTCGAGGCGGCGCAAGGCGATAGCCTGGGAAACCTTGGCCCCACGAATGCGTTCCATTGTCAGCACGCGCGCCGACGACAGGTCGCCATAGACGCGGGGCACGACCAGATTCCGATGCTCGGACAGATGCGCGGCAAATACGCGCAGGTTCTCCGCTTCCAACCGATAGTCCAGTTCTTCCTTCAGCGTATCGCTCATCTCGGCGATCCACTGCTTGAAGCGGACGCGACGGCCGTGCTCGGTGCAGCGATCCGCTGCGTCAGCCAGATGGGAGAGAATCTTCAGATCCGTCGCGATCTCCTCGGCGATGTGCGGCCGCTGCACCTTCACGGCGACCTCCGTGCCGTCACGCAGTTGCGCCGCGTGCACCTGCGCCAGGGATGCCGCCGCCAGCGGTTCCTCGTCAAAGCGCGAGAACGCCTTGGTCAGGCGCACGCCCAGTTCGCTTTCAACGAGTTGGCGGATCTGCGCAAACGGCACGACGTCCACGTCGTCCTGCAGCTTCTCAAGTGCCAGGCGATAGTCGGGAGGCAGAAGATCCGGGCGCGTCGACAAGGTCTGGCCAATCTTTATGAAAGCCGGCCCGAGCGCCTGCAGGTCCGCGACGAACGCCTCCGCGCCAGGCGCGTCGTGCGTCGCATCCTGGTGTTCACCTATCAAGCCCGCCAGCGCACGGTGCTTGATCACAAAACGCGTCAACCGCGCCGTACGGGACCACGCGCCACCGCGTTCGCCGGCCGTTGACGCATCCATTGCAGTCACGCGCTCATCCATGACAGTCCACCCAGAAGTCGTCCAGAGGAGTTCATCAAGGACCGTGCCATCGCCACCCCCGGCGACAAACCCCGCAGCCGGTCCGCACACAGGGCGTTGTGCCCAGCGCGGCAGAACCCGTCGCGCAAAATTCACGACCGGCCGCGCCCGCTCGCACAAAGCGCCGCTACCGCTAACTGCTCCGCCACAGATCCTGGCACCGAAGACAGAAGAAGGATCGGCGCTGTGTCCTGCCGAGCTTCCCATTCTCCAACTCGGATCCGCAGCGCGGGCAGATACTCCGCGTGTGCACCAGCCAGTGCTTTTTCAGCACGAAAGCTCTTTTCCACGCGAGGAAATCGAAACTGTAGTTGCGTGACTCGCGGACCAGTCGCCCCAGGCGCCGTGCAGGGAGGGCTCCCACCTCCGACAAGGGATGGACGCGGATGCGGAACAGCACTTCGTTCTTGATGATGTTGCCGACCCCGGCGAAGATTTCCTGGTCCAGCAGCGCATCGCATGCAAGCAGGCCGGGGTGTGCACGCAGCTTGCGCAGCGCCAGGCGTGGATCCCACGCATCGGCCATCACATCGCTGCGCCAGTCGTAGACCGAGTCCAGCGGCGCATCGATGTATCGCACGGAACAGGCGTACAGGTTCAGTTCGCCGCGCTTGCCGCGCAGGCTCAGCCGCGGCGTGACACCTTCACGCCGTTCGTCGATCCGGTACGTTCCAAAAAGAAGGAAATGGACGCGCAGGCTGAAGGCCCGGAACTCGACCAGGAAGTGTTTTCCCCAGCTGCGCAATGCAAGGATGCGCTGACCTTCCAGCCGCCCCTTGTCGAGCCGGGTATTCCCCTCGACGGCATCAATGCGCATGCCGACCAGATGCGCGGCCTGCTCCCGGAGGATGACAATGGAAGGCCCTTCCGGCATCAGCCTGTCCCGCGCTACTTCCGTCCCCGCGGCAGCGCATTGCCGTCGCCGTCGTAGGCGGGTGGCACGTAGAGATTCACCGTGCGCAGCATGGCCCTGCCGGTATTGCGGATCTCATGGGAAGTCCCGCGCTCGATCAGCAACAGCGTACCGGGTCGCAGTGCTCGCCGCTTTCCTCCGATGATGGCGATGCCCGAACCATCGACGACGAACAACCATTGGTCCGCGCCGCGATGGCGGTTGTCTGCCCCACCCTCCCCGTCACCGGGCCCGATGACCATTTCCGCCGCCTGCGCGCGCCGATTGCCGAAGACCACCCTGAAACCTTTGCCAAATCGCAGCGTCTTTGCCGGCATGGTGCCTCCCTGCTCGCCAATGTGTAGTGCGCGACTCCAACGCTTCCCTGGCACGCTCCGTGCCAGTCCGACGGCATGAAGCCTGCGAAAAGATCCACAACCGGAGAACCCCGCAATGCCGGTGCACGGCCTGCTATCGCGCAGGGAGTGAATCGCCAGAGCACGACGGTGGCGCGCGGCTGCCGGCTTCTGCGCCAGGCCATTCGCGAAAGACGCCCCGTCACCGCGATGTACGACGGACTGCAACGCAGGATGTGTCCGCATGTTCTGGGCCGCACCGCGGACGGACACTGGCATGTACTGGTGTACCAGTTCGACGGAAGGACGCGTGGCCGCCCCCTCGGTTCGGAAGGATCGCCCGGGAACTGGCGGTGCATCCAGGTAGCCGGCTTGTCCGCGCTGCGTCTGGTCGACGGCGCCTGGCGCAGCGCAGCCAACTACGCCTGGCAGCGCCAGCACTGCGTCCTGGAGGTTGACGTACATGTCTAGAGGAATGGCACGTTTGTTGCCATTTTCTGCGGACAAACCGCTGTGTCGGTTCCCATGAAAGGCCACGGAGCACGCCATGGACGAGGACGAAGATATCCGCGACGGGCAGAACACCGCCGATGCAAGCGTGGATGACGCGTCGGACGATCCGGATCCGACGGACGAGACCGGACGCGCCGCCGTGATGGACCACCTGGATCGTGCGGCAGAAGTACTTCGCCAGCACCCGTTGTGCACGCTTGCGGTTGTCTTCGCCGCCGGGATCCTCCTGGGCAAATGCATCGGCCTTGCCGAGACCCGATCACGCCGCTTTCCGCTGTGGTGAGCAAACGGCGCAGCCGTCACCGTCCTACGCAACGGTTTCCCACTTCTTGTAGGAATTACATCGCACGGAATTCACCCGACAGCCCGACGAGCCCGACATATCCACTCCTATACAGGTGGATCCGGATGGCATGCGACTTGCTCTTCTGAGCCGCGGCCGTTTTTGTGCGGCCGCCTTCTCCATCCCTGAAAGGAGTTCCACATGCAATCACGAAACTACGAGGACAACGGACTCGGCCGCGGCCGCGGCCGCGATGGCGAGTACGAAGGCGGATTCGGCCAAGGTCGCGTGGAAGGTCGCGGACAGCAGTCCGAATACGGCCGTTACGGTGGATACGAACGCGACCGGGAATACGGTCAGGGCGGCCAGGGCGAGGGCCAGCAGGGACCCGGCGGCTACGCCTCCCAGTACGGCCAGAGCCAGGGTGGCCAGTACGGCGGTGGCATCGAGCAGGAGTACCGGCAGGACGATCGCTACGGTATGGGTAGCAGTCGCCAGGAGTACAGTCAGGGTTTCGGTGGACAGTACGGTGGCCAAGGCTACCTGGGCTCGCAGTACGGTCAGGGCGGCCAGCAGAACCAGGGTTACGGCCAGAGCATGGGCGGCCAGTACGGCAGCCAGAGCCATCTGGGTGGGCAGCAGAACCAGGGCTACGGCCAGGGCATGAGTGGGCAGCACGGTCAGAGCCATCTCGGTGGCCAGTATGGCCAGGGCTACAGCCAGGGCACGGGTAGCCAATACGGCGGCCAGAGTCACCTCGGTAGCCACTACAGCCAGGGCGTGGGCGGCCAGTACGGCAGCCAGAGTCATCTCGGTAGCCAGTATGGCCAGGGCTACGGCCAAGGCATGGGCGGCCAGTACGGTGGCCAGTACGGCCAGGGCTATAGCCAGGGCGTGGGCGGTCAGTATGGCAGCCAGAGTCATCTCGGCAGCCAGTATGGCCAGGGCTACGGCCAAGGCATGGGCGGCCAGTACGGTGGCCAGTACGGCCAGGGCTATAGCCAGGGCGTGGGCAGCCAGTACGGCAGCCAGAGTCATCTCGGCAACCAGTATGGCCAGGGCTACGGCCAAAGCATCGGTGGCCAATATGGCGGCCAGAGCCACCTCGGTAACCCGTATGGCCAGGGCTACAGCCAGGGCATGGGTAGCCAGTATGGTCAGGGCATAGGCAGCCAATATGGCGGCCAGAGCCACCTCGGTAACCCGTATGGCCAGGGCTACAGCCAAGGCATGGGTAGCCAGTACGGCCAGGGCATGGGCGGCCAGTACGGCGGCCAGAGCCATCAGGGCAGCCAGTACGGCCAGGGTTATGGCCAGGGAATGAGTGGGCAGTACGGCGGCCAGAGCCAATACGGCAGCCCGTACGGCCAGGGCCTCAGCAGTCAGTACGGCGGGCAGAGCCAGTTCGGCAGCCAGAGCCAGGGTTACGACCAGGACAGCGGCAGCCGCTACGGCCAGGGTGGCCAATCTTCCCGCTACTCTAGTGGTAGCCAGCCGTATGGCAGTGAGCGTGGCGGCGGCAGCTATGGCGGTTCGCAGCGTCTGGGTGCGGGACAGTCCGGATCACGCTGGCAGGGCTCGGGCCGCGGTTCCGGCATGCAGACCGACAGCCACCGGGGGCGCGGGCCCAAGGGCTATACCCGTTCCGATGACCGCATCAAGGACGACATCAACGAACGCCTCACCGACGATGACCGCATTGACGCAAGCAATATCGATATCGAGTGCAGCAACGGCGTGGTGACGATTTCCGGCAGCGTCGACCAGCGCTGGATGAAGCATGTGGTCGAAGACTTGATCGAAGGTTGCAGCGGCGTGAAGGATATCGAGAACAAGCTCACCGTCCGCAATCGCAACGACGAGAGCAGCAGCTCGCGGTTGGGCAGCTCCGATACCAGCTCACGCCTTGGTGGTTCGGCGCCCAGCACCTCCGGGGCCTCCTCCACGACGTCCGCCACCAGCGGCGCGAAGAAACTGCAGTAACGTCTTGCGGGCCGTGGCGCTTTGCGCCACGGCCTTTGCGCGCGACACCGCATCGCGCAGGCCCTGTCAGCGCAATCATCCGAAAAGAAAAAGAAGGACTGGCTCCAGCGGCCCCGTGGCGCGCACTGGAGGCAGTCCTTCAAAGAGACATGCCAAACTGCGGTGAAGCAGACTACCTCAGGCAGGCGTCAAACTCGTTGCGTGTGATGCGCCCATCCGCGTCGCGGTCGCAGTCGGTCATGTTGTTGCCCGAAACCTTGAACTCCTCAAGCGACAGTACGCCGTCCGTATTGGAATCCAGTGTCACGAAACTGTGCGTGCCGCGAACATCCTGGCGGCTGGCCAGCTGCTGGTTCGGCGCGACCGGGTTGCGGCCGGTGGGCGTCGCGCCGGCAATCGGTGGCGTCTGACGGGGATTGGGCGGCGAAACGGCCGGTGGCGGGTTTGAACTCGGCGGCACGGTGCGCGTATCGACCGGATCCTGCCTGGACGGCGGCTGCGCCACGGGCGGCGCCGTCGCGGGATGCTGCGCCGGAGGCGTCTGCTGCGCCATCGCGGTCATGGTCAGTGCAATGCCGGCAAACAGCAGGGACGGCGTAATACGAAGGTACTGCGTCATGAAGTCTGCTCCTCGGCTACCCGTTCGGTTGAAAAGCGTGACGAAACGCCAGGCCGACGGCACGCTTCGCCGGCCTCTCTTCCGTGAGAGGCCGGCCTCTTTCGCATACCACGTCCGTGTGCGGCCAGCGGCCGGGCTTGCGCGGGCGTACGCCAATTGGGGGTGCATCCTGTCAGACACCCGCGCAATCCACTGCGAACTGCGCCGGTTGCCCACATCGCAACAACCATGCCACGAAAAACCGCCTGCATTGGCGTTCGACACCGCAGGGCAATGCATCACCCAGCGGCCATTTTTACAATTTATCGTAAAGTATTCAGCAGCTGCATCGTCGCATCAGGCGGCGCGGTGACCGTGCGCTACCGGCCGGCCCCGCGGCCGGGCACCGACCGGCGTGGCCACATCGACCACATTCACGCGTCCGCTCGTCGCAGGTGCTTCCTCGTCGGCCACGCGGGCTTCCAGCTGGCGTTTCAGGGCTGACATCTCCACGCCCAGGGCTTCCAGATCCAGATCCGTGCGCTCCGCCGCCGGAAAGAGTTCGTGCTCTTCCTCCTGTACGTGGTGCTTGACATACTCCTGCAGCACACTGACTTGCGCGCAAAACATCGGCTCGTTCGGACTGGCGCCGTTGAGCAGGCTGATCAACCCCTTGAGCGTGCCGTGTTCGACTGCCGCCTCGCGAATCAGTTCGGCATCCTCCTTGTCGAGTGCATTGAGCACGCGCGGATAGAACACGGTTTCCTCGACTTCCGCATGTATCACCAGCGCCTGACAGATCTGACTGACCAGTTTGGCGGCGGCGCCGTTGTTCGGTGCCTCCTCCCACTGGCGGAACAGATCTTCGACGAGGCGGTGATCACGCTTGAGCAAATTGACGGCATGAGTTTCGGATTTGCTGGAAAACAGCATGAGCGGCCTCCTGACGGAATTCCACGGACGAAACGCGCCTGGATCACCAGGCGCGATGGAGGAGCGGGGGCAAGAGACAGGCCAACGGAACCGGAACGGAACGTTCGCGTTTCTGGGTGGAATCGCCGGGAGAAATGCATGAATTGCGTCGCCGACAGGGCGAGGTGCATGCGACACGGACGTGCCGACCGTGTTGCGGAACAGCAGCCGGTGGCACTGGGCAAGTTCGCCGCCGGGGCCTTGCGAAGGCCCCGGCGGCGCAGCGACGGCTGCTACTGGAAGCCGTTGGCGAAAATGACGTCGGAAACGGGCGGCACGGTCACGGCATAGTTGCAGGAGGTATTGAACGCCTGCGCGATACCGTTGATCTGCGTGGCGTTGTAACCCAGCGTACCGGCGGCATTGATGATCGCCTGTGCGGTTTGCTTCTGCGTCGAGTTCTCGTTCGTCATGGCGAGCCCGGCCAGGAAGGCCTTGTCCATCGCCTGGCCGCCGATGGCGTCACGGGCGACGATATTGCACGAGGCAAAGTACTGGCCGGCCGTGTGCCCGCTGCCGATATTGTTCGGATAGCTATGGCCGACGTGGTAGTTGGTAATGCGGCCAGGCCAGAACGGATTGTGGCCATCGTAGTTGAACACCCAATGGTAGGCGGCATCGGCGCTGGTCCACTGGTTCGGGAAATCGCGACTGTAGGCCTGCGCAAGGTAGTCGCCGACACCTTCCGACAGGCCTTCGACCTGCGACAGGCCACCGTCGGTGATCCAGTCATGCAGGCCATGGCCCAGCTCGTGGATGATGACGTCGGCGTCCTGTGCATCATCAACACCGCCTTCGCCAAATACAAGCTCGCCCGTGGCACCGTTGTAGTGCGAATTGTCTGCGCCTTCTTCGCCGTGCGGATCAATCTTCACGCCGCCGCTGTACTGGATCGGCATCACCGCAATGCCCAGCGTCAGGTTGACGTAGCGCATGAACGTGTCGACGTGGTAGTACACCATCGTCGCATCAAACGTCATCGCCGAACGCGTGACGCTGAAATTGGTCGATGCCTGCGTCGGGCACGCTGCGTCGGCAGGTGCCTCCCATTCGGTGCACACCGCGTACGGACCCGCCAGGGAGTACTGCCCGCCATTGCTGGTGATGTCGCGCAGCACCACGCTCTGGAGGGCCGCCGTCAATTGCGGCGAGTCGGCATTGTTGTTGTCCGCGTAGCCGGCCGTCGAATAGGACACCTTGGCGAACGAGAGCGGGTCCGGCTTGAAGACGGTCGCCGTACCGTCGACATTGTGTTCGATCGTCTGGGAACGCAGGATGCGTCCGTCTGTCGCATCCACCAGGATTTCCCAGCCGCCCACGCGCGCGTCGACGCTGGTGGCCAGCACGCGCCATACGGGACGGGTGCCGTCCTGGGTCTGGTACAGCATCTGCACGGCATCGCTGTGACGCAGCGGCTTCATCTCCAGGTGGCGCATTGCCGCGGCGATCGCCTCGCTCTGCGCAAGCACGGCACGCGCAGCAACCGTCGCCACACCGCGAACCGAACCGTTGGCCACGTAGACGATGGTTCCGTCATTCTTCGCCGTCACGACGATGCTGCTGCCGTACACCGGCAAACCGTCGACCTGCTGCGTGAACCGCACGATGCCCATGGTGTCAATCGAACGCTCGGCGCGGACGACCAGGCCGGCCAGGTCTGCCTGGTTCAGGCCGAGCTCTGGTCCGCGTGCGGTCAGGTATTCCAAAGCCGCCGCGCGCGGCGTGCGGGCCGTAGCCTTGAAACGCGGCGAGAACACCGTCGCCGGCGTGCCGTCGGTGCGGTAATCACCATCGACGCCAGCCAGAAAGACGGGTTTTTCTTCCACACCACGCGTCAGCGACAGCGCGAGGGTAGAACCCTCCGGGCTGGCTGGCGACAGCGCGAGGGCCACAGGCGCTGCACCGGTTGTCAGGGCAAGGGCAAGCGCTGCGGAGAGTGAACGGACAAGAATAGCCATTGAAAAAGGGAACTCCACTTCAATTTCGATTGCGAACAATCACGACCGAGTCGCGGTGCGAGCACCGCGACACCACTGCATCACGCGTCATTGGCGGGGTCTATGGCGAGCCTCTCCGTGAGGACATGTCCGGTCCTGACGCGTGATCGGGCCGAGCATAGCCCAGCGCGTCCCGCCGTACCGTTGACGATTGTGGAAATTCATATCGCGCAACGCACGCCGGAAGCGGACTCAACCGGCCGCTTCCGCCTGCAGACAGACCGTTCTGCTACTCAGGGCGGAGCAGACGCTCACGTGCCGGTACACACCCATGCAGGGGTGTGGAAAGCCCTCCCTTCACACGGTCGGCGCGGGACACCCCCGATTGCCGTTCCTGGCAGGTGACCACCCCGCCCCCCGGCGCACCGCCCGAACCTCACTCTCCCCGCATTGACGGCGCGATTCCGCCAACCGGTTCCTGGTTTCCCCGCGAACCGCGTCGCGCTCCGCCTCCGGACCGAGCCCGACCGAATGCACTAGAATGGGGGCCATGGGCCAAACCGACTCCGACACGACCGTCCTGCTGGCGCAGTGGAACGACGGCAGCGCCGCCGCAGGCGATGCGCTGCTCAAGCGCTTCTATGACGAATTACGCAAGCTGGCCGCCGCGCAGCTGGGCCGCGAATGGGGCGGCAAGACACTCCAGGCGACCGAGCTGGTGCACGAGGCCTGGTTCCGCCTCTGCGGCGACCAGCAGCCCAGTTTTGCCAATCGCCGGCACTTCTTCGGCAGTGCCGCGCGCGCCATGCGCCAGGCCCTGATCGATCGGGCGCGCGGCCGGCAGGCAGAAAAGCGCGGCGGGTCGGCCGAGAAGATCCAACTCGATGAAATTCTGGAATTGTCCGGAAATCCCGATGTGGACCTTCTCGAACTCGACAATGCCCTGCGCCAGCTGGAGCTTCTGGACGAGCGCCAGGTGCAGATCGTCGAACTGCGCTATTTCCTGGGCTTGTCCATCGAGCAGACGGGCGAAGCGCTCGGCCTGCATCCCAGCACCGTCAACCGCCAATGGGAGAGCGCCCGCGCATGGCTGCTTCGGACCCTCAGTCCCTAGAGGCCGCCCGTCTTCGCCACCGGCGGCTGTGTGAGGCGTTTGACCGGTTGCACACCCTGACGCCCGATCAGCGCGAAGCGGAGCTGGCCGTGGTGGCGCAGGAAGACGCCGGCCTTGCTGCCGAACTGGCCGCCATGCTCCATGCGAGCGAATCCGATGGTTTGCGCCCGCGCGAAACTCCCGTCCCGGTGACGGTCTCGGAAGACCTGGGCACCGAACGGGGTTATCGCATCCTGCGCCAGCTGGGCCACGGCGGCATGGGCCGCGTGCTGCTGGCCGAGCGCTCCGACGGCCGGTTCAGCCGGCAGGTCGCGATCAAGGTGCTCGACAAGTCGCCAGACGATGACGGCTGGCGGCGCCGTTTTGCAGCAGAACGCGAAATCTTGGCGCGCCTGGTACATCCGAACATCGCCCGCTTGCTGGACGCCGGCGAAGACCCGAACGGCGTGCCGTATCTGGTGATGGAGTACGTCGACGGCGTGGCACTCGACCGGTGGATGCAGCAGGCGGCCCCGTCGCTGCCAACCCGGCTGGACGTGTTCGTCCAGATCGCCCAGGCCGTGGCGCACGCACATCAGTCCCTGGTCGCGCATCGCGACCTGAAGCCGGCCAATATCCTGGTTGATCACCAGGGCAAACCGCACCTGCTGGACTTCGGCATCGCCCGCCTGCTTTCGGAACAGAGCGCGACGATGACCGATACGCGAGCGCTGACGCCACGCTATGCCGCGCCGGAACAGGTCGCCGGCGCGCCGGCGACCGTCGCCGTGGATATCTACCAGCTGGGCGTGCTGCTGTTCGAACTGCTGACCGGCAGAACACCGTTTTCCGACCTGTCCGGCCCTGCCCTGCTCGATGCCATCGTCCGGCGCGAACCGCCCACCCCCAGCCATCTGGCCGAGTCCGAGGACAGCGTGCCGTGGGCCCGGCGTCTGCGTGGCGACCTGGATGCCATCGTGGCCAAGGCCATGCGGCGGGAACCGCTGGAGCGCTACCGCAACGTCGATGCCATGATTGACGACGTACAGCGCTGGCGACGCGGACAGCCGGTGCTGGCACGCCAGGGCGGCACGCTGTATCGCACGCGGAAATTCGTCCGTCGCCACTGGCTGGCGCTGGCGACGGTAGGCCTGATTGCCGCCCTGATTGCCGGGTTTGTCTGGCGGCTGCAGCAGGAACTGGCGCGCAGCGAACGCGAGCAGGCAACGGCCAAGCAGGTCACCGAGCTGATGATCGATGTGCTGGGCAGCGTGGACCCGCGTCGGGCCAAGGGCCAGGAACTCACCCTGCGCGAGGCGCTCGACCAGGGCGTCGCCCGGATCCGCGAGCAGAAAGACCTCCCCGACGCCGTACGCGGCCGGCTGCTGCACGCCCTGGGCGGCGTCTATCTGGAACTGAGCCAGTTCGACGTCGCTGGCCAGATGCTTGAGGAGGCCCTGCCCTATCGCAAACGCGCGGGAACACCGACCGACGCGATCAACACGGCCTATTCCCTGGCCGTGCTGCGCCAGCGCCAGGGCCGCCTGGAGGAAGCCGAACGCTGGGTGCGCCACAGCCTGGATCTGGTGGCGGAATTCACGCCCGACGACTACGAGATGGCGGCGGAACTGCACAACGGCCTGGCCATCGTCAGCCGGATGCGGGGCCGCGACGATGTCGCCGCGGTCGAATTCGAGCGCGCTATCGACCTGGTACGGAACAAGGTCACGAACAAGGTAGAAGAGGACCTGGCCCCGCTCCTGCGCAATTTCGCCGAGTTCATCGACGACAGGGGTGATCACGACCGTGCCCGGTCGCTCATCCGGGAAGCCTTTGCCGCCGCCGAGATTGGGTATCCGGGCGAGAACCCCGAACGTGCCCGGCTGCTGCGCGTCGAGGCGCGCAACGCGCTTTACCGCAAGGACGCCACGCTCGCGGCGACACGCGTCGGCGAGGCCTGGGCGATGGCACAGCGCCTGTTTCCGGAAGCCCATGAAGAACGCATTCGCATCGCCGACCTGCATGCGCAGGAACGCTGGTCGGCCGGCGATACCGCCGCAGCCGAGGCCTTGCTGCAGGAAGTACTCGCAAAGGGCCAGATCATCTACCCCGACGGACACCCCCGCCTGATTTCCGCGGCCACACGTCTGGCGGCGCTCTACCTGTTGCGCCAGAACGATGCGAAGGTGCCGGCGCTGCTCGAACTGGCCGAGCGATCGCGGCACATACACGGCGTTTCGTCCGCCGATACCAAGGCGCTGGATCTGCTGCACGCGCTGGTCGATTGCATCAAGCAAGGCTCGGAAGACCGCCACAACGCCGTGGAAATCGCGGTCAGCGCCGTCGTCGGCGACCCGCAATTCCTGGTCTGGCTCAAGCCCGGCTGGCAGGCGGTTGCCCTGCGCTGCGAGCGCAAGCCCTAAAGACCGCCAGAGCACGCCGCGACGGTCCAATTCCTCCGCCGGAAAAAATTTCCGGCGGGTGCGAAAAATTCTTCCCGGTTTGTCGCACGTGTGGACAGGGACAACACACCCTGTACACCACCGGCGAGAAAACCTTCATGAAAATCCTCATCCTGCGTAGCCTTCTTACCGCACTGCCTGTGCTTTCGCCGATGGCGAATGCCCAGACGGTCTACACCGATTCGTTCGACAGCATCGGCGGCTGGCCCGACTCCGACGCCACGGGCGACCTCAGCGCCGTCTACACCGTGGTCGGCGGCGAATACCTGATCAACCCGCTACAGGATCGCCACTACGCCCTGGCGACGGCACCGGCGCGGACCGACTCCACCAACCAGGTGGTCGAAGCCGACGTGCGCCTGGCCGCTTCGCACAGCGATTCCCGTGCGGGCGTGGCCTGCCGCGTGGGCCGCGGGCTGACGTTCTACGCGTTCAACCTGGTCAAGTCCGGCGGCGTGGAAATCGTGCGCGTCGTTGACGGCGATGCGTCGCTGCTGGCCACCGGCCACCTGGGCGTCGACCCCTCCGAAGGCGTGAAACTGCGCGGTGAATGCCGCGGCAGCTCGCTCGTGCTGTCGGTCAATGGCCGCGAACTGGCGCGCACCACGGACGGGTCGCTCGGCGATGGCACTGGCGCCGGCCTGCTCAGCGTGTCGCCGGTGATCGCCGCGACCAATGCCGCCTTCGACAACTTCCGCCTTTCCGACGGCGGCGGCAGCAGCGGCGCGATTTCCCATTCGTCATCGGCGCCGCCGCCACGTTCGAGCGGTCGCCAGCTGGACGGCGGCTCTGGCTCAGGCGATGGCTACTCGGGCGGCATGCCCGTCGTCGACGACATGGCCCTCTACAATGACGCGTTCGGCAAGCCGGGTTCGCGCCAGAGCCTGTTCGATGCCGGCAACCGTCGCGTCTACATCGTGATGGAGCTGGGCAATCGCGCCCGTGCGCAGTTCCGCGCCGAGTGGCGCCGCATTGCGGGTACGGACGAGTCGTACATCATGGACAGCAAGATGGATAACGCCGCCGGCCACTCCCGCGTCTGGATGTACGCGGACCGTTCCTGGCAGCCGGGTCTGTACCGCGTGGACGTCTATGCGGATGGCCGCCTGCTCGACCAGCGCGAATTCTCTGTCACCGACTGATCACACCGTGCCGGTGAGCGATCGGCCAGGGAAGGCCGATCGCTTTTTTCGGAGGTTCTTCACTTATTTCCGCAGATGCCGCCCGACTCGCGTCGGACGGCATCTGCGCTTACTGGAACCCGTTGGCGAAGATGCGGTCACCGCCGGTCGTATCGAGCGAGATCGCCAGGTTGATGGCGCCGCCCGTCGCGTTGGCCGCCGCATTGGCCACGGCAATGACATAGGTCGTACCGGCAGTGACCGGGAAGTCCACCTGGGACGTCGTGACGCCCGCTGCCGCGTCGTTGTTCATGGCCACCGGAACCAGCTGGGCGAGCGAGGTGCCCGTATACACCGCGACGACGCTGTCGAACGCGGTACCGGCCAGACTCACCCGCGCCAGGCCCGCCGAGGGTGCCGTCCAGCGCCACCACACGGAACCGGAACCCGGCAGGCGGGCGTTGTGCGGCGGTTCCAGGTATTCCATCGTCGCGTACAGGTTGGTGCCCGTCGTCGTGACGTTCGCGCCCGACAGGGCGATCCGATTGACGAACGCATCGTTTGCCGGTCCGGCAACGCCGGTGATGGCGCCCTGCGCGCGACCCGGGTAGGCCACTTCGTAATCAATGCCGTCCGCGATATCCACAATGACCGACTCATCCGCCTCGTTGGGCGAGGTGTCCGAGTTGGCCGTCGCGACAATGTCGGCGCTCGCCGCTCCAGCGGGGATATCGACGAACAGCGCCGTGCCAGTGGAGATCTTGTAGTCGTCCGAAGTGTTGGTGGGGTTGCCCGACGTAAAGGCGGTACCGCCCCGCTTGAACCAGACTTTCAGCGGATTGGTCGTTGCGCCGGTGCGCGCCACGCGGAAGACCAGCGTGTCGGTGCCGTTGGGTTGCGCGGTGGTATCCACTGCCGTCACCGACACCACAGGGTGCGCGGTGGCCGTGAAATTCACGTCCGTGCGATCCGCCGTCAGGTTCACCGGATTGGTGAACTGGGCCGCCATGTCCATGCCCTTCTTGCTGGCCTGGAAGGTGATCGAGCCGGACGCCAGCTTGTTGATCTGGAACGTGCCATCGCTGGCCGTATACGCGCCGCGATAGTTGCTGCCCGTCGCGCCATTCCACACGTGCACGCCTTCCACGCCGACACCGCCGACGGTCACGCGTCCGCTGGCGCGAAGCGCCGTCGCCGGCGGGGTGCCGACCGTCACCACGACCGCCGCGCTGGCGGTGCCACCCTTCATGTCGCTGGCTGTTACACGAACGCGATAGTGACCGGCGCTGCTCCACGACTTGGTCGCTGTACGCGCATTGATGCCGCCATAGGTGCCATCGCCCCAATCCCAGGTGTAGGCCAACGAGTCACTGTCCGCGTCCGCCGCCGTTGCCGTGAAGGTGACCGTGGCCCCGGTTGCGGCTGTCGTGGTGTCCGCAACCACGCTCACCGTCGGCGCGCGGTTTCCGGCAAATTCGCCATTGTTCACCTGCAGCGTGATCGTCGCGGGCGTACCGTCCTGCTTGGCCACGGGCGTGACGTGCAGACCCAGCATGCGATCCGAATACGTCCGACCGAGCATCAGCGCACCGTCGCCCACGCCGCCGCCGCTTTGCGGCGTCATGTCGACAAACCAGTTCTCGGTTCCCTGCAAATTGACATGCACCGCGCGATCAAACGCCGGGAACTGCGTGCGATGTTCGAACCAGGCGATGCCGTTGACCGGTTCGGTCGCATCGGCCGCCATCATCCAGTAGCGTTCACGCGGGTAGAACGCAGCGGCGCCCAGCGTGTTCGACAAGGTCGTCACGTCGTGCGACGCAAACCGGTACTCACCCGACCCCCACACGCGCACCAGCTGGCGATTGAACAGCCAGGTCAGTTTTTCCTTGGCACTGGCCGTGAAATGCGCTGTCAGGGCGCCGCCGCTGCCCATGCGATCGAAGATGTTGCCGTACTCGGAATTGGTACCCGGGCCGACCACGTCGTTGCCGGCGGCGATATAGGCATTGGCATGAAACAGGCCGAGGTTATGACCGAACTCGTGCGCCAGCACGCCGGCGCTGTTGGTCTTGAGCCAGATTCCCGTGGCGCCGACGTAGGCCTTGCCGCCGTAGCTGCCCGGGCCATCGCGGAAACGCACCGCGTAGAAATTGAAGTTCGCCGTATTGAACCCGGCGGCCGCCGCCGCGGCGCGGGCGTCGCTCAATATGCCGCCGTCGCCATTGTCGAGGTAGTGTTGCTGCGTGTTGGGTAGCACCAGGATCGGCGTGATGGTCGGCACTACGTCGCTGATCGCGTTGTAGCTGAAGGCACGCGAAAAGTCGCGCAGGCCGCTCATGGTCGCCGCCGCGGTGGCGTCGTCGGGCAGCTGGGAGGCGTCCTGGTCGCTGAAACGGACGCGAATATAGAGAAACGTCTTGGAACCGGTGGTCCAGGACGATGCGACGTCGCCCAGGCGCAGATCGGCATTGCCGGTCCTGGCTTCCTGTTCGGCGATACCCCACTGCTGGACAATCTGCTCGAGTTCGGCCGCGCTGCAGAGCGTTCTGACCTGGTTGCCGGTCACGATGCGCTGGCGCGCAGCCGGTTCGCTGCACGTCCTGGCCGGATCGGCCACCTGGGCCGCGGCCACGGACTCATCCGCTTCCAATACGCGATAAGGCCATTCAGAGATCGCCACGTCACCGTCGATCGCGATGCCATGCACCGGCAGTGCACGCAAGGTAGCCAGCGATTTCCGGCGTCCGTAGGTGAACGGCAGATAGCGCTCCTCGCCCATCACCAGCGCCGGAACGCGTACCGCGCGATGAAACGGCTGCTCGACGCCATCGGCGTCGGCGCGGTGTTCGTGATACATCTCGATGGCGTGCGTGAGCACACCCATGCCGTCGATCGGCTGCTCCAGTTCCGCCTGCACGGTCGCCGGCAACCCGGCACGTACCGATGCCGGCACGGCGTGCTGCAGAGCCTGCGCAGGATCCGTCGTGATCAGCGCATGCAGCGCAACGCGGCGCGATTGCGCGAGCCGTCGACCCTCGGCCAGCGATTCTGCAGATCGCTCAGTGGTCGTGGCGCGCGCGTAGACCTGCGCCCAGTCGTCGAAGGCCCGGATAGCCGCGGTGTCTGCCCCTTGGGCCCCGTGGGCCACGTGGGACACGGCAACAAGCGCGGCGAGGCCGATTCCCCACCGGCGGATAACGCCATTCAAGCGGTGCATGCTGATTCCCCGATTCAGTTCGTCCATCGGCGCCGTTGCTGTGACGGCGCCAGCCCATATAAGGCGACGGATATTGTTTCCGGATTAACCCAACCGATCCCTAATACGCCGCACAAAAATGACATCTGGTTATTTCGCGCGCCCTGGCCGACTGGCCAGGCTGGCGGCCGAGACTGGTTGTCCGGACGTGATCGGCGTAGGCTGGCTCCACCCTGGCTGGACCGACGGGCGGGCCACACACCCTGGGGGACAACGTATGCTCTTGTACGGATTGGGCATTGCAGCCCTGCTGTTCGTCAGTGCCGTGGTCCTCGGCGCGCTTCACCTGCGCGAGAGCCGGCGCCGCGCGCTGGCGGCGATCGCCATGATCACCCTGCCCCAGATCGAATCATTGCGCCGCGAATGCGAAACCGTATTCCGCGACAGATTCGGCAAAACGCTTTCACTGGGCGACTTCGAATCCAGCGCGCTGTTGCTGAGCGAATATCTGGATAATTCCCAATTATTGAAATCCGCTTTTGCACGACCGGATTTCTATTGGTATTTCATATTGCCGGTCGGCGCCTATATCGGCGAACTGGTGCGCACCCACGGCAAGGGCACCTGGCGGACGTCGCGCGGTGGCGGCGTCGAGATGTCGATCGACCTCGACGATGGCCACGCGACGATGTATCCCTTCGAGAAGATCCTCAAGCACTTGCTGATGGGCTCGGCGGGCGATATCTACGCTTACCTGAAGTCCGCCGCGACGATGGAACAGGTCGTCAGCCGGATCGCACCACTGCATGATCCGGCCGGATCACCCTGAAAACGCCCCTCGGCCGTCCCGCGTCGCCCAGCAAGGGCGCTTTCGCCTGAACGCGTGACCCGGCGGAACGTCCGCAGGCGCGGGTGTGCATCACGCCACTGCCGTTCGCCTGCGGCTATGCTGTGCCACTTTGCGCCGGGATGGCGCTGTAAAGCGGTAACCGTGTCGCCACTCTGCCAAGGATACGAGCCATGTCCGACCGACTTCTCCGCGCCCTGCTGCCGGCCGCCCTGGGTGCCGCGCTGGCCGTTCCCGTCCGTGCCGACGAGTCGGTCTTCGTCACCCCGGAGCTGACCGTGACGGCGTCGCCGGCGATCGCGTCACACTGGGCACTGCCTGCCGACGAGAAGGTGATCGATTTCGACATCTGGCCAGACCGTCCCGTCGCCGTCGCCCTCGTTCGCGGCGCAGACGGCGCAGTCGGCGTGCGGGAATGGACGATCGGCACCACGACCGCAAAACTGCTGGTTGCCTTGCCCGGGGACGTGAAACCGGCCAGCCTCACCGTTCATCCGCTGGGCCGGAAGGTATTCCTGACAGCGCGCCGCGGGGAGGAGTCGGTGATCTTGTCGGCCGCCGAGCAGGAGGGCTGGCAATGGAAGACGCTACGCCAGGGCAAACGCGAGCTGCGGCGCCTCCTGGTCGCGCCGCGCCCCTTCGTCACCGGCTACGAAGCCGCCACGAACCAACCGATCCTGCGCTACCGCATCGTCTTTGGCGAGCGCCTGGAGAACGGCAGCTATTCCACCCGATCGATTACCGAAGAAGGTGATCGCGACTACCAGGTCGTCGGCCCGGCTTCCGACTACACCGCCATGCCGGACGTCGACATGGAACCCACGCGCAACGAGGCGGCCTCAGCCCTGCCTTCGGCGTTCCATCCGGCGGGCCACATCCTGCTGTGGCAGGACCCACACGGCTGCTTCCAGCAATTGCCCTACGACAGCATGAACTGGGGTTCACCCAGACCCGTCGCCGGAAAGCCCTGCGGCGGCTCGGTCACCGTCACGCCCAACGGCCTGGGACTGCTGCACTGGAAGAAGGGCACGCCCGGCGTCACGCTGATCACCGGGCATGGACAGGTGAAATCCTCCGTCGCCGCCACGCAGACGTTTACCGGCACGCCGTCGTCCGTTGCCGACGGCAAGGGGCTGGTGGGGCTGGTCGACCAGGGCGGCACCACGGCCATGCACTACGTACCGATTTCGGTGCCGCTGGCGGATGTTGTCAACGCCTGGATGTTCGTGGAAGACCCGACGGACGAAAAGCAGCTGACCGCCAATAACGGGCTGTTTCGTCCGCTCGATCACGAGCAGCTCTACCAGCTGTACGAATCCGAAAACTATGCCTGCGGCGGCTACGAGGCCAGCATCCCGACGCGTCCCTACTTCATCACGACCGATGTCTTCCTGGAGCTCGTCGGCGCCGCGTACGAAGGCATTTTCGTGATGCACGAGCACCAGGCCGCGGTGCCCGCATTCTGGACGTTCGTCGACGCCGCCGCGGCCGACCTCGCGACCCGCCAGCCGGATAGCCCCTGGGCCAAGGCGTTTGCCGCCGTGGCGGCACTGCGCCAGGACGGCACCCGCAACGCCGAGACCCAGCGCATCCGTGCCGCCAACGCGCGCGCGCCGTCGGACGCACTGGAGTCGGACTTCAACTTCGCCGAGCTCACGCCGCGCGGCCACTACACCGGTTCGCCGGAAATGGAAACCTACTTCAAGGGCGTGCGGTATCTCACGCGGATGGCGGCGCTGCGAACGGACTCCGCCGTGCTGTCGTCGGCCTCCGCCGAGGTCAAGACCCGCGCATTGCGCTGGACCGATGCCTATCGCGCCTTCATCGCACCGGGCCGCGCGCCCCTGGCCTGGAGCGCCGGCAGCCGCGCCCTTCCCGCCTACGCACGGCATCCGTTGACACAGCCACAGGTATTCCCGCTTTCCTGGGGCTACGACAACGAGATCCTGCTATCAACGGTGTATCACCCCGACTGGCCCGAGGCGGAACAGATCAAGGGTAAAGACGGGCCACGCCTGCTGCCCTCGGGGCTCGACCTCGCCGCGGCGTTCGGCAGCGAGCGGGCACGCGAACTGTTGCGGGAAGATCTCGGCCGTTATCCGGCCCTGGGTCCCGTCCTGGATAGCGTCGGCCGCCGCGCACCGACAGCCGGGGCCGGCGACAGCCTTTACGATGCCTGGATGCTCCTGCTCGGACGCCAATGGCGCACTGCCGATCTTCCCGGCGCGGCGGAACTGGACCGCACCTTCTGGCAGACCAAGCGGTTGCAGACCGGCCTGGCCTCCTGGGCGACGCTGCGCCACGCCACGGCCCTGGTCAATGAGCTGGTTGCCGCCGAATGCGGCGAGGGTGGTTTCGAAGCCATCGTGCTGCGGCCGCCGCGCGGCTACGTCGAGCCGGATCCGGAGTTCTTCGCAACTGCGGCGCGCCTGTTCGAGCAGATCGACCGTGCCGTCGCCGCACTGGAAAGCGCCCCCGGCGGCAAACCACTGGAAGTCAGCGACAACGGTGTTTTCAGCGGCGTCAATGAAGGTGTGTCGCGTCGCCTGAAGGCCACCGCCGAACAAGCCCGCCTGTTCGAAGCCATAGCCCGCAAGGAACTCAAGGGCGAGCCGCTGACCGATGCGGAGTACGAGGCAATCCTCTACATCGCGCGTATCGCCGAGCACCACCTGCTGATCTTCAAGAGCCTCAACAACAAGGATCTCGCGCTATCGAATCCGGAGCCGATGATGAAGATCGCCGAAGTGGCTGGCGAAGGCCCCTGGCTGATGGCCGCGGTGGGACGGCCGCTGGAGTGGGACCAGGTTGTTCCGTTCTATGGCCGGCGCGAGATCGTGAAGGGAAGCGTCTATTCCTACTATGAGTTTCCGTCCGACACCGTCATGACCGATGCGCAATGGCGCGATCGCGTGGACCAGGCCACGCGACCGGCGTGGATCTCGCGGCACCTGTCGAGCAAGGGGCTGTCATGTCCTGCCGTCGCGCCGTTCTGATCCTCGCGCTGGCACTGGCGAATACCGCACCGGCATTCGCCAACGAGTTGCGCCTGCTGTTTACCGGCGACATCCTGCTGTCGCGCCAGGTGCATGAAGAGTGGCGCCGACGGGGCACCTCGCCCTGGGAGTCGCTGGCGCCGCTCTTCCAGGCGGCAGACTGGGTGGGGGGCAACCTCGAAGGTGCCTTCGGCAACAGCGAGGGCTGCGCCGGCGCAGCCGGTCCCTGTTTTGCCATTGATACGGCGACAGTGCCGCTGGTCGTGCAGGCCGGCTTTGATGTTCTCACCCACGAGAACAACCATTCCGGCGACCTGGGAACTGCGGGCCGCAGGGAAACCATCGCGGCGCTGCATCCGGCCGGCGTGCTGGCGCTGGATTTCGCGCAATCGCCCCGGTTTTTTCAACGCGGCGAAACGACGCTCGCGCTTATTGCCGTTAACACTGTACGCGGCCGCGACGGTCGCACGCAGGCAATACCGTCCGTCGAGCTGGCGCAGAAGTTGCGCCTGGCCCGTTCCGTTGCGAGCGTCGTCGCGGTATCGATTCACTGGGGCCCGGAACTGGTCGACTGGCCCAGCTCCACCCAGCGCGCCCAAGCGGCATGGCTGGTGGACCAGGGCGCCGACGTCATCTTCGGCCACCATCCGCACGTGGTGCAGCCGGCCGAATGCGTCAGCGGCAAGCCGGTGTTCTATTCGCTGGGAAACCACCTGTTCGACCAGAAATACCCGCAGACCAAACTCGGCGCCATTGCCGATTGCCGCGTCCGTGACCACACGCTGCGCTGCGCGGCGCTGGCCACGCGAACCTCACCGGGCAGCACGTACCCGCGGCTGGCGGATATCACGCCTGCGAACACGTTGGCTGACTGCGCCGCGCCCCTGCGCGCCGGGCTCGTCGTCGATGGCGTCGCGATCCGGCCGGAACCGTGGTCCTCTGAGCTGCCGCCCGATGGAATGGCGCTGGAAGGCTGGCGTGACGGAAAACGTCTCTGGCGTTCGCGGCGCCAGCACGTGCTATCCCTCGAGCAGGCCCGGCTGTCCGGCGACAATGCGCCTCCCCTGCTGTTCGCCCTGGAGCGGCACGCGTCGCCGCTGGACATGACCACCGGTGTACGTCCGTACGTGTACGCAGTTGGTCCGCGCGGGCTGATTGCCCGTTGGCGCGGATCCGCTCTGGCCTGGCCGCTGCTCGACGCCGTCACGCAGGCTGGCGACGATCGCAGCATCCTGTGTGCGCTGCATCGTGGCGACTCCTTCATTGCACCGGATCCGACGACGCGACAGACTCGCGTCGCTGCCTACCGCTGGAACGGATTCGGCTTCGCCGGACTGGACCCGGCCGGTACCGATGCCTGTGCGCGCCGCTTCGCCACCGTGCCGACGGGCGATGCCGCGAAGGCATCCCCTTGATGCGGCCGGATTATCCAAAGGCGCGATTTGAGCTATCAAATCATCCCGTATTTTTCATACTCTTTTCCGGTTCCGCGCCGCGCGGCTGCGACGCGCTAACTGCTTACTTTTCTCACCTCCAAGGAGCTTCACCATGAAAGCGTGGATTGGCCGCTGGTTGACCGTTGTCGGCGTACTGCATTCGGCCTTCGCCGTGCTCATCATGAAGCCGGTGTTCCCTACGATCCTGGAACGCGGCGTGATTGATTCGGTAGGCAACGAAGCCCTGATCGGCGCGCCGGTGTGGTTCATGTTGTTCAGCTTCCCGCTCCTGACGACAGGCCTGGCGATCTCCGCACTGGAAAAGTCCCGCGCGGACATTCCCAAGTCGACGGGCTGGCTGCTGCTCCTGATGTGTGCCGTCGGTGCCGCGCTGTTTCCCGCATCGGGTTTCTGGCTCGCCATCCCGGCCGGCATCGCCATCCTGGTGCGCAAGCCCGCGCGCTCGAAGCTATCCATGACCCCCGCCTGAGTTCGCATTGTCGCTGTGAGTCAATGCACGCCGGCTGCCCCGCAGGGCAACCGGCGTGACGACAGAAAGGCAGCACCCGTGAGGCCGTTGCCGGCCACTGCAACCACGTGGCACGCGCCGGTATCTCTTCCCCGGACGTCCTTGGTCACCCGGCTAGCGGTGACCAAGGAAACCACCTCCGCGCCGGATCCCGGCGTGGACCACACGGGAAACTGCCATGCACCGACGCTACCTGCTCGCCTTCCTGCTCCTTCCATCACTGGCCATGGGGGGCGACCCGCTCGTCACGCGCACTCTGGCCGACGGACACCAGCTGACCGACGGACCGCGATCCAGCGCCGCCCTCGAGCAGGAAATCCGCGCCCTGGACGCACAGTTGTTCGACGCGGCCTTCAACCACTGCGATGCGGATCGCACCGCCGCACTGGTTTCCGCCGATTTCGAGTTCTACCACGACAAGTGGGGCCAGACCGCGGCATCCGGACAGGCTTTCATCGATGGCGTCCGCGCCATGTGCGAGCGCCGCCGTACGGGCCAGGACTTCCTCGCGCGACGGGAGCTGATCCCCGGGAGCCTGCGCGTCTACCCCATGAACGATTACGGCGCAATTGAAACCGGATCGCACCGGTTCTACCGCGTCGAAGCGGGCAAGCCCGACGTCCTGACGGAAACCGGGCAGTTCACGCAATTGTGGAAGAAGGAAGCCGGCGCATGGAAGCTGACGCGGGTACTCAGCTTCGATCATGTGCTGGCAAGCCCGTAGAGGATTCCGGCCTTTACCGACCCTGCCGACGAAGCGCGGCGTCGCTGCGTCGGCAGGAAGCACGCAATGCTTCAAGCGTGGCGAAGCCTGATCGTTCAGATCCACGCGCTGTCTGCGCGCAAGACCACACGCTACGCCATACATTTCGCAACGTGTGGTCGCGAAATCGACCGCACGGAAGAGCGGTCGCGGAATCGGCCAGGCCCAATCGCGCGGTACAATCCAATCCTGGGTTGGCGGCACCGCGTGTATCCTGCTTGTGCGTGTCGGCCCTGGAGCGAAAACCTCCTACTGTCGAATCGCAATCGGCCGATTCCCACCGCCCCCGAACAGCGACGTCAGTGTCGTGACGCCAACGCAGACGACGAACAACAGTCCCCACCCGTTGGCCATGCGTCCGGCCGACGGGAATGCGCGCTGGGCCTGGTCCAGCCATTGACCGCCTTCGGTAAGGCCAAAGAACAGCGCGACACCGGCCAGTACCAGCACGGACAACCACAAACCGCCGCGCTCCAGGCGGGATTCGGGCCCCGGGTCCGCCATCGCTGCCCGCTGCGCCACCCGCCGCGCGAAATCCGGGGGGAGTACCGTCACCGGCGGCTGGCTCAGCACCTCAGCCATCAGACGGTAGACCTGCGCCTCGGAATCGACTTCGCCTGCGGGGAGCTTCCACGCCGCCGCCAGCCGCCCGCGCTCCTGCGCCTGCCATTCGCGCTCCCGGCGCGGATCGGAAAAAGAAGGGGTATTCATGCCATCACTCCAAGACGGTTTTCCAGCCACTGGCGCAACTGCAGGCGCGTGCGGAACAGGTGGCTCTTGATCGTGCCCACGGCCATGCCGGTGACCTGGGCAATATCCGGGATGCTGAGTTCTTCCAGGTGATACAAGGTCAGGATCGTGCGTTGCACCGGCGGCAGCGCGTCGATCGCCGCGTGCAGGTGGCCGGCCAGCTCGTGATCGACCAGGGCTGACTCCAGGTCGAAGCCGTCGCTGTGACTGGCCAGCAGATCCCCGTCATCGTCCGCGTCGGCCGATACGACCGGGATGCGCTGCTTCTCCAGGTGCCGCAGGGCCACCATGTAGGCCACCCGGCCGATCCAGGACTTGAGCGCGCAGTCGTAGCGGAACTGGTGCAGGAACTGGTGGACCCGCAGGAACGCCTCCTGGCACAGGTCGCGGGCATCTTCCGGATGCCGAACCAGGCGCAGGATGATGTGCCAGCACAGCCCCTGGTGAGTGGCGACCAGGCGCTCGAAAGCCCCCGGTTTCCGGGCCAGTACGGCTTCGACCAGTTCCTGGTCCGGATTCATTGCGGGCAGCACTCCATGCTCGCAAAGATACGGGGTGTTGCGCGCCGGTTGCAGCCGTTGCAACCGACGCTGCTTCGGCCGTATCCCTATGCCTGTCGCCGTCACTGCCTGCCGCGGAGCCTGCCATGGAACAACGCATCCTGATTCCCATTTTCATGTTTGGCTGCATCACCTACGTGGTCAAGCTCCTGATCGATGCGCGCATGCGTTACCTGCTGCTGCGCATGGCGGCGGCGGAGGACGTGGTCCGTGGCATCGTCGCCAGCGAGCAGGTGCAACGCCGGCACGCCTCGCTGCGCACGGGGATCACGCTGGGAATGGTGGCGTTGGGATTCGCCCTGATCGAGAGCTTCGGCTGGCGCGACGTGACGCCGGGGGTGATTGCGGTGCTGGCCGGCGCCCTGAGCGCGGGCAACCTGATCTACTACCACCTGGCCCGGCGCTGGGCGACGTCCCCGGATGCGTAAGGAAGAATCCAGACCGGCTGGTGCGCCCTATCCCGCAGCCAGTGACCTGAACGCCGCCGAAGCGTCTTACCCGTAGCGACGCGCGTTGCGCCAGCGCCGACGCAGCATCGGCACGACGCCCCAGGCAACGGCCCCGTCCAGTGTCCGGATCGGCAGCAGATTGATCGCCAGTACCAGGAGATTGATCGGGATCCAGACGAAAAACGCCGGACCAATGACCTGCGCCAGCCCGGCTGGCAGGCGCGGCATGACGACCAGCAGCAGGACCGCCGCCACCAGTACGGCCGCCTGGGCCAGTGCCCCGCCCCAGGCCACGAAGATGTGATCTTCCAGGTGACGGGGCTGCTGGAAAATACAGCGTCCGTGAAAACCGACGAGATTGATCTCGATGACGCGCAGTCCTCGCCAGCGCGCCATCAGTGCGTGCCCGGTCTCGTGCGCCAGGATGAGTCCGAAATAGGCCAGCGTTGCGGCGAGCGCTCCGAGGAACCGGCCCGTTGCGGCAAACGCCACGGGAAGCATCAGCAGCACGGACCAGTGCACGACCACAGCGACGCCGCCAAGGCGCAGAATGCGTGTGCCGCGAGCACCAGGACGCATGAAGGATCCGGACTTCCCCAACTGTCAGTGGCGCCATTAGGCCCCAAGGCCCGATGGCCTGGCAATGACAGCGGGGTATTTCGTGACGCGATGTAGCAATCCGGCGCGGCTCGGGCTCACGGCGCGGATTCGAATCCGTCGATGAACAGCGCATCCGTATCGACGATGACGCGCATCACGCCGAAGTCGGCGATCCCGGCAGCAGCGTGTTCGGGCATGTAGCCTGCCACCAGCACACGCCCTTGCGCGTCCATTACGGGCCTGGCGGCGTAAAAAAGGCCGCTGGGTTCGAAGATCACCTGCGCGACGCCATGGGTGCCGAAGGTGTCATCCCGCTCGCCTTCGGCCGTGAAGCGCGCAACAAAGGCGCCGGTCCCGTTGTCCGGTCCCGCGGCGACCCACCGGCCCGCGCGGGTTTTCGCCAGCAGAAGCGCTTCGGCCGGTGCGGGCGCCGTTGCAACTCCAGCCTGGCCGAAGCTCGTATCGACGCTGCCGTCGGCATTCAGGCGCAGCAGTACCAGGCCGAAGGAATCGCTGGTTCCGGCAACCATCGTCCGGCCGTCCGGCAGGGCAACCGCTGCGGTCAGATGCAGTATCTGGGGTCCAAAGACCACGGAGCCGCCATTGCCGAACGAGAGAACCCGCGCACCGCGCGCGTCCACATGCAGTGCCCCGGCGCTGAACGCTTCTGCCGTGTACTCGGTGCCGACGACCGTGATGCCGCCGCCGGCCTCCATGGCGATGGACTGGGCGTGCGCCTGATGGCCCGCGCTTTGCGGCGCGTAGTGAAATTCAGCAAGCCCGCCGTATCCGAATCCCGTGGCGAACAGGCCGTCTGCGGTCATCCGTGCCAGCATCACGCGCCCTTCTGCCAACGCACTGCCGACCGGGCGGTAGAGTGCCTCGCCAGCCAGCAGGACGCGGCCATCGGCGGTCAGGCTGCTGGTCGCGATCGTCGTGGAATCGGCCTGGAACAGGCCGAAATGGGTGCTGCCTGCCGTCCCGAACCCTGTATCCAGCGCACCTGCCGGGGTCAGGCGGATCACGGCGGCATGCCCGAACCGGCCGCCAAAGAATGCATTTCCCGCCACGAGCAGGGAACCATCGGGATACACATTGACGGACGTGGCGCGATCCTCGCTGTGCCCGGTCAGTCCGCTGAGATTGAAGGCAAACGTTCGCCAGCCGTCCTGGTCAGTGGCGAACGCCGGGTCGCGGGCACCGTCGGGCAATAGCCGTGTAATCAGAAACTGTGGATTGGTGTACCCGGCGTGCCTCGTGCCGGATCCGGCGACGCCGATGCGCCCTTGTGCATCCACGGCGATCGCGCGCGGCTCCGCCCAGCCGTCGGGCCAGTCGAATGTCGCCCGCCCCTGGGTACCAAAGGTCGGATCCAGCTCACCATCAGCAGCCCGCGACGGCAATGTGCAGGCCATGCTGATCGCGGCGATCGCGCCGCAATGCGCCAGGTACCGCCAGAAAGCCGTTCGATGCATTGCCGCTTCCCACGATGCTTTGCAGCAGACGTTGCCAGCATAGCGGATGACGACGCTGATCCTGCTGGCAGCACGCGAATCAGCGACTACTGTCCCCGCCCATCGGCAGAACGCCGACCACGACGCCATCCCCCAGTTTCTCCGCGACGGCACTCAGCGGCGGCACCTGGGCCAGCTGGCGCTGCTTGTCCTCTTCGGTGGCGCCTTCGCTGCTCTGGATATGGGCGATGCGTTCCCTGCGCGTGCGGATGGCCACCAGTTCTTCCGGCAGGCGCACGGGGGCGGAAACCGGCACGTCCGCGAGCGTGAGCATCGCGAGGAAGGTGCTGCCGACGCGGGAAGAGCCGCCTTCGATGTAGCGCAGGTCCGTTGCACCGCGCAGGGTCCAGTGGAGATCGAAGGAGTAGACGGTCTTGCGGTCGGCTGACAATTGCGCGAGGAGGCGATTGCCGTGCAGACGGACGGGATAGTCCTTGCGTGACTGGAAATCGTAGATCACCGATTCCAGTCCCGACGCCAGCAAGGCGTAGCGACCATCGCTGCCCAGGGCAAGTGCCCGATAGGAACCATACCGACCCCAATAGCGTGCAGGCACGGTGAATGTGTGGCGCTCGCCGTTGGCGGCAATCCGGGTCAGTTCACCGGTCGGGTCCAGGCCGTTCTCGGTGCCACTTTCGTTGTTGAAGCGCGCCAGCAGGATATCGCCGTTGGGCCAGCAATCCTGCACCCAACCCGACCGCAGTTCTTTCGCGCGGGCCGCCGGCGTGTCCAATGGCGGCGGCGCCGGTAACAACGAAAGGGTGTAGTCGAAACGACGAAACCAGGCGTTGCCGAGAAAGGCCTGGCTGCCGGCGACATGACAGGCCCCGACCATTTCGCCACTATTTTCCACACCCCTGCCAATTACCGTGGAGGGCTCCGAGCGGCGACGCACTTCGCCGTGCACGCGGTCGGATGCGTCGAACATCAGGTAGTCGATGCTGTCTTTTCGCGGCGCATCCGGCCCGGAAACCACATGAGTGGACGTCAGAATCACGTCCGCGCGGGGGTCAGCCGGTATCTCCACTTCCGTGACGCCGGGCAGGAAGCCGATACGCTGGAGATTACCCAGCGCGAAGACGGCCGTTCCACGGTGGTTGTAGGGCGCATCGATCACCACGTAGGCCTTCTGCTGTGCGTGGTCCACGGTCACGGAGTACACCCCGCGGGCTTGCGCCGGAAGGTCCAGCTTCACCGCCTCGCCGGCGATCTGGCTGCCGTCGCCGCTCAGGGGCACTGTCCAGCCATTTTCGAAGACCAGCCGCAACGGCGCTGCCGCTCCGGCCAGTGGCAGTGTGACCAGCGCGAATGCCACTGCACGGATGATTCCTTTGCCTTGCATGCGTCGATTCCTGGTCACTGGCCTGCCGCTGGGCAGGGACGACCGGCGGGATCCGCTACGCGTAGGGCCCATCCCGCACCTCGTGCAGGCGGGCCTCGACTTCCAACGGAGCACGTTCATACCCGAACGTCAGCAGCTGGCGCAAATACACCGGCAGGAACCGGGCGATCGATCCGGCCTCCTCGTACTGGTGAACATGCCGCAATTCATGGGAAAGCAGCCGCATCCCCGCATAACCTTCCCGCAGGAAGATTCCATGGCCCAGCGTCAGCCCGAGGGTGGATGGCCTGAGAAACCCCAGCGCCCGCGCCGCCAGGCGCAATCGCCAACTGTCGGGAGCCGGGATGACGGTGACCACAAGCACGCGCACGCGTTCCGGCTCACGGACCCCCATGCGCCGGGCCACTGCCGTGCCACGCTGCGTCAGGGGCTTGCCATCGCGTGCGATCACGGCGGCCTGCTGTTCGGCCCATTGGATCGCCAGCGCAGCCAGCGAAGGCAGGCGCGCAAGCAGCAGACGTCGCAGCAAGTGACGAATCACGGCTCGTCTCCGCAACGCCGCGCGCTGGCGGCACGCGGCCGGTCAGAAACTCCACAGGACCGTCGTCACCCATTGCCGACGGTCCATCGGCTTGGTCACAGTGCCCATTGCCGGTGAATTTGTCCACAACAGTGACGTGTACAGCGTGACGTCACCCAGCGCATAGCTCAGTCCGGCATTGCCGTAGGCGTAGTCCTGGGCCGGCAGCGGCCGCACGTCCGCGTAACCGGCACCCAGCTCCAGCGACAGTCCGGCAAACAGAGGCTGGTGCCAGGTGGCTTCCGCGTATACCACGGTGCCGCGCCGGTAGAAGCCACGCGGCTTTCCCTTGCCGGCGTGACGACCGGTGTAATCGGTCATGTCGTAGAGGGCCTGGTTCGGCGATACCGCCACGGACATGCGCCATCGATCACGGTAACCCACGGCAGCGACCGCCTCGTCGTAGTGGGAGTAGATCTCCCAACGGTTGCGCGGCGACTCGTAGTGCACCACGCCAAGCTTTGCCGCCCAGTCGTCGCCGAGCCGGAAGCGCCGATCCGCATAGGCCGCAAGCTGGACACCGGCCTTCTGGCCCGGCGGACGCTCGGCGGTTGCGCCCAGGCCAAAGAGCCAGCGCTCGCCGCTGTAGTGCGCGTCCGCCAGCCAGGCCGGAAGCCCGCTGCTCAGGCTGCGGCCGCGCTGGACATTGTCCGTGGCCATTCCGAGACTGCCGCCCCATTGCTGGGCCGTGGCGGGCGCGCACAATCCGGCCAGCAGGGCCAATCCCGAGCCGGCAAGGCGTGCGTTCCGGCGTTGGCTGCCTACCCTGTCCGACCCGACCGTATCCATCACAATCCTTTTGGTATTCAATGTTCTGGTTCGTTCTGACGCAACAGAAGACCGCTACCCCACCCTGGGTGGCGCGCCACCATGACCTGCCGCACGGCGATCCGCAACCTTTTGGCGTGGCACCGGCACTCATCCCCGAAACAACAGGTTCTGCAGTGACGCAATGAAACCGATTTCGGACTTACCTGATGCCCAGTGCCACCCCCAGCGCCCTGACGAGGCGTCCGGCGACGGCGCGGAGCGTGCCCTGCTCACGGCCGTCGCAAATGGCGACCGCGTCGCATTCCAGCGCTTGTACACGCACTACTACACCCGCCTGATCCGCTTCCTGACGCGCCATACCTCGCGCAGGGACCTGCTCGACGAAATCATCAACGACGTGTTCTGGATCGTCTGGCGCAAGGCACCGGAATTCCGGGGCGACTCCAAGGTCGGCACCTGGATCATCGGCATCGCCTACCGGTGCATGCTCAAAACCCTGCGCTTCGAGCCGGCCTCGCGCGAGAGCGCCGAATTCACCGACGACGACATGGACGGCGGCTGCACTGACACGCCCGAAGCCGAGCAGCGCGAACTGCGCGACTGGGTCATGCGGGGCCTGGCCACGCTGCCGCCCGAGCAGCGCATGACACTGGAGCTGGCCTATTACCTCGGCCAATCCTGCGAGGAAATCGCCGCGATCATGAATTGCGCGGTGGGCACCGTGAAAGCCAGGATGTTCCATGCCCGCCTCCGTCTTCGTAACACCCTTCCGGCCATCGGCGGCGACACCGCCGTGCCAGTCCGTTTTCCGGAATCTGCACCATGAGCGTTGAAACTCCTCTCACCCATCCGGAAACCTGGGAACTGATTCCCTGGGTCATCAACGGCACCGCCGACGCCCACGCAAAGGCGCGCGTGGAAGCGCATCTGCGCCACTGCGCCGACTGCCGCGACGAATACGCGCTGCAGTTCCAGCTGCACGCCGGCATGCAGGTACCGCAGGCCGGTGCACCGGATCCGCAGCCGGCCCTGCAGCGTCTGCTCGCCCGCATCGAAGCGGGCAGCGCAGATACAGAACCGGCTTCCGCCGCTCCACACACGGTGGTTGCGAACGGGGAACCTGCCCTCACCGTGACGCGCGGCAGCCGGCGCTGGATCTCGGGCCTGGCTGCGGCGGTGGCGGTGCAGGCGGTGGGCCTGGCATTGCTGGGCACGGCACTCGTCCAGCGTGACGACACCCCCGACACCCGCGCCGGATTCCACACCTTGTCGAGCGCGGCAGTGCCATCGGCCGCACTGGTGCGTTTCGTGCCGGCGCCGGGAATGACAGTCAGCGAGATGCAATCGCTGCTGGCTGAGGTAAAAATGCATATTGTGGAAAGCAGCGAGGAGAGCGCGATCTATGGCCTGGCCCCCCGTCGCGATCCGGCGGCACCTGGCGCCGTCGCAACAACCGACGTTGCCGCAGTGGTGACGCGTCTGCGCGCCCATCCGCAGGTGCTGCTGGCTGAACCCATTGCCGGCAGCCAGATCCGATGAGGCAGGCCGTGACAGCCGCCCGACGCCCTGGTCGCCTCGTCCTCGCGGTGGGACTCTTGCTGACTGCCACGGGCATCTCGGCAAAGCAGGTCCAATGGCCCTCCGGTGAACCCTCAGAAGCGATGATCGTGGTGGCGCTGGCCGACAAACCGGATCCCGCCATGGCCGCCGGGGGGACTCCGCGAGGCTACGGCGCCTTGCCCAGCTACGCAGGAAGCCAGCGCGCGGCATCCGCGTCCGCCCGACTGGCAACCGACTTCCAGCTGCGCGAGGTGTCGGCCTGGACGATCGAACCGCTGCGGCTGCGCTGCATGGTCTACGCACTGGGTGATCCGGCAAAGCGCGACGACATCGTGGCCGCATTGCGCCAGGACCGGCGCGTGAAACTGGTCCAGCCGCTGCAGGAATTCGAAACCTTCGCCAGCCCGTCTCCACAGACGGAACCAGCCTCTGCTGCAGTGCGCCCGCGCTACAACGATCCCTACCTTGGCCTGCAGCACAGCTTCGCGGCGATCGAAGCGGCGGACGCCCAGCGCTGGGCGCGCGGCAAAGGCGTTACCGTCGCCGTGATCGACACCGGCGTGGATCCCCGGCACCCGGACCTGGAAGGTCGCATCGTCGCCTCCAAGGATTTTGTGGCGCAGACGGCATCCCCCGCCGCCACGGACCGCCACGGCACCGAGGTCGCGGGCGTGATCAGCGCCGTTGCGGACAACGAGGTTGGAATCGTCGGCGTCGCGCCCGAAGCACGGCTGTTTTCCTATCGTGCCTGCTGGCCGGTCGCCTCGCAGGCCAGCGCCGCACGCTGCAATTCGTACACATTGGCACTGGCACTGGGTGCGGCCATCCATTCCGACGCGCGTATCATCAACCTGAGCCTGGGCGGGCCGAAAGATCCACTGCTCGAAGAGCTGGTCCGTTACGCGATTGACCATGGCAAGGTGGTGGTCGGCGCGGTGCCGCCATCGCGCAACATGACCGGCTTTCCGGTCGGCATCGACGGCGTGATCGCCGTAGATACCGGCGAGGCCGGTCCTGCCGCACCCGACGTGCTCGCGGCACCCGGCAAAGACATCCTCACCCTCGAACCGGGTGGCCACTTCGATTACGCCTCGGGCAGCTCGCTGTCTGCGGCTCACGTATCAGGGGCCGCCGCACTGCTGCTCTCGCTGCACCCACGGCTGGACGCCGCCCAGTTGCGCCAGCTGTTGCTGCGCAGCCGACGCGATGCGGGCGCTTCCATCGATGTCTGCGCCGCGATGGCCGAGCTGCAGCGGGCGGTGCCCGGCGACCGCAACGTCCCCCAAGGATCCCCTGCCTGTGGACACTCGACGGATGGCTGACCTCACCCGCCGTATTGCCGCACGACTGATTCGCCTTTCCACCCTGCTGCTCTTCGCCTGCGCTACACCCGGCGTAACAGCCCAGACCTTCACCGCCGACGCACGGCCGTGGCTGGCTGCTGCCGGCGCCGCGGGCGGCGATGCGCCGGCCGGCTTCGCCCAGGCGCGCGTGGCGCGCAATCCCGGCGCGGCCCAGGCCGTGCCGATCGGCGAGAAGGCGTGCATTGCCTGCCACCAGCTCGAAAGCGAGCATTTCACCCACACCTTGCACGCCCTCGGCCTGCACGCCGCCGCCAAGGCAGACCCTTCTGTTCCGGTGTGCGAAACCTGCCACGGCCCCGGTTCCGAGCATGCCAAGGCGCCGACGCAGAAAGGCAGCATCATCGGCTTTACGCGCGAGTCCGGCACGCCGATCGCCCTGCAGTCGCAAACCTGCCTCGGCTGTCACTCCGGCGGCGCCCGCGATCATTGGCTCGGGTCGGTCCACCAGCGCAATGACGTAACCTGCAGCGATTGCCACAACCCGATGGCGAACTTCTCCGGCGAGGGACTTCTGGCGAAGAAGTCCGTCAACGAGACCTGCGCGCAATGCCACACGGATGTTCGCGTCCAGTTCGACCGCCGTTCGCACATGCCACTGCCCGAAGGACAGATGAGCTGCGTGGACTGCCACAACCCGCACGGCTCCACCGGCAAGTCGCTGCTCAAGACCGACAGCGTCAACGAGACCTGCTACGAATGCCACGCGGAGAAGCGCGGCCCGTTCCTGTTCGAACACGCCCCCGTGCGGCAGAACTGTCTCAATTGCCATACGCCGCACGGTTCCAACGAACATGCCCTGCTGGTCACCTCGGTGCCCCAGCTGTGCCAGCAGTGTCATTCCGGGCTGGGCCATCCCAATGACCTGCAGACGCCACTGTCGCTGGGTTCCGGAACCCATCCGGACGAACGACTGATGGGGCGCGGCTGCGTCACTTGCCATGCGCAGATCCACGGCTCGAACGCGCCGTCGGGCCCGAAATTTCACGAGTAATCCGGAGCCGACATGCCGAACACGGAATCCCGTATCGCGCTGCCTGCCTCCTACCCGCCGGGCATCGGCCGGTGCGGGGCCTGTCGCGCCGCCGTGCCACTGTTCATGGCGTTCTCGCTTGGCTGGGCGGCCACTGCTTGCGCTGACAGCGGTGCAGGGCTACGCAACGGGCCTCGCGAAGCAGGCGGCGTATCCGCACCAGGCGCCCTTGATCCGCGCGGCACGAGCTGGCTTCACGCCGGACAGCGGCGCAGTCCCGGCGGGCAGTTGTACGAGTGCCCCGCCCCACCGCCTGCCGACGCGGATGCCCCCTGGCTGCACGCCAGCGTCACCATCGGCTACGCCGCCACGGCTGGCGACGAACGCAATGCCCAATGGGGCCGGTTCCGCGGGTGGGACGACGGCGTCGTTGGTCGCGTCGCCGTGCGTGCGCAGGATCCGCTGGACGCCACCTACCTGCAGGCCGATGCCGCCCGGCTGGGAGAAGACGACGCCTATCTGCAGGCGCTATTCGGTCGCGCCGGCAGTTTCAAGGTCAAGGCCATCCTCGAACGCCGCCCCAACCTGCTCAGCCACACTGCGCGTCCGATCTGGAACGGGGTGGGAACCAGCGCACTGACCTTGCCGGAAATCCTGCCCGCTGCAGCAAGCAGTGTCGGTCAGGTCGAGGCAGTGTCATCCGCCACGCCGGCCATCACGCTGGGGGTACGGCGCGAACGGCAGGCGCTGGAGTGGAACAGCTATCTGTCACCACGCTGGAGCCTGTATGCGCAGGTGCGCAACGAGCACCGTAAAGGCGCGCGCCCCTTCGGCGGTCCCTTCTATTACGGATTTGCCTTCCCTGACAACGCCGGCGCGCTCGAATCGGTCAAGCCGATCGACGACGACACCCTGGCGCTCCAGGCCGGTCTCCGCTTCGCCGGCGACGACTGGCGCATGGCGTTTTCCTACGCCGGCTCGTTCTATCGCGACCGCTACCGCGGATTCACGTTCCAGATGCCGTATCCACTGACGCCATTCCTGGCCGGAGCCACATCACCGGGCATTGAACGCGGCCAGTTCGCCAGCGAGCCGGACAACGATCACCACCGCATTGCGGCCACCTTCACGCGCCGCCTTCCATGGAACGGCGAAGCCTCTGTCACCACGGCGCTCGGGCGGATGCACCAGAATGACACGCTGATTGCCCCTGTCGACTGCACCGGCGTATTCGGTGTCGACATCCTCGGCAATGGACAGCCCGGACCCGACAATCCCTATCTGTACAACTGCGCAGACTGGAATTCGCCCGCTTCGCTGTCCCGCCCGCGGGCGGGACTGCAGATCGACACGTCCACCGTCAACGGACGCATTGCGCTGCGCCCTTCCGACAGCTGGAATGTGTATGGCGAATGGCGTTTCCACCGCCAGGACTACCGTGGTGAATACCTTGCCTTCAACCCCCTGACGGGACAGTTCGGCTACATCGCGGAAAACGGCGCCCAGGGCAGCATCCTGCCGGGGCAGGCCGGGTTCTGGGATCCGCTCACGGCCGCCTCGGTCGTGACACGCATCCGCAGCATTCCACTGGACCAGGAAACCACCGAAGCCACGATCGGTGCCGACTGGTACCTGCCGGGTCGAAACACGCTCGGTGCCACCGTGACGGCGCAGCACGATGCGTTCACCCATCGCGAACGGCGCGACCTGGATGACGTGCGCGGAAAACTGACCTGGATCAACCGCACGCTGGACGGCCTCACCCTGCGCGCCAACCTCAGCATCGGCGACCGCTCCGGCGGCGCCTACGACTACGCGCCGCACGCCTATGGCTATTCGACCAGCCTGCCCGGGTTTGTCGTGCCGGATACCGGTATTCCCGCATTGACCGTCGACGCGATGCGCATGTACGACCTGTCCGATCGTCAGCAGCGCAAGGCGGATGTCATGGTGACGCTGGCCACGGGCGCACGCTCGACCGTGAATCTGTCGGTCCGCCACGATGACCAGGACTACGACGCGAGCATCGGACGCCAGGGTTATCGAACCCAAGGCATCACGCTCCAGTGGGAATGGCAGCCCATTGCATCGACGACGCTGTCGGTGCACGCGGGTCATGATCGCTCGCGCCTGGATATCGCCAACATCAACGACCAGGATATCGGCTCCGATCCGACGCTCGGTGGACCCACCTACCCGGAAGCCGGCCGCTGGTGGTCACGCGACCAGCAACGCAACCGGCATGCCGGCGCCACGTTCCGGACACAGTGGCGCGGCGTACATCTGGATGCCGGATGGAACTGGATGCAGTCGCGCGGCGTGACTTCCTATCGCTTCGAGACCGCCGCAGCCCTGGCCTATTTCCCCGACGGAACGCGTGTGCCGGGCAATCAGTTTCCGGCGATGACGTACCAGCGAAATTCACTGTCGATCGGCGTCACGTTTCCGGTGGCCAGCGACTTCACGGTACGGGTGTTCGACACTTACGAACGCGCGCGGATCCAGGACTGGCACTACAGCGGATTCGGTCTGGATCGCATTTTCGGCCGCCGCGTCTACACCGACGGCGGGCCGGAAAGCTATGGCGTCAACTGGTTCGGCGTCACCGCCGAGTACGTCTGGTAAGGGGACGCCGATGAGAATGCCCGTGCACCGTGTTTTTCGATGGCCGATGGGCCTGCTGCTGATGGTTTCGGCCACGGCGTGCGTCGCCGACGATTTCCTGGACCTGCGCGCGGTCAAGCCCGTGCAGGGCGACGCTGCGCGCGGGGAAACGCTCGCGGCCACCTGCGGTGCCTGCCACGGTCCTGGCGGCAACGCCGTGATTCCTACGTTTCCGAAACTCGCCGGCCAGAAGGTCGGATACCTGTACTGGAAACTGGTGCAGTTCAAGCGCGAAGGCCGGCAGGAATCGCCTATGACGGCGCTGGTCAGCCCATTGTCGGATGCCGACATGCGCGATCTCGCCGCCTACTTTGCCAGCAGCAAGTCAGTGGCGCCGACAGCCGCGCCGAAGCCATCTACCGGCGCGACCTTGTTTCGCGACGGCGCCGCCGAGCGCGGTATTCCGCCGTGCCAGGCCTGCCATGGCGACCACGGCGAGGGCATCGATATCGCCGGCGAGCCACAGTACGCCGTGTATCCACGCCTGCAAGGCCAGCAGCCTGCCTATCTCACCCAGCGACTGACCGAGTTCCGCGACGGCAAGCGCCGCTTTACCAGTAGCGAACAGGTCATGAGCGGTGTTGCCAGGTCGCTGAGTGACGAGGACATCCGCGCCGTCTCCGACTGGCTGCCGTACGCGCAGTGACCTAAAGCGGCGGCGCGGGTGCGCCGCCAAGTCATCCCCCCTGAAAACGAGGATTCCATGCTCATTCGTTCGTCTCGCAATTGGCTCGCCGGCGCCGCCCTGCTCCTGCCAATGTCTGGCTTCGCCGCCAATCACACGATCCAGGTCGGCGGTGCCGGCGGCCAGGTCTTCGATCCACCGACGTTGAGCATCGCCGCGGGCGATACGGTCACTTTCTTTAACGCGGGCGGTTTCCACAATGTCCAATCCGATCCCGGCGCTGTCACCAGCTTCCGCTGCGCTGCGGGCTGCGACGGTGCGGGCGGCAACGGCAACCTCAGCTCCGACGCCTGGACCGCCACCGTCACCTTCAACGCGCCGGGCACCGTTGGCTACTACTGTGAAGCACACGGAGCGCCCGGCGAAGGCATGTTCGGATCCATCACCGTGAATGTACCGGTCGATCTGCAGTCATTTGATATCGAGTAGGTAGCGGTTGCATCGCCCCCTGCCGGCGGCTCTGCGCGGCACATTACGAATGTCGACGCAGATTCACCCCGGGTGAACCCTGCGGGTTCGCCCGGGCTACATAGTGCGTAGCGAATGTGTACTTTGCAGCACAAGTCCGGGTGGTCGGCGACGCGCTGGCCCGCGCCCCCAGCCCTTGCGGCGAGCACAGGCACGCCATTTCCAGCTTTACCCAATTTGCTGCCAGACCGGGCACACTCGCCCAGCAACCATTCGGCCCGCACCCGGCACTCACCGTCCGTAGCACCCCAACGGATACCCCACGGAGGAACCTCATGAACCCGCTTATTCGCCGAATCCTTGCCGGCATTGCCCTGCTCACGGCTTCGGCCTGCGCCACGGCTGCCAATCATGCCGTCCGCGTCGGTCCGGGACTGACTTTCAGCCCGGCCAATCTCACGGTCCAGGCCGGCGACACGGTGACGTTCACCAACGCCGGCGGCTTCCACAACGTCGTCGCGGACGACAACTCATTCCGCTGCGCCGCCGGCTGTGACGGCGCGGGCGGCAGTGGCGCGCCCAGTTCCAACGCCTGGTCGGCCACGGTGACCTTCAATACCGCCGGCACCAAGGGCTACTTCTGCGAAGTGCACGGCAGCCCCGGTGTCGGCATGGCCGGCCGGATCGTGGTCGAAGGCGGCGGCAATACCTTCACCATTCCGCCGGGCATCTCCGGCAACTGGTACGACCCCAACCAGAACGGACACGGCTTCCAGTTCGAAATGGTGACACCGACTGTCATGACGGCGTTCTGGTTCACCTTCGACAACAACGGTGCACCGGCCTGGATTTCCGCTGCCGGCACCATCGAAGGCAATCGCGTCGTCATGCAGGCCAATCGCCTGGGCGGCGGGCGCTTCCCGCCGAACTTCAACCCGGCCAACGTGACCACCCTGCCCTGGGGCACCCTGACCTTCACATTCACCAGCTGCACCAGCGGCCGCGTCGACTGGACGTCGACCGATCCGGCCTTCACGCCCAGCGGAAACATGACCCTGACCCGCCTGACCCAGATCAACGGGCTGGCTTGTCCATAACGATGCCACTCCCTGGCGGACGGGGGCGCCATGCTCCCGTCCGCAGAGGACTCACCAGGGCTGCCGTAAACCTTTCTGCCAGGGGAAACCGGATGCCACCCGGGCAGCCCCCTCGGTTACACTGTGGCAAAGCCGACCTGGGACGCCGCGTGGAGTCGGATCAACCACTACGACGTGACCGCCTGAGCATGCGCCTGACGCGCATCGTGCTGCTTTGGACGGTACTGATCGGCCTGGCGCTCGCCCTGATCCAGATCGCGCTCGATGCGCACACGCAGAATGCCGAACTCGACCGTTCGGCCCGCCAGGCCATGCGTGCACTGCAGCACGCGGCCGCCGAGGCCGTCTACGAGATTGACAACGACCTCGCCGCCCAGGTGCTGGATGGCCTGAGCGTCTATCCGGGTGTCTACGCCAGCACGATCGTGATGAAGCCGGACATGGTCCTGGCCAAGCGCGACGGCAGCCCGGTAACCAGCCGCTGGCGCGTAGTCACCGACCTGCTCTTCGATCCGCAGCGCAGCTATCTCGAATCCCTGCCGAACCCGCGCGGTGGTGAGCCGCTGGGTGAAATGCGCATGGACATCGATACCTATGTCGCCGGCCGAATTTTCCTCGAACGATCGCTGATCACCGCCGGCACGGCGCTGCTCTGGTCCGCCCTGGTCGGTCTGGTACTGCTGGCCGTGATCTATCGTTTCCTGACCGCGCCGCTGATGCAGCTGGCGTCGGCACTCGGGCGTGTTTCGGTCGCCAATCCCGAATCCGCGGCGGTGCCGGTGTCACCGCGCCACCAGCGCGACGAACTGGGCCACGTGGCGCGCACCATCAACGGCCTGTTCGACGCCATCCGGGAAAGCCTGGCACGCCGCGCCGAGGCCGAGGCGCGCGCCAGCTACCTGCAACAGTTCGATGACCTGACGGGCCTGGCCAATCGCCAGCTGTTCATGACCCGTCTGACACATGCGATCGCGACCGCTCCGACACGCGGTGAATCCCTCGCCCTGCTGATGCTCGACCTGCGGGCCTTCCGCGACCTGAACCAGTCCCACGGCAGTGCGCTGGGTGACGCGGTGCTGCGGGAAGTGGCGCGGCGCCTGGAATCATTCTGTCGCGGCAGCCTGTTCGTGGCGCGGCTGGTCGACGACAAATTTGCCATGCTGGTGCACGAGGGTGTCACGCGCGACACGGTGCGAGCCCTCGCCAATCGCGTGCTGGACGATCTGGCGCTGCCGATGTCGCTGGGCCACGGTCACTTCGTGCTGACCGCATGGGTCGGCGCGGCGCTTTACCCGGACGACGCGTCGTCTGCCGAGATGTTGCTGCAGAGCGCGGAAGCGGGACTTGAAATGGCCAAGCGCGAAGGCACGGACAGCGTGGGCTTCTACGACGCCATCCGGGACGACGAAACCTCGACCCGCCAGCGCTTGAGCCTCGACCTGCGCCGGCGCGAAGTCATCGACGAGCTGGAACTGGTTTTCGAACCGCTGGTCTCGGCGGGAGACGGTCAGGTAACGGCGCTGGAAGCCCTGCTGCGCTGGCGCCATCCGGAGTACGGACTGCTGCGGCCCGGCAGCTTCATCCGCCTGGCGGAAGAAAACGGAGCGATCCAGGTGATCGGCGACTGGGTGCTGCGGCACGCCTGCGCCAAGGCGGTCGCCTGGCGCCTGACGGTGCGCGACAACCTGCGCATTGCCGTCAATGTATCGGGTGCGCAACTGCGTCACGGCCATCTGGACGCGCGCATCGCCAGTGTCCTGGAAGCCACCGGGCTACCGCCCCAGAACCTCGAGCTGGAAATTACCGAAACCGCCATTGTGGACAACATCAAGATGGCGGCCGCCACGCTGCAGCGCGTCCGCGAGCTGGGGGTGGGTATCGTCATCGATGATTTCGGCACCGGCCATGCATCGCTCGGATACCTCAAGCGGCTGCCAGTAACCAAGCTCAAGATCGACATGAGCTTCGTGCGCGATGTGCTGACCGACGCCAGCGATGCAACCATCGTCCGCGCCATCGTCGGGCTGGGCCACAACCTGGGCCTGGTGGTGGCCGCCGAAGGCGTGGAAACCGCGGCGCAGCGCCGTTTCCTGCAGGACATCGGCTGCGATGTGCTCCAGGGCGGCTTGTTCGGTATTGGTATGCGGGAAACCGAGGCTCTGGCCTATGCCACCCGCTGGGCCGGCTCCACGCGCGAACTGCGGGTCGTACCGCCCCGCTGAAGCCGGCCTAGCGGCCGCCGATGCCGTGCTCGGCGCGTAGGCGAAACAGGGTTCCGTCGGCGGTGATTTCCGCAAGTCCCGCATCGCACCGGGCGCGCAGCTGGGCCATGTCTTCCGCGCGGCGCGACCAGGCGATGTACAGCGGCTTTTCTTCAATGGCCGGAGGCAGCATTTCCAGCACGCCGGGCTGCAGGCCGGTCGAATGCGCCATCAGGTATTCCGCGACGGCGCTGTCGACGAACACGAGGTCGACCCGTCCATACGCCAGCTTGCGCAGGTTCACGACATCGCTGGCGGCTTCCTCCTTGGCGAGGTAGTCGGCAGCGTCAAACGAGGGGTTGTTGAGGTAACCGCGGACGACGCCGAAGCGGTAGGACGTCAGGCTGCGCCAGGCGGCTTCCGGATCCCGGCGCGGATCCGCGCCGTAGGTGATGGCTTCGCCGCGTCGCTTGTACAGGGCGACCGGCCCACCGGGAAACCCGGCGGAAAATTCGAAATCGGCCAGGCGCGAAGCATCGTAGTACTCGGGCATCAGGCCGGCATAGTCACCGCGCACAGCCTGCAACAGCGCCCGCGCCCAGGGCAGGAAATCAATTTCCACGTCGACCGCGTGGCGTGCGCAAGCGGTACGGACCACATCCGCGGCATAGCCCTGGCGCCGCATGTTCTCACCCACATACGGAGCCCACTCAAGGCTGGCCAGCCGGGCGTACAGACGCGTTTCCCGCGGTGCAGGTGCTGCGGCGGTGTCCGGAAGGGTCCCGGCCAGCAGGCCCAGGAACCCTGCTGCCGCTAGTGCAAGACACTGCATTGGACTCGGGCGTCGGCGCATGGGCGTCATGCTAACGCGCGAGCGCCACGGCGCCTATGTTGGCAGACCGCCCCTACGGGCGGGCGCGCGGCCAGACTTGCCAGGTTCCGATCGCGTGGAACAATCCGTAGACGAGACAGATGAGCGAACTCCAGATCGCAAACGCATCGATGGCGTCGGGCTTGATGATGGCGGCCGGTACGAGGATCAGGCCACGCAGGAGATACACCGCGGAAATTCCCACCAGGGCCGTGCGCAACAAGGGAAGGCGCCGCATCAGGCCGGCGCCGGACCAGGCGTAGCAGCCCCAGCTGACCAGCACCGCCGTAATGCCGAGCGTCAGCAGGGCAGGAACCGGCGAACCCTGCTCCGCCATCGTGGCCATGCCTTCGCCCGCCCCGAAAAACCGGTACCACGCGGGGCCGCCAAGAATGCAGCCAACGTGCAGCAACGCAGCGACAAAACTCAGCACGCCGCCGACGACCAGGGCCCTGTTCTTCTTCATACGAATCGTTCCATCGAGTGGTTCAGCGGGTGCACCGTCGCGCCCGCCATTCCCGATGCTATCCCGACGCGCGACAGCCCGTGAACTGACGAATGTCATTCGCGCGTCCATCAGCGGCCGGGTACGCCGGCGCTCAGCTCTCCAAGGTACCCGTTGCCTTTGCCGGCTCGGCGGCGCCGGTGGCCGGCACGCGCAGCGGAAGGTGCATGCGCACGGTGCTCCCCTTGCCCTCGCCCTCGCTGGACACACTCAGCGAGCCGCCGTGAAGAATGGCCGCGGCCTGTGCCGTGGCAAGACCGATTCCCAGGCAACCGCCACCGAATTCCGAGGCACGGCGTTCCACACTCATCGGTTCAGTCACCACCGGCAGCAGTGCCTCGGGAATGCCGACTCCCGAATCGGTAACGGCAATGGTCACGCCGTCGCCCTGCTGGGTGACACGGATGCCGACCGTCCCGCCCGGCGGCGTGAAACGCACTGCGTTGTCGACCAGAGCGCCGAGCGCGCGGGCCAACAAGTGAAAATTACCACTCAAGTAGAAATCGGTTTCAGGCAACTCGACGTTCAGGGTGTGCCCGGCCGACGCGACCAGGCGCGAATGCGAGCCGACGACCGAATCGAGCACCATGCCGAGCTGGACGTCGCGCATCTCGATGTTCCCGCGTAACTGGGCCAGGTCGCTGATCTGCTCCACCAGGCGCAGCAGGTGCGAGATCTGCCGTTCGGCAGTGCCCAGCAGATCGCGCGAGCGGTCATCTTCCAGCGACCGCTTGAGCATCTGCACGGACATCATCAACGGCGAGATGCCATTGCGGATGTCATGCACCAGGCCCGTGAGGAATTTTGTCAGATGCGCCTCGTCCGACGCGAACGTAGGTGGCTTACCCGGCATTGGCACGATCCAGCGAAGACTTCTGGAAACTGCAGATTTGCTCAATATCGGTCAAATCGACGGGTTTGACCAGATGGAAATCAAACCCCGCCAGACGCGACCGCCGCCGGTCCTCATCCTGGCCCCAGCCGGTCAAGGCGACCAGGACGATACCGTCACCGTTAGGCGCGGCGCGCACCATTCCTGCCAGTTCCAGTCCGTTGAGCTTGGGCATGCCCACATCGAGGAAGGCGAGGTCCGGGCCGAACTCGGCCAATGCGTCCATCGCCAGCAGAGGATCATAGATCGTCCGCGTATCGTGCCCGAGCAGGTTGAGCGACAGTGCCAGGGTATCAGCTGCATCGCGGTTGTCGTCGACCACCAGGACGCGACGCTGCGGCACCTCGATCCGCAGTTGCATCGCCGGCACGTTCACCACGGTGGCTGACGGCACTTCGGCCAGCGGCAGGCGAACCTCGAATTGCGAGCCCTGCCCCGCCCCACCACTGCGCGCAGCAACGACGCCGCCGTGCATTTCCACGAGACGTTTGACCAGGGTCAGCCCGATACCCAGGCCACCCTGCGACCGCTCCAGGGATGTATCCACCTGCACGAAAAGATCAAATATGCCGTCGAGCTTCTCGGCAGGAATGCCGATACCGTTATCACAGACCGTCACGACCACCACGCCATTCTCGATGCCGGTGCGAAGCGTGATCGCGCCGCCGGTATCGGTGTACTTGCAGGCATTGCTGAGCAGGTTGCCGAACACCTGGGCCAGGCGCTGGGCATCGCCGTCGACATAGATCGGTGAATCCGGCACCTCGACCGACAGCTGGTGATTCATCGCATCCATCTGCGGCACGACCATTTCGACCGCGGCCGTCAGTGTCGTCGTCAGGTCGATGCGCTCGCGCCGCAGGTCGATCTTGTCGCGCGTGATGCGCGAAACATCGAGCAGGTCATCCACCAGGCGTACCAACTGCCGAAGCTGGCGATCGATCACTTCGGCCGCGTGGCGCGTGGCCGTGGGTTCCGCCCGCGACAGCTGCAACAGGGACAAGGCGTTGCGGATCGGCGCCAGCGGATTGCGTAGCTCGTGCGCCAGGGTGGCCAGGAATTCATCCTTGCGCCGGTCGGTCTCGCGCAGCTTTTCGGTCAGGGACAGCGACGTCTCCTGGGCCCGGCGCCGTTCGGCGACTTCGGCCTCGAGCAACTGGTTCGCCGCATAGAGTTCGGCGTTGGCGGCCGCCAGGGTTTCCGACAGTTGCTGGAATTCCAGCAGGCGCTCGGCCTGCAGCGCCATGTTGGCCTGCGTGAGGCTGGCGTTCTCGCCCGCCAGCGCCTGGTTGAGCGCCTTGAGCTCACGCCGCTTGCGGTAAAGCTCGACCAGTACGGCGATCTTGCTGCGCAGAATGTCGGGGATCACCGGCACCTGGACGTAGTCGATGGCGCCCAGCCGATAGCCCTGCAGCCGATCCAGCTCGTCGATATGCACGCCCGTGACGAAGATGATCGGCGTGCTTTCAAAGCGCGGATGCTGGTGGATCAGCTCCGCCGTTTCGAATCCGTCCATTCCCGGCATGCTGACGTCCAGCACGATCACGCCGAACTCGGCTTCCATCAGGCGCTTGAGCGCCTCCTCGCCCGAACGGGCCGAAACCAGGTTTTCCCCGAGTTCCTCGAGGATGGCTTCGTAAGCCAGCAAGCGGGCGGGCTGGTCATCGACCAGCAGGATGTTGACCTTGTCCTCGTTCACAGTCATCGATTCGTGCTCAACGGTGCAACCACTGGCGTAGCACGGACAGCAGCTGGTCCGTATTCACCGGCTTGGCCAGATAATCGGAGGCGCCCGCCTCCAGGCATTTCTCGCGATCACCCTTCATCGCCTTGGCGGTCAGTGCAACGATCGGCAACGTGCGGAAGCGCGCATCCTCACGGATCGCACGCGTGGTTTCGTAGCCGTCCATCTCCGGCATCATGATGTCCATCAGCACCAGCGAAATGTCGGGCGTGGATTGAATCATGGCAATGGCTTCCTGGCCCGTCGATGCGGTCACGACTTTCATCCCATGCCGTTCCAGCACACTCGAGAGAGCGAAGATGTTGCGCACGTCATCATCTACCACCAGCACGCGCTTGCCGATCAGTACCTCATCCGTGTCGTGCAGGCTTTCGAGCATGCGGCGCTTGGACGGCGGAAGGTCGGCGATCACACGGTGCAGGAACAAGGCTGTTTCGTCCAGCAGGCGTTCGGGCGACTGCACGCCCTTGATGACCACGCTCTTGGCGACCTTCTTCAGCTGCGCGTTCTCCGCATCGGTCAGTTCCTTGCCAGTGAAGACCACGACCGGGATATCCCGCAGACGCGTATCCTTGTGCACTTCGGCAAGGAGATCGAAGCCGGAGATATCCGGCAGGCGCAGGTCCAGCACGATGCAATCAAAGCCAGTGTCGCGCATCGCCGCCAGCGCGTCGGCGCCGCTGCCCACGCTGGTGATCTCCACGTCGTCGTGGGCGATCAATTCCACGATGCTCATGCGCTCGACATCGTTGTCCTCGACCACGAGCAGCCGTTTTGGCCGCGGCGCGACGAAATCCTTGATGCGCTCCAGGGCCGACTTCAGACCTTCGGTCGTCACCGGCTTGTTGATGAAGGAAAACGCGCCGCGCTCCAGGCCTTGCTGGCGCTCATCCTCGATGGTGACCACCTGCACCGGGATGTGGCGCGTGGCCGAATCCTGCTTGAGCCGGCTGAGCACCGTCCAGCCCAGCACATCGGGCAGGAAGATGTCGAGCGAGATCGCCGTCGGCGCATATTTGCGGGCCATCGCGATCGCCTCGGTGCCGCGCATCGCCACCAGGCCCTTGAAGCCGCGTTCGCGCGCCAGGTCGAGCATCACGCGGGCGTAGTGCGGGTCGTCCTCGACGATCAGCAGTACCGGCTCGCCTTCGACCAGGCTGGCGCGATCATCCGGTACCTCCTCCAGCCGCGGCGTCGGCAACGACGGGGCTGGCGAGGCGGCACCCAGGGACTTCTGCCGCTCGCGGTCCGTGACGGTCGGCCCCACGTAATTGAGCGGCAGGTACAGGGTGAACGTGCTGCCGATTCCAACGGCACTCTGCAGGCGGATCTCACCGCCCAGAAGATTGGCCAGCTCGCGACTGATCGCAAGACCCAGGCCGGTGCCACCGTACTTGCGCGAGGTTCCGGCGTCTGCCTGCTGGAAGGCCTCAAAGATGATGCGCTGTTTTTCCGGCGGAATACCGATGCCCGAATCGCTGACCGAGAAGGCGACGACCGTCGGCACGCGGCTGAGCACGGGGTGGTCCGGCGACCAGCCGGACTTGGCCAGGCTGACATCGAACTCGATCGTGCCCTGGTCGGTGAACTTGAAGGCGTTCGAGAGCAGGTTCTTGAGCACCTGCAGCAGGCGCTTGGGGTCGGTGCTGATCGCCGGGCCCAGGGTCGGGTCCACACGCGATACGAAGCTGAGCTTGCGACGCTCCGCTTCGTGGGCGAAGTTGCGATCCACGGTGTCGCGCAACTGGGCGAAGCCCAGCTCCTCGCTCTCGACGGTCACGGTGCCCGATTCGATCTTGGACAAGTCCAGGATGTCGCTGATCAGATTGAGCAGGTCGGTGCCGGCGCCGTGGATGGTGTTGGCGAACTCCACCTGCTTGTTCGTCAGGTTGCCTTCCACATTGTCGGCCAGCTGCTGGCCGAGGATCAGGATGCTGTTGAGCGGCGTGCGCAGCTCGTGCGACATGTTGGCGAGGAATTCGGACTTGTAGCGCGACGTCAGCGCCAGTTCGGCGGCCTTCTCTTCCAGCGCGCGACGGGCCTGCTCGATCTCGCGGTTCTTGCGCTCCACTTCCGCATTCTGCTGCGCCAGCAGCATGGCCTTCAGACCGAGTTCTTCATTGGTCTGCTGCAGCTCCTTCTGCTGCGTCTGCAGTTCGCCGGCCAGCTGCTGCGACTGGGCCAGCAGACCTTCCGTTCGCATGGTGGCTTCAATCGTGTTGAGCACGATGCCGATACTGCCGGTGAGCTGCTCCAGGAACGCCAGGTGCGACGGCGTGAACTCGCCGAGGCTTGCCAGCTCGATCACGGCCTTGACCTGGTCCTCGAACAGCACCGGCAGCACGATCACGCTGCGCGGCACTGCCATCACCAGGCCCGAGACGATACGGATGCTCTCCACGGGCACGTCCGCCAGCAGGAGGCGATGGCGAAGTTCCGCGCACTGGCCGACCAGCCCTTCGCCGATGCGATAGCGACGCGGCTCGGCGCCCGAGGCCTCGTCCGCGTAGCCGGAGATCTGCTGCAGGAAGGGTCCGTGCGAGGTGTTCTCCATGACGTACATCACGCCCTGGTGCGCTTCCACCAGAGGCGCCAGCTCCGACAGCAGCATGCGCGCCACGGTGAAGAGATCGCGCTGGCCCTGCATCATGCCGGAGAACCGGGCCAGGTTGGTCTTGAGCCAGTCCTGCTCGGTATTGCGCTCGGTCGTCGCGCGCAGATTGCCGATCATGGCGTTGATGTTGTCCTTGAGCTCCGCCACCTCGCCGCGGGCATCGACCTGGATCGAACGGGTCAGGTTGCCCTGGGTCACCGCAGTGGCTACCTCGGCGATAGCACGTACCTGGGTGGTGAGGTTGGCCGCCAGGAGGTTGACGTTGGCCGTGAGATCCTTCCAGGTACCTGCCGCGCCCGGCACGTTGGCCTGGCCGCCCAGCCGCCCCTCGACGCCGACCTCGCGCGCCACCGTGGTGACCTGCTCGGCGAAAATCGCCAGCGTGTCGGTCATGCTGTTGATCGTTTCGGCCAGCGCCGCGACTTCGCCCTTGGCTTCCACGGTGAGCTTCTGGCGCAGGTCGCCATTGGCCACGGCGGTCACCACCTTCACGATGCCACGCACCTGGTTGGTGAGGTTGGCGGCCATGACATTGACGTTGTCGGTGAGGTCCTTCCACGTGCCCGCCACGCCGGGCACGGCCGCCTGGCCACCCAGCTTGCCCTCGGTACCTACTTCACGCGCGACGCGAGTCACTTCGGCCGCGAAGCTGTTGAGCTGGTCCACCATGGTGTTGATGGTGTTCTTCAGTTCCAGAATCTCGCCCTTCACGTCCACCGCGATCTTGCGCGAGAGGTCACCGCGCGCCACGGCAGTGGCTACTTCGGCGATGTTGCGCACCTGGCCGGTGAGATTGGATGCCATCGAATTGACGTTGTCGGTCAGATCCTTCCAGGTGCCGGCCACACCCGGCACGATGGCCTGGCCGCCCAGCTTGCCCTCGGTGCCCACCTCGCGTGCGACGCGGGTCACTTCGGCCGCGAAGCCGTTGAGCTGATCGACCATCACGTTGATGGTGTTCTTCAGTTCCAGGATCTCGCCCTTCACGTCCACCGCGATCTTGCGTGACAGGTCACCACGCGCCACCGCCGTGGTCACTTCCGCGATATTGCGCACCTGGGCCGTCAGGTTCGAGGCCATCGAATTGACGTTGTCAGTGAGGTCCTTCCACACGCCTGATACACCCTTGACCTCGGCCTGCCCGCCCAGCTTGCCTTCGGTGCCGACCTCGCGCGCCACGCGCGTGACCTCGGCGGCAAAGCCGTTGAGCTGGTCGACCATCGTGTTGATGGTGTTCTTCAATTCCAGGATTTCGCCCTTCACGTCCACCGCGATCTTGCGTGAGAGGTCGCCGCGCGCCACGGCCGTGGTCACCTCCGCAATGTTGCGTACCTGCACCGTGAGATTGGTGGCCATCGCGTTGACAGAGTCGGTCAGGTCCTTCCAGGTACCCGCCACGCCGGGCACTGTCGCCTGCCCGCCGAGCTTGCCCTCGGTACCGACTTCGCGGGCCACGCGGGTGACTTCCGCCGCAAACCCGTTGAGCTGGTCCACCATGGTGTTGATGGTGTTCTTCAGCTCGAGAATTTCGCCCTGCACGTCAACGGCGATCTTGCGCGACAAATCGCCGCGTGCAACGGCCGTGGTCACTTCCGCGATGTTGCGCACCTGCGCCGTCAGGTTCGAGGCCATCGAATTGACGTTGTCGGTGAGATCTTTCCAGGTTCCACCGACACCTGGCACCTGGGCCTGGCCGCCCAGCTTGCCCTCGGTACCGACTTCACGCGCCACGCGCGTCACTTCGGAGGCGAACGAGCGCAGCTGCTCGATCATCGTGTTGAGCGTTTCTTTCAGTTCCAGGATCTCACCGCGCACGTCGACGGTGATCTTGCGCGACAGGTCGCCGTTGGCAATGGCGGTCGCGACTTCCGCAATGTTGCGCACCTGGCCGGTGAGATTGGAAGCCATGGAATTGACGTTGTCGGTGAGATCCTTCCACACGCCCGACACGCCCTTGACCTGTGCCTGCCCGCCCAGCTTGCCTTCGGTGCCGACTTCGCGCGCCACGCGCGTGACTTCCGCCGCGAAACCGTTGAGCTGGTCCACCATCGTGTTGATGGTGTTTTTCAGCTCCAGGATCTCGCCCTTCACATCCACGGTGATCTTGCGGGAAAGATCGCCGCGTGCCACGGCGGTGGTCACTTCCGCAATGTTGCGAACCTGCGAGGTCAGGTTGGTGGCCATGGCGTTGACCGAGTCGGTCAGGTCCTTCCACGTTCCCGCCACGCCCGGCACGATGGCCTGGCCGCCGAGCTTTCCGTCCGTGCCGACCTCGCGCGCCACGCGCGTGACCTCCGAGGCAAAGCCGCGCAGCTGGTCCACCATCGTATTGATGGCTTCCTTGAGCTGGAGAATTTCGCCGCGCACGTCGACGGTGATCTTGCGCGAAAGATCACCACTGGCCACGGCGATGGTCACCTCGGCAATGTTGCGCACCTGCGCCGTGAGATTGGACGCCATCTGGTTGACCGATTCGGTCAGGTCTTTCCAAACGCCGGAGACGCCCTTGACCTGCGCCTGGCCGCCCAGCTTGCCGGCGGTACCCACTTCGAGCGCGACGCGCGTCACTTCGGAGCTGAATACGCTCATCTGCTCGATCATGGTGTTCACGATCGAGGCCGAGCGCAGGAACTCTCCCTGGAGCGGTCGCCCGTCGACTTCCAGGCCAATCGTCTTGCTCAGGTCGCCGCGCGCTACGGAAGAGATGGCGCGGGTCATGCGCTCGGTCGGCCAGAGGAGATCGTCGATAAGGGTATTGACCGAGCGCTCCATCGCGCCCCAGGCGCCACGCCGGCTGGCGGCAACCACGCGTTCGCGGGTCTGGCCCTGCTTGCCGACCACCTCGCCGACGCGCGCCAGCTCTTCGGCGAGTCGACGGTTGTCGAAGATGATCTCGTTCAGCGTATCGGCGAGTTTTCCGGTCAGCCCTTCCCAATTGCCGGGCATATGCACGGAGAAATCGCCGTCGCGCACCGCCTGCATGACACGGAGCAGTTCCTGCAGTCCGTCGGGCGGTGTCATCGCAGCACCCTTCTTCACGGCCGAGGCCGTCACCGAGCGCGAAGCACGCGTGCCCGTTTTTCCTGGAGCTGTCATCTGAAGCCTCTCCGATCACCCGTACCGTTGTCCTACGATAGTCGCCTGACCTGCCTTTTGCGACTGCTTGCGCGGAGAATTTTCCTCTGGCAGGCGCGTCCATTCCATCTGCACGACGAGACCGGCAGATCGTGCGCGCTGCACGCCGCAAATCCGCGAAAACCCCGCCATTGCGCGCAATGCCGATGGCATGACGGTTGCGTGAAGAAAGGAGGGCTATCGACCCGGCAGGCGCTGCGGCCTGCGTCATTGTGGAGGTCACTATGCAACTGTCTCAGCTTATTCCCATAGTGCTGTTTTCAACGATCGGCCTTGTGCTGGTGTCAGGACCAGCCTGGGGGGATCTTCCACCACCGGTGGACCCGAAGACGCACCCGGTAGATCCGCCGGACTTCCGCCAGCCCCCGATTGCGCCGCCCAATCCGCAGCCGATCTCCAGCGAACAGAAGGAGCAGGCGCGCACGGGCAGCTTTGCCGGGCTTGATACCAATGGCGATGGCACGCTGTCGCGCTCGGAGCTGGCATTCGACGTGGCCAAGGCGAGCCGCTTCGACGCACTGGACGCCGATCGCGACGGCAAGATCAGCGAGCAGGAATGGAAGAAGAATCCCGACGCCACGCGGCGCTAGACACGGAGGTAACCATGCGCATCCACACGTCCAAGGGAGAAACCACGGCGTCCGGTCCCGGCGTGACGCCGGGCGATCCCCAGCCACAGCCGCCCGGCACGCCACCGCCCGCCCCCACCACGACGCCACCGAATCCGCCTCCCGCCGGACCGCCACCCATCACTGCACACGCACCGGTCGGTGCGGAGCCGGATGATGGCCCCAAGGGAGCACACTGATGGCCATGCTGCGGTTGCAGGTCACAGCAACCCAGGCCGAGGCGGCGGCGCTGGCCAAGTGCCTGGAGGCCATTGATGGCATCGAGCATGTGGAGGAAGTGGGCGACCTGATGCCGCACATGGATGACGCCGATTCCAGTTCAGCCGGTCTCCGCAGCGACATGGCTGAAGGCTTCTTCGCCTTCGACGTCGGTGTTCCCGACACGGACGCCGCGGAGAACGTCCGCAACGTGGTCACGCTGGCCGCGCGCGACCTGGGCATTGCCGTGGAATTTGACGATGCGATCTGACGCTGTGCGCAGCGCGGGCCACGTTCCCGCACTCCGCACAGCGCCGGCAAACCCGTCACGCAAGGGGGGCCAGGGATGTCCGCACTGACGCAACCGCTGCCGCAGGTATTGCTCGCGCCACCGGCCCATCCGCAGGCCCAGACGCGATGGGCTGTATTCCTTGATCTGGACGGAACGCTGGTTCCCTTCGCCCCCGCTCCCGACCTGGTTGTCGTGGACGAGGGACTGCGCCAGGCCGTACATGCGCTGCACCAGGCGCTGGGCGGCGCGGTCGCAATCGTGAGCGGACGGCGGCGCGCGGATCTGGTCGCCTATTTCGGCGAAACGGGGTTGCGCTTGATGGGTGAGCACGGGGCGGACGGCGCGGGCCTGCCCGCCGCGGAGATTCCCGCAAACCTGCGATCGGCACTGCATCATTACTGTGCGGCGCATCCGCCGCTGCTGGTGGAGGACAAGGGCGCCACGATCGCCGTGCACTACCGCATCTGCCCCGAGAAGGCCGATGCACTCATTGCACATATGTCAACGCTACGTGAAGAGATGGCGACACACTACGAGTTGCTACGGGGCGACCACGTCTTTGAATTCCGTCCGCGGGGCATCACCAAGGCGGCCGCCATCGCCCGCTGTATGCAGATGGATCCTTTCCGTGACCGCATACCGGTGATGGTCGGCGACGATGTCACGGACGAAGATGCGTTCGCCGAGGTGCAGGTCGGCGGGGGCTTCGGCATTATCGTAGGGCCGCGTCGCCCGACGCTGGCGGAGTTCGCCCTGCCTGACCCGCGCGCCACGCGGCAGTGGCTCGACAACCTCCTGTCGCATTTGCGCGAGCGTGCGGCGTGACCCGGCCGGCGTCGCTCAATCTCGGCGTGATCGGCAACGGCACGATCGCCGCGCTGATCGATGAGCACTCGCGCATCGTCTGGTGTTGTCTGCCTTATATCGATGGCGATCCGGTGTTCTGCTCACTGCTTTCACCGCTTCTTCACGAAGCGGGCTACACCGAGGTGGTGCTCGAAGGCCAGGTCGCCAGCCGCCAGTACTACGAAAAAATACGGCGATCCTGATCACCGAAATGACCGACGCCAACGGGGCCATGGTGGAAGTGCTCGACTTCTCGCCCCGTTACCGGCAGTACGGGCGCTACTACCATCCGGTGATGCTCATGCGGCAACTCCGCCCACTGTGCGGCGAGCCGCGCGTGCGCGTGCGGGTCCGGCCGCTGGTCGAGCACGGTGCCCGCATCCCCGAGCGAACCTGGGGCAGCAATCATCTGCGCTGGCTGCTGGACCAATACGTGCTGCGCCTCACCACGGATATCCCGGTCGACTTCGTGCGTGACGAGATGAGTTTCGTGCTCGACCGCGAAATCAGCCTGGTCTTCGGCCCGGACGAAACGGTTTCGGAGAACGTCGGCCGCCTCCTGCGCGACCATCTGGAACAGACCCGCCAATACTGGCATCACTGGGTGCGCAACCTGTCGGTTCCGTTCGACTGGCAGGACCAGATCATCCGCGCCGCGATCACGCTCAAGCTGTGCCAGTACGAGGGTTCCGGCGCCATCGTGGCGGCGCTCACGACGTCCATTCCCGAATGTCCCGGCAGCGTGCGCAACTGGGACTACCGCTATTGCTGGTTGCGGGACGCGGCGTTTGTCGTGCGCACGCTGAACCGGCTCGGCGCGACGCGCTCGATGGAGGAGTACCTGCGCTTCATCACCAACGTCGCCACGCACGACCACGACCTGCAGCCGCTCTACGGCATCCACTACGAACGCGAGCTGCACGAACGCGTGGGTGAACACCTCAGCGGCTACCGTGGCATGGGCCCGGTGCGGATCGGTAATGCGGCATGGATCCAGCGCCAGCACGATATCTACGGCAGCGTGCTGCTGGCCACCTCGCAGCTCTTCTTCGACCGGCGCATCATCAAGGCCGGTACCGAGGCCACCTTCCGTCGCCTGGTGCCGCTGGGCGAGACGGCATTGGCGCGCTACAACCAACCGGACGCCGGAATCTGGGAATACCGTGGCCGCGCCGAAGTGCACACCTACTCGGCCGTCATGTGCTGGGTCGCCTGCGATCGGCTGGCGCGGATCGCCGGGCACCTGGGCATGACCGAAGCGCATCACCGCTGGCGCAGCGAGGCCGACCGGATGCATCTGGAGATCCTGCGCGCCGCATGGAATCCGGCCCGCAACGCCTTCACCGGTGCATTCGGCAGCGACATGCTCGATGCGAGCGTGCTGCTGCTCAACGACGTGGGATTCGTCCGGGCCGACGACCCGCGCTACGTTGCCACGGTCGAGGCCATCGGTCGCGAACTGGCCGACGGCGACTACGTGTTCCGCTACCGCGCACCGGATGATTTCGGCCATCCGGAGACGGCATTCACGATCTGCACGTACTGGTACATCGACGCACTCGCCGCCATTGGCCGGCGCGAGGAAGCCGAACGCATTTTCCACACAATGCTTTCCCGCCTGAACCCGCTCGGCCTGCTGTCGGAAGACATGGATCCGCGCAGCGGCGAGCAGTGGGGCAACTATCCCCAGACGTACTCCCTTGTCGGCTTTATCCAGGCCGCCATGCGACTGAGCCGACGCTGGGAGGAGGTGACATGACGCGACTGGTGGTGGTTTCCAACCGGGTAGCCTTGCCCAATGAACTCAAGCCGGGCGGCCTTGCCCATGCCATGCGCTCGGCCCTGCGTGAAATCGGCGGTATCTGGTTCGGCTGGAGCGGGCGCACGACATCGCAGACCGCATCGATGGCGCAGATCCAGCGCGAGGGCAATGTCACCTTCGCCACACTGGACCTCGGCAAGCGCGACCACGAGGAGTACTACGCCGGTTTTGCCAATCGCACACTATGGCCACTTTTCCACTTTCGCCCAAGCCTGGTCGACTTCACCCGGCAGACCTGGGCCGCATACCGGCGCGTCAACGCCATCTTCGCCGAGCACCTGGCCCGCTTCATCGAGCCGGACGACCTGGTCTGGATCCACGACTACCACCTGATTCCATTGGCCAGCCTGCTGCGCGAGCGCGGTATTCGGGCCCGGCTCGGTTTTTTCCTGCATACACCTTTTCCACCACCGGAGCTGCTCAACATGCTGCCGGTACACCGCGAACTGTTCGAGGCGCTGGCCGACTATGACCTGGTCGGATTCCACACCGCCGACTACCTTCGCGCATTCCGCGACTACATCCTGCTCGAAGCCCACGGCGAGGTGAACGATACGGGCGTGATCAGCGTACGCGGGGGACGCCGCAGCTTTCGCGCCGGCGTCTTCCCCATCGGGATTGACGTACCCGAGGTCTCCAATCTTGCGGCGGCGGCGCATGCGCATCCAGGCTGCGCGCAGCTGCATGAAAGCCTGCAGGGACGTGCCCTGATGATAGGCGTTGATCGCCTGGACTATTCCAAGGGCCTGCCGGAACGTTTTCGTGCCTTTGGCCGCCTGCTGGAAGAGTATCCCGAGTTCAAGCGGCAGGTGACCTTCCTGCAGATCGCGCCGGTGTCCCGCACGGAAGTGGCCGAATACCGGCAGCTCAAGCGGGAGCTGGAACGCATCGCCGGCGGTATCAACGGACGTTTCGCCGAACCCGACTGGACGCCGGTCCGCTATCTCAACAACGCGTACCCGCACGCGGCACTCACCGGTTATTACCGGCAGGCGCGTGTCGGACTGGTCACACCACTGCGCGACGGCATGAACCTGGTGGCCAAAGAATACGTCGCCAGCCAGGATGGCGATGATCCCGGCGTGCTGGTGTTGTCGCGCTTCGCCGGCGCGGCCCGCCAGATGGGCGGCGCCATCCTGGTCAATCCGCACGACCAGGATGGCATGGTCAACGCCATGCGCGCGGCGATCACCATGCCGCTGGCCGACCGCCGCGCGCGCTGGCGGGAACTGATGGACGGCCTGGAACGCGAGGACATCACCGCCTGGCGTCGCAGCTTCCTCGCAGCCCTGGATGTCACCGCGGAGGCCCGGGATGGACGCCTGGCTGGCCTGGCTGCCTGACGGGCCGCTGTTCCAGCCGCTCGTCCTGCTGCTGGCGGGCGCTGCGGGTGCCGTCGCCTGGCGCCTGGCCGCCGCTGCTGCGCGACGCGTAGCACCGGCGGGCAGCTATTCGCGCGCTGCGATCGAGGCGATGCGCCATCCCGGGCGTGTCCTCGGTCCGATCGTCGGCATGGTCATCGTACGCACGGCGGCAAGCCTGGATCTGCCCGACGCCTCCAGCCGCATGCTCACCGTCACGTTGATCCTCGGGCTGGCCTGGAGCGCGGTGCGCCTGGTACGAAGTTTCGTGGCCTGGGTCATCTTCACGCACCCGCTCAATGTCTCCGACAACCTGTCGGCGCGCCGCATTCACACGCAGACCGAGGTGCTGGCACGGGCCGTGGTCGTGCTGATCGTCGTTCTTACCAGCGCGGCCATCCTCATGACCTTCCCCGGTGCACGCCAGTTTGGTACGAGTCTGCTGGCCTCCGCCGGGGCCGCGGGCCTGGTGATCGGTTTTGCGGCCAAGCCGGTACTGGCGAACCTGATCGCCGGTATTCAGATCGCACTGAGCCAGCCGATCCGCATCGACGATGTGGTCATCGTCGAGAAGGAATGGGGGCGGATCGAGGAAATCGGCGGAACGTATGTCGTGGTGCGGCTCTGGGATGAACGCCGGCTCGTCGTTCCCCTGAACTATTTCCTCGAACATCCGTTCGAGAACTGGACGCGAACCAATTCCTCGCTCCTGGGAACGGCGCAGATCTGGGCGGATTACCGTATAGACGTCCAGTCAGTGCGCGCGGAACTGGAGCGCATCTGCCAGGCCTCGCCCCTATGGGACAGGCGCACCTGCCTGCTGCAGGTAACCGAAGTGAGCGAGTACGCCATTGCCTTGCGCGCCCTGGTCAGCGCCGCCGATTCCGGGCGCAATTTCGACCTCCGCTGTGAGGTTCGGGAGGGTCTGGTGGCCTTTATCAACCGGCACCAGCCCCAGGCCTTGCCGCGCCGGCGCAACGAGCAGATCAGCGTGTCCGCCGCCGATCTGCCGGCCCGCGGCGCAAGCCCGGTGCCCCGCCCGATGACTACCGATGGGCAAATAACTCGCTAGCCGGCCGAAGCTCCTGTACCATCCGCGCCGCTCCACGGTGGCGGATGGGTCTTGGGCCCTGCCGCTTAAACGGGAAGCCGGTGCATATCCCGGCGCTGCCCCCGCAACGGTAAACGAGCAAACGCACGGCATGAGCCACTGGATGTGATCCGGGAAGGCGCCGCGCGGGATCAGGACGATCCACTCGTGAGTCCGGAGACCGGCCTTGGAGCGGTCCGCACGGCGGATCTGGTGGTGCTGCGGAGGGCAGCGCCGCGGCGTGCATCCTGCCCGTTCGCCCTGCGTCCTCCGCAAACCGTGTCTTGTCTTACGAAACCGCGCGGGTGAGCGCGGAGGAACCCATGAAACTGAACCTGCTTTCCGCCGCAGTGATCGCGCTGCTGGCCCTGCCCCATGCTGCCTCCGCCGCCACCGGCGACGAAGAACTCGACGATGTCATCGTCACCGCGACACGCACCGCCGTTACGGTCGACGACACGCTCGCGCCGGTCAATGTGATCACCCGCGCCGACATCGAGCGCCTGCAGGCCCGGTCGCTACAGGATCTGTTGCGCGGCCTGCCCGGCGTGTCGGTTTCCAACAGCGGCGGGCCCGGCAGGAACACCTCCCTGTTCCTGCGCGGCACCGAATCGGATCACGTCCTGGTGCTGATCGACGGCATCAAGGTCGGCTCCGCCACCTCCGGCAATGTGGCCTTCCAGGATCTGCCGGTCGAGCAGATCGAACGCATTGAAATCGTCCGCGGCCCCCGTTCGAGTCTCTACGGTTCCGAGGCGCTCGGCGGCGTCATCCAGATCTTTACCCGGCGCGCCCACGGCGAATTCGCCCCGCACTTCAGTGTGGGCTATGGCTCGGAAAACTCCCGCGAGGCCGCTGCCGGCCTGAGCCTGGCGGGCGACCAGGGCTGGTTCGCCGCCAATGCCGCCTACTCGGACACCGATGGCTTCAACGCCTGCAACGGCAAGCCCTTCCCCGGCGGCGCCGGCTGCTTCACCTATGAACCGGACAACGACGCCTACCGAAATGTCTCCGGCGCGCTGCGCGGCGGCTGGCGCTTCAGCGAGGCAGTCGAGGCGGAAGCCAACATCCTGCGTACGGAAGGCCACAACTACTTTGACGGCACCTTCGTCAACGAAAGCCAGTACCGCCAGCAGGTGATCGGCACCAAGCTCACCGTCACGCCGTCCGAGGCGTTCAAGCTCACTGTCACGGCGGGCCGCAACAATGACGATTCGGACAACCTGCTCAACGGCGTCTTCTCAAGCAAGTTCAATACGCGCCGCGACAGCCTCTCCGTACAGGGCGACATTACCCTGGCCCCGCATCACCTGCTGACCCTGGGTGGCGACCGGGTCGACGACAAGGTCGACAGCACCACCACCTTCGACGAACGCTCGCGCGAGGACATCGGCGTGTTCGCCCAGTACCAGGGCCAGTTCGGGCGCCATGACGTGCAGCTGTCGGCGCGCAATGACGACAACGAGCAATTCGGCAGCCACGCTACCGGCGGTGCTGCCTGGGGCTACGGGCTCACCGAAAATCTGCGCCTGGTGACCAGCTACGGCACGGCCTTCAAGGCACCGACCTTCAACGAACTGTACTACCCGAACTTCGGAAACCCGACGCTGCAGCCGGAAGAATCACGCTCGTTCGAGGTGGGCCTGCGCGGCCAGGCGGGCAACCTGCGCTGGTCGGTCGATGCATTCCATACCCGCGCGGACGAGCTGATCGCCTATGACGCGTCCATTTCCAAGCCGGGCAATGTCGAGGAAGCAACCCTGCGCGGTATCGAAGCCAGCGTGGGCGCGCAGTTCGGCGACTGGTCCATCGACGCCAGCGCCACCGGCCTCGATCCACAGAACGATGCGAACAATAGCTACAAGGGCAACGATCTGCCGCGTCGCGCCCGCGTGTCCGGCCGCGTCGACGTGGATCGCGCCGTCGGCGACTTCCGCTTCGGCCTGACGTTCGCCGGCGAAGGCCGTCGCTACGACGACCTGGCCAATACCCGTAGCCTCGGCGGCTATGGCACGGTTGACCTGCGCGCCGAGTACGCCCTGGCCCCCGACTGGCTGGTCCAGGCCAAGGTGGTCAACATCGCCGACCACGACTACACGACCGCGGCGTTCTACAATCAGCCCGGTCGTAGCCATTTCGTGACGCTGCGCTATCGTCCCGCCCGCTGAGCGGGCGCGGAAACCGCGTCAAACGGGCCGTCACGGCGACGGCCCGGTCCCATCACCCTTTGCCAGGAGATCCCCGATGAAGTTCCTGCCTACCAAGAAGCAATGGCCTGTCCTGATCCTTCTGATGGTGCTGATGCTGGTCACGCGCTATCACCCGTGGGGTGAAGTGCTGCACGTCAAGGACGCCTCCATGGCCGTGTTCTTCGCGGCGGGCTTCTACCTCGGCGGTACCTTCGCGCTGCCGCTCCTGCTGCTCCAGGCGGGTCTCATCGACTATGTCTCGATCACGCAGTCGGGTATCAGCGATTACTGCGTCACCCCGGCCTATTCCATGCTGGTCGTTGCCTACGCGGTGCTGTGGTATGGCGGTCTGCTGTTTTCCCGTTACTACCGCCAGTCCGTGTCGACCCTGCTGCCGCTGGCCGGCGTCGCCCTGGCCAGCAACCTGGTCTCGTTCTGGATCTCCAACGGCTCGTTCTACTGGTTCGGCGGTCGCGTCGGCGAAGCGACGTTCGCCGGCTACATTGAGAACTTCCTCAAGTACATGCCGTGGTTCGTCACGGTGTCGATGCTGTGGATCATCACCATGGCCGCCGCCCACGCCGTCGCCGTGTGGGGCTTCGGCTACCGGTACGAGAGCCCGCGCCAGAACCGCGCCTGATCCGGCATGGAAAGCGACGCACGCGCGCAGCGCCACCGCGAGCGGATGCAGCGCAAGAAAGCCCTCGTGGACGCGGGTATTGCCCGCGCCACGATCGAGCGCGGCATCATCGTGGTGAACACCGGCAACGGCAAAGGCAAGAGTTCCTCGGGCTTCGGCATGGTCGCGCGCGCGCTCGGCCACGGCTTGCACGTCGGTGTCGTGCAGTTCATCAAGGGCAGTTTCTCCACCGGCGAAGAGGCCTTTTTCCGGCGCTTTCCCGGGGAAGTCAGCTACCACGTGATGGGTGAGGGCTTCACCTGGGAAACGCAGGACCGCGAACGCGACATCCGCGCGGCGCAGAAAGCCTGGCAGCTGGCAGCCGACATGCTCAGCGATCCCGAACTCGATCTGGTCCTGCTGGACGAGCTCAATATCGCGCTCAAGTACCAGTACGTCGACGTTGCCGACGTCATCGCGGCGTTGACCAGCCGGCCGCCCAACCAGCACGTTGTCATCACCGGGCGTGCGGCGCCACAGGCACTGGTGGATATCGCCGACACGGTCACCGAGATGCAGGTGGTCAAGCACGCCTTCGCAGCAGGCATCAAGGCGCAGAAGGGAATCGAACTGTAGCGGGCCCGGACACCGGCGCGTGCCGGTGTTGCATCGAGGGAGATCACGGTGGACATCTGGAGCGTGGCCCTGCTGGCGTTTGCGATCGATGCCCTCATCGGTGAACCGCGGCGATGGCACCCACTGGTCGGCTTCGGCCGCTGGGCTCGCGCGCTGGAGGATTGCCTGTACGCCAATCGTCGTCGTCGCGGCCTGGTGGCACTGGGGCTGGCCGTCCTCCCGCCGGTGCTGCTGGTGACCCTGCTCTCATTCATCCCGTCGATGGCGACTCTCGTCAGCGTCCTCGCCTTGTATGCAGCCATCGGCCTGCGCAGCCTGCACGAACACGGGTATGCCGTCGCGCACGCGCTGGAGACCGGTGACCTGGACCAGGCGCGCACCTGCCTGTCGCACATTGTCAGCCGCGACACGGCAGCGCTCGAGCCATCGCAGGTCGCCGCCGGCGCTACGGAATCCGTACTGGAAAACGGCAACGACGCCGTGTTCGGTGCGTTCTTCTGGTTTCTGCTCGCCGGCGCACCCGGCGTCGTCTTTTATCGACTGGTCAACACGCTGGACGCCATGTGGGGCTACCGGAACAGCCGTTACGGTCGCTTCGGCTGGGCCGCGGCGCGCCTGGACGACGTGCTCAACTGGATCCCCGCCCGGCTGACGGCCCTGACTTATGCGGTATGCGGCCGGTATCGCCGTGCCCTGGCGTGCTGGCGCACCCAGGCACCCGCGTGGGACAGCCCCAACGCCGGGCCGGTGATGGCGGCCGGTGCCGGCGCCCTCGGGGTTCGCCTCGGCGGCCCTGCGCCCTACGAAGGGCAGTGGCACGATCGTCCCATGCTGGGCGAGGGCTCGGAACCGGAATCCGGGCACGTGCATGACGCGCTGTCACTGGTGCGGCGCGGCGCCGTCCTGTGGCTGATCCTCGTTTTCCTGGTCGAATGGTCGGGCCTGGCCCACTGGATGCTCCATGCTTGAACACGGTGGCCGCCTGCTGCGCGCAGCCCGCCAATACGGGATCGATGCCACGCAGTGGCTCGACCTCTCGACCGGCATCAATCCTGACGGCTGGCCGGTGCCGGACATCCCCGCCGCGGTGTGGCGGCGTCTGCCGGACGATGACGACCCGCTGGAAACGGTTGCCGCGGCGTACTACGGAGCGCCCCGGGTGCTGGCTGTCGCCGGCTCGCAAGCCGCGATCCAGGCGCTGCCGCGGCTGCGGAGGCGGTCGCGGGTGGGCGTCATCGCGCCCGGCTATGCGGAACACGCGCACGGCTGGAGCCGCGCCGGCCACGATGTGCTGCGTTGTCCGGCACAGGACCTGTTCGAATCCGCGCACCGCTTCGACGTCGTCGTACTGATCCACCCCAACAACCCCGGCGGCGAGACATTCGATCGCAACGCCCTGCTCCACTTGCATCAGACGCTGGCGATGCGCGGTGGATGGCTGGTGGTCGACGAGGCGTTCATGGACATGAGTCCCGACGTCTCGCTGGCGCCCGACACCGATCGCGAAGGCCTGGTAGTGCTTCGATCACCCGGAAAATTCTTCGGGCTGGCCGGTGCCCGCGCGGGATTCGTCGCCGCAACGGCGTTCCTGCTGGCGCAGCTGCGCGTCGAGCTGGGTCCCTGGACCGTTGCTGCGCCGACACGCTGGCTGCTCCGCCAGGCACTGGAGGACAAGGCCTGGCAAGACGCCGCTCGCGACCGGCTCCAGCGTGACGGTGCGCGGCTGACGCAGCTGCTCGGCGAACACGGATTGCCGCCCGACGGCGGCACCGCCCTGTTCCAGTGGATCCGAACACCGTATTCCCGCGAAATCCACGAGCAGCTGGCGCGCATGGGCATCCTCACCCGCTTGTTCGACGAACCGCCCAGCCTGCGTTTCGGACTGCCGGGCGACGACGCCGGATGGCACCGGCTCGGCACCGCGCTCGCACAGCTACCCCAGACGTTGCGGAGTCCCTGCGCATGACCGCGCGTGTCCTGATGGTGCAAGGCACCACCTCCGATGCCGGCAAGAGCACGCTGGTTACCGGCCTGTGCCGCTGGCTGCGCCGCCGCGGCGTCGCCGTCGCGCCGTTCAAGCCGCAGAACATGGCGCTTAATTCGGCTGTCACGGTCGACGGCGGCGAGATCGGTCGCGCCCAGGCGGTGCAGGCACAGGCCGCCGGATTGGCGCCGCACACCGATTTCAATCCGATCCTGCTCAAGCCCACGACCGACATTGGCGCACAGGTGATCGTGCACGGTCGCGCCGTGGCCACGCTGCAGGCACAGGCGTATCACGACTACAAGAGAATCGCACGGGAGGCCGTGCTGGCGTCGCATCAGCGCCTGGTCGAGCGCTATGACGCCGTGATCGTCGAAGGGGCCGGCAGCCCGGCCGAGATCAACCTGCGCGCCAACGACATCGCCAACATGGGCTATGCCGAAATGGTGGACTGTCCGGTGATCCTGATCGCCGACATCGACCGCGGCGGTGTGTTCGCTCATATCGTCGGCACGCTCGCCCTGTTATCCAGCACGGAGCGCGACCGTGTAGTTGGCTTCGTGATCAATCGCTTCCGTGGCGACCTGGCCTTGCTGCAGCCCGGCCTGGACTGGCTGGAACAGGAGACAGGCAAGCCGGTCCTGGGTGTGCTTCCCTACCTGATGGATCTGCATATCGACGCCGAGGATGCCCTGCCCCGCACTGCTACGGGCAGCACCGACGCAGCGCTGCGCGTGGTGATCCCGGCACTGCCGCGCATCAGCAACCACACGGATTTCGATGCACTGCGCCTGCATCCCCAGGTCGCCGTTACCTATGTGGGGCCTGGCCAGCCGGTTCCGCCGGCAGACCTGATCGTTCTGCCCGGTTCCAAGGCGGTGCGCGCCGACCTGCACTGGCTGCGCCAGAACGGCTGGGAGACAGCCCTGCAGCGCCACTTGCGCTACGGCGGGAAAGTCATCGGCATCTGCGGCGGGCTGCAGATGCTCGGCACGCACGTACACGACCCCGATGGTATCGAAGGTCCGGCCGGCAGCACGCCCGGCTTCAGCTGGCTCGACCTCGAAACCGTCCTGGAGCCGGAAAAGCAGCTGCGCAACGTGCGTGGACGGCTGGCACAAAGTGATGCGCCCGTGACAGGCTACGAGATTCACTGCGGCATCAGCACGGGCCCGGCCTTGGCACGGCCGGCGCTGCATCTGGATGCGCGGGGTCCTGACGGCGCGCGCTCGGCGGACGACCAGATTCTCGCCACCTATGTGCATGGCGTCTTCGACTCGCCTCCGGCTTGCCAGGCGATCCTGCGATGGGCCGGATTGTCGCAGCCGCAATCGCTGGACATGGTCGCGCTGCGGGAGCGCGGCATCGACCGCCTGGCCGACGCGGTGCAGGAACACCTCGACATTCCTCGCCTGGAGCGACTGCTCGCCGTGGACGCATCCCCGTGCATACCTTGATCCTCGGCGGCGCACGCTCGGGCAAGAGCCGTCACGCGGAACTGCTGGCGCAGCAATCGGGCGCCGAGGTCCGCTACATCGCCACCTGCGTGCCGGGTGACGCCGAAATGGCCGAACGCGTGGCACACCACCGTGCACGCCGCCCCGCCGAGTGGGCCGTCATCGAGGAACCGATTGCATTGGGTTCGCTGCTGCGCCGCGAGGCGGACACTACGCGCTTCCTGCTCGTGGACTGTCTCACGCTGTGGCTGAGCAACCTCCTGTGCCATCGGGATCCGCACTGTTTTGCGCGCGAACGACAGTCGCTACTCGATGCCCTCTCCACCCTGCCCGGCACGGTCCTGTTCGTCAGCAATGAAGTCGGCCAGGGTATCGTGCCCATGGGGGAACTCAGCCGCCGGTTTGTCGACGAGGCCGGTCGCCTTCACCAGGACATCGCCGCGTGTGTGCCCCGCGTCATCTTCACGATCGCCGGAATTGCCGTGCCGGTGAAGCCACCGCGCTGAACGCTCGTTCCCGATTGATTGCCACGGATTCATCGCCAAGGAGTGACCCATGTCGTTGCAGTGGTTGCAGCAACCCGCCAAGCCCGTCGACATCAGCAGCCGTGACGCCGCAGCGGCACGCCAGGATGACCTCACCAAGCCCCGTGGCGCCCTGGGCGGACTGGAAGCATTGGCGATCCAGCTGGCCGGCCTGCAGGCGCGCCCCTGCCCGGCGATCGATCGCGTGCACATTACGGTGTTTGCCGCCGACCACGGCATCGCGTCCGCAGGCGTTTCGGCCTATCCACAGGTAGTGACCGGCGAAATGGTGCGGAATTTTGCCAGCGGCGGCGCGGCGATCAGCGTGCTGGCGCGCCAGCTGGCCGCTACGCTCGACGTGGTGAACCTGGGAACGGTAAACGACCCCGGCGAGATCGCCGGCGTGCGCCGCGCCATCATCGCTCCCTCCACGGCCAACTTCCTCGACCAGGCCGCCATGTCAGACGACCAGTTGGTCCGCGCGCTGGACGAAGGCGCACAGGCCGTGCGGCGCGCACAGTCGGCCGGCTCGGAACTGTTCATTGGTGGAGAAATGGGTATCGGCAACACGACTGCAGCCACGGCGCTGGCTTGCGTCTTGCTCGAAGCAGGCCCGCCGGAGATCACAGGCGCCGGCACGGGACTTGACGAGGAGGGAGTGCGCCACAAAGCCGAGATCATCGCCCGGGCGGTCGCATTCCATCGCGGGTTTGTCGCCGATCCCCTGGAAGCCCTGCGTCGGCTCGGCGGATTTGAGATTGCAGCACTCGTCGGCAGCTACGTGAGTGCCGCGCAACACGGTATCGTGGTGCTCGTTGATGGATTCATCAGCTCGGTAGCGGCCTTGGCCGCCGTTGCCATCAATCCCGGTTGCCGCGAATGGATGCTCTTTGCCCATCGCTCCGCCGAGCGCGGTCACCAGCGCGTACTCGATGCACTGGCGGCAAATCCCCTGCTCGATCTCGGCATGCGCCTGGGCGAAGGCAGTGGCGCGGCACTGGCCGTGCCCATCGTGCGCCTGGCCTGCGCCCTTGCGCGCGATATGGCCACGTTCTCGCAGGCCGGCGTGAGCAACCGCGACTGAGCACGACGCCGGAGGTGCGTAACGGGCGCACCTCCGGCGCAGTACTTCACCGCGGTTACGGTGACTGGAATCCGTTGCGGAAGATGACATCCGTCGGCGGCAGGCTGGCGGTTTCATCGCGCAGCGCATAGGTACTGCCGCCAAAGGTCACCGTCCAGTTCGACGGCGCCACCATCGGCAGGTAGTACACCCATTCGACTTCCATCGACCCGCCCGGCGGCAATGCACTCCAGCTGGACGACAGCCGCGCGCGGTGGAAGTCGCCCTGCAGGCCGCCGACGTTGCTGCCGGAGTGGCCCGTCTGGTGCACCGCCAGCGTGGCCCCGGACCAGTTGGTCCAGTTTGCCGGCGCCGTCGTGGCCGCGTCGAACTCGAACTGCGCGCCAGCCGGTATCGTCGTCGTAGAATTGTTGACAATCTTCAATTTCGGCGAAATAGGATAATTGCTGTCGCCGATGTCGAACTCGCTGACGGTGATCGTCGCGTCCAGCGTGCCGGCCACGGTGATGGGTTGGGGCACCCGCCGGTTGCCATAGGGCGATGCCGTCTGGAATCGCTGGAAGTAGATGTCGGTGAGCGTGGTTCCGATGAAATACTCGCCCTGCCCGCCGCGGCGGACCGGATGCCAGGCGTAGTCGCCGGCCAGTTCCCAGAACATCACACCGCCGATGCCCTTGTTGACGATGTAATTGGCCTTCGTCGTCGTGGACTCATCGTCTTCCGTCGACAGGAACACGTTCTTCTGGGCGTTCCACAGCCACGGCGACACCAGCGTGGTGTCGTAGTGGCGCGTATAGGTGCCCGTCAGGCGGTCGTCCGGGTCGTTCGTGGGATCCAGCCCGTAGCTGGCGATGTAGCTGGGCAGGATGTTCTGTTGCAGGTTCTTCGCATGCCACAGCGGATTGGAACCTGCCGGCATCTCCTGGCCGTTTTCCAGGTCATGCCAGAGATTGTCGATGCCGACCGCACCCTGGCCGCAGGTCGTAAGGCCCGTCGGGCAGCCGCTGGACTGCAACGCGGTGCCCCACAGTCCGTTCGTGCCGCCGCTGACGTTGCGCCAGCCACGCGTGTAGTAGGGAACGCCGATATTGATACGGCCGGCCGGCATTGCGCCGCGGAAATAGTGATACGCCCAGTCGGTATTGAGATAGCCGATGTTGCCGTACTGCGGCGTGGAATACACATTCCAACGCACCAGCTCGGCATCGCGTCCGTCGTCGTACAGTGCCGCGTTCGGGCCGACGAATTCGTTCCAGGCGCCATGCAGGTCGTAGGACATGATGTTGACGTAGTCCAGGTACTGGGTGACCTGGTAGGTCTCCATGCCACGGAGCAGGTAGCCCGACGCGGGCGCAGCGACTGTCAGAAGATAGTACTTGTTGTCCTGCGCCGAGGCTGCGTCGAGCTTTTCACGCAGTGTCTTCATCAGCGCCACATAACCTTGCATCAACGCCGCGCGACGCGGATTGGCAATGCTCCAGTCGAGCGGATTGCCGGCGTTGTTCATCGACGTGGCGTACTCGTAGTCGATATCGACGCCGTTGAATCCGAAGCGGCGCACGAAGGCCACCGCCGAATCGGCGAATGTGTTGATTGCTGCCTGGTTGACCTGGTTTGACGGCGTCACGGTCATCGTGAAGAAGCCGCCGCTCGGAATACGGGCGCCCGTGGCGTCGAAATAGCCGCCTGTTTCCGCCCAACCACCGACCGACACCAGCGTCTTGACGTTGGGATGGGTCTTCTTGAATTTGTTGAGCAGGTTGAAATGGCCTTTGTACGCGTACTCCGGATCCATCGTTGCACCGGCGACGCCCGGCCATTGCAGACCGGTCGCCGGATTCTGCGGATCCGATTCGTTGCCGATGGAAACGCGGTTGTTTTCATCCACGTGTGCGAAGGCGTAGTTGATATGGGTGATCTTGGTCCACGGAATATCGCTGGCCAGGTAGCGCGGCGCGTTGTTCGCGCCTGTTCGCCAGCTGGTGAAGTAGCCAATGATGCGGCGCGGATGGCCCGCACCCATCTGTTCGCGGCCGTTGGCGTCGTACACCAGGCAATACGGCGTATTCACGCCGGCCGTCTTCTTCATGCCATCGGGACGGCATTGGTCGTGGTTGACCGCCTGGCCGACGGCCAGCGTCGATGACAGGCCAGCAACGAGTGCAATAGCGGCCGCGTACAGCCGCGCGTGCCGTGAGCGAGCAGTGATCATGGTGTTCCCTCAGCGTCCGGTGATGAGTTCGTTCTGGGTCAGGGGATTGCGTGATACGGCGCTACGGCGACTGGAAGCCGTCGCGGAACAGCAGATCGGAAGGCGGCTGCAGCAGAACCGGGGCGTCGTAGTAGTCCTGCACGCGGGAGATCCACCAGTAGTCATCCGTCGGCGGCGAACCGACGCCATCAGTGCTCGCACCGACGCCGGCACCAAAGAGAATCATGCTGACACCCGCATCGCGCGCCTCCTGCATGCGGGAGGGCCAGGTCACCTGGTCTGTTCCAACGACGATGCCGGGGGCAGCGCCCTCATTGCGGCTGAACCACGTCCGCCGTATTCCGCTGACCTGGAAGGTATCGCCCAGGAAGAAACTCGGCGCCGAATCCTCGTACCGCGTGACGGTATTGGAAAGATCCGGGAACGGCGCATTGTTTGCGTACGGATTCGGTAGCAACGAACGATTGATGCGACCCACCGGCAGTTGCCACAACACGACCGGCAAGCCGCTCTGCGCGCGCATGGCGCGAACGAAGGTGAGGTAGTTGAACCAGTGGTCGCTGTGCCAGAACCAGGGCGCCTGCGATGGATCCGTCGCACCGGCAGCCGCATGGCCAACGGCATCCAGGCCGTATTTGTCGATCGAGATGAAATCGGCACCATGGCTGGCTACGCCGGCCTCCACGTAGTAGCGCGTGATGGCAGCCGCCTCGTCGTAGATGAGTGGCCGCCCGGCCACCACGCCGACCGCATCGGTCTTGTGCATCAGGCCGTTGCCCGGCACCGTCGTGGTAAACCCGCCCGGCGGCGAGGCCCACAGGTTGACCTGCCACCCGAACTGCACCTGCGGTGCTGTCTTTGCCACCAGATAGTTGATGGCAGAGACCAGGCCGGTCAGCGTGTTCGGAAACACCGGATCGCTTCCTGCGACGAGGATGCCCGCATCATAGGCCGCATGCGTCGCCGCCTGCAGCGTGGCCGGGCGTTGGCCGGACTGCTGCGCCATGTAACCGATGAAATCAGGCTCGAACAGAAACCCGACCGTATCATCGGGCGATTCTTCGTTGGCGATGCGCAAAGCCAGCGCGAGATTGCGGAAATACGCCGCCATGTACGAAGCGCTTTGCATGTGCGCCAGGTCCAGCGTGTAGTCCTCGCCCGAGTCGGGAATATTGTAAAAAACAAAATAAGGTATAAAACCCAGGCGGCGACTTTCGCGGATGAAGCTGCGCGCGCGACCACCGGGTTCATTGCTCCAGGTATCCCAGCCAGCGAACGACCCACCGTTCAGATAGATGTAGCGCACATCGACGCGACGATTGCGGCGGCCGGCGCCGATGTCCCACCAGAAATCCAGGTCGGCCGGCGTATCCTCGCTGACTGAGCCGATGGCCAGGTGCGGCGGCATTCCCGGTGCCGAAGCGCCCGCGCCAACGGCCACGCCGATCCGGCGCACCGCATTGCCCGCGACCGACTTGAGCAACACCCCTGCCCGCCCGGCAGCAAGTCCACGCAGCTGCAGCGTCGCTCCGTTGACGATGCGCGCGTCAACCACCGACGGGTTGTTGCTGATGACGGTGAACGTCGCCGACGGATCACCGCCGACACTGAGCCCGTGGCTGGTCATCGCACCCGCCGCAACATTCACGCGAATCGCGGAAGCCGGCACGCCTGCCAGGCTGATCGCCGCGGCACCGCCGCTGCCGCCGGCCTCGTCCACGTAGGTCACCGTGCAGGCAGCGCCGTTGAAACGGCAGCCGCTGATGCTGCCGTCCACCAGCTCGCCCGTGCCGCCGAACCCGATGGCCACGGTCGTCCCCGGACCGATGGTGCCGTTCCATGACGCGTTGCCCAGCAGCCAGTCGCCGCCGGAAGCACTCAGGGTCACCGCGTTCCATACGCTGGTCAGCGTCGTACTCGCATGAAACCCCAGCTGCCATTCGGAAACAGCCGCCGCCTGATCGTTGCGCAGGCGGATCTGTCCGTTGTAGCCGCCCGACCAGGACGAAGTGCGTGCCACCGTGACTTCCACGGCGGCGACGGCGCTACAGAAGAGAAAGCAGGCGGCCACGCCGGCCAGGGCGATCCGGCGTGTCATGGCGCCGCCTGGAAACCATTGGCGAAGATGCGGTCGGCGACACCGCCGTGCCCGAGTCCTTCGTGCATCGCATTGAGAATGCGGCCGTTATCCGCGTCAATTTCCCAGGCGAACACACCGGCCAGGTTGCGTGACAGCGCATACTGCGCCTTCGCCCGTGCCGAGCGCGGGCTTTCAAAAGTGACGAGCTTGCCGGCAGAGGCATTCCAGGCCCACGCGGCCTGCGCGCCGGCGTCGTAGCCCACGCTGTAACCGTTGACGCCCGTGCCCGGGTCGCCGCCGGTGTAGGCCGATTCGATCTGGCGGTAGTCGAGCACGCCGGGCTCCCAGGTTCCCGGGTTTATGGGACCGGCGCCCGTGCCCGTGAAGGGATTGCCGCCCTGAACCCCGGTCACGCCGTTCCAGCCGCGGCCGTACATCGCCACGCCCAGCGCAATCTTGCCGGCGGGCACGCCGGCGGCGAGCAGGTTGTCGACCGTCGCGTTGCCGCTGAATCCGCTGACCGGCTCGTTCGGCACGGCATAGAGGCCGGCCTGGTGTCCGAGTACGCCGTTCCAGCCACCGTAGTAGTCGTAGCTCATTGCAAAGACCAGGTCGAGCTTCTGCCCGGCTGTGGCGTAGTCCACCGCGCTGATCTTCGCCGGCGCCGCGCCGACGGCAGCCGTCATGAGGTAGGTGCGGCCGGTCTGCGTACCCAGGGTATCCAGTGCGGCGCGAAGCTCGGTGAGCAGCGCGGAATAGCCCGTCCGGTCCGCTGCGGAGCCCAGCGTCACGTTGGCGCCACCGCCACCGGGATATTCCCAGTCGAGATCGACGCCGTCGAAAAAGGTGTAGGTCTGCAGGAATTGCACAACCGAAGCGATGAAGGTCGCGCGCCGGGCCGGATCGTTTGCCAGGTGGTGGAACGGATCGGAAAGGGTCCAGCCACCGATCGATGGAAGGATCTTCAGCTGCGGACGGGCGGCTTTGAGCCGGATCAGCTGGCCGAAATTGCCGCGGACGGGCGTGTTGAAGGTATCGCCGGGATAGGACATCTCCAGCGCGGCCCAGCGGTCGTGGATCGTGACGGTGTAATCCTGCTGGTCCGCACATTCCTGCACGAGCGCGTTGTAGCCCTGCGGATTAGCCTGCTGCAGCGAGGTATTGGGGCCACAGATGGCGATGAACGCGTAAAGCAGGTGCGTGAGGTTCTGCGACGGAATCTTGCGCACCGGAAACGCGCGGCCGTACACGCCCCACTCCACAAAGTAGGCGCCGACGACCTTGTTGCTGCTGTTTGTGTAGGGCTGGTTGAACTCCTGCAACGGCGAGGGCCAGGTCAGGCCGTCATCGCCGCCACCGGAGCTGCCGCTTCCCACCGTCACCGTACGCGGATCGCTCGCCGTGCATTGCTCGGCCTGCCCCGCGCCATTGCACAGTTCCACCACCAGTGTCTGCGCGCCGGACTGCGTCACCACCAGGCTGCGGTCCCCCGACTGCGCGCTTTGGCCGTTCGGCGTCAACGTTGCGGTGTGGACGACAGTGTTGTTGTGGCGAAGCTTCCAGTGATCGCCGTTGGTTCCCCACCACAGGTCCCAATGCAGGGCGAGCGTGGCCTGGCCGTTGGTCAACGGCACCGACTCGGGCATCCAGGCGATGGTGGGCTTGGCAGGCGCATCGGCGCACGCCGTCGAGGACACAAGCACCGTCGCTCCGGCAAGCAGCAGGCAGGCGGCACGGCGTGGCAGGGCGAGGCGATCAATCGACATGGTGGCTTCCCAGGGGGGCAGGAGAAACAAGGCCGCAGCACGCAGGTACTGGCGCAGCGGAATGGGATCCGGTGGTGGCACGGTCCGGCGCGCGGGCGCAGCGGCGGCGAAGGCGCGGGCCCGGGTTTCGTTCGTGGCGTGCCCGGCGGGCGTGCAGCACCCGTCGGCAAGACCGCTGTCGCTGCGTCATTCCACCCTCCCCGACGGAATCGCTGGACAAACTGGGCTCCCCAGCCCGGCGCGAACCATTAACCGGATCTGACAACGTTGTCAAATACACGTCGGAAATGTCCGATCCGGCGGCCTGTACACACCGCATGGCGTGCTGACCACCGAGACAATTGTCAGATTCCGGCGCAGCGGCAGTATCCAGATCCAAGGCGTGGCTTCAGTGACTGGAGTCACAGGGAATGACAACGTTTCCCGAGGCCATTGCCTGCCAACCACCGGGCGCTGTTCGCGCACGCATATCCGGCCTGCCACGAGTCCGGCGGCCCGGCGTTCAAAGGTGCGTGCCAGACACACCGGGAAATCCGGGACCTGCGGCCGAGTGGCCTAGCGCGGTGAACGTCACGCCTCCATTCGCAAGGACCGGTAGGGGGAAAGCCGTCTGGCCCCGTTGTAGGGCGGACGGCTGTGTAGAAGTGTCACAGGATCATCCACGCAGTCGCATATACCTTAATCTGCCTGTACCACTTGGATTCCGCCCATGGCCAAACGAGCCACTTCGTTCGCGTTGATGCTTACCCCCGCCCGGTTGGCGTTCCGGCGTATCGCTGGCTCTACGACACGGTCAAGCAGCAGATTCTCGACGGCCGCCTGACGCCTGGCGCACGCCTGCCGGGTACACGCGACATCGCCGCCCACTACGGGCTTTCGCGGGGAACCATCGTCAGCGCTTTCGAACAGCTGACGCAGGAGGGCTATCTGGAAGGTAGCGTCGGCTCTGGCACCTACGTCAGCAAGTCGCTGCCGCAGGAGCCGCTCAACGCCGAACGCGCCGGCGATTCGGTGGAGACACTGGCGCAGCGACGAAACCTGTCGCCGTACGCACGACAGGTAAAACCCTTCTTTCATCTCGATCCGCGCGCACCGCGCAGTTTCCGGCCTCACCTGCCGGCGATGGATCTGTTTCCGATCGGGCAGTGGGCGCAGATCGCTGCCCGCCGTATCCGCAGTTACACCGTGACGCAGATGGTCGGCTGCGACGCGATGGGGTATGGGCCACTGCGCGAGGCGATTGCCAACTACCTGCGTACGGCGCGCGGCGTGCGCTGCGAAGCGCACCAGGTTGTCATCGTCTCGGGCACGCAGGAAGCGCTTGACATCATTTCCCGCCTCTACCTCAACGCGAACGATCGCGTGGCGATGGAGGATCCGGGCTATCCCGGCGCAGCACGTGTGTTCGAATCGCACGGCGCGCAGGTCTGTCCGATTCCCGTAGACGAGGACGGCATGGCATTTACGCCCGCCCTTCTGCGCGGTGCCCGCCTGGCCTACGTCACGCCGGCACACCAGTTCCCCACGGGCGTCGCGATGAGCCTTTCGCGGCGACTGGACCTGCTGGAGTGGGCACGTACCAATCACGCGCTGGTTTTCGAGGACGATTACGACAGCGAATACCGCTACAGCGGACGCCCCATCCCTGCCCTGCAGGGACTGGATCGCCACGGCGTCGTCATCCACGCCGCCAGTTTCAGCAAGGTGCTGTTCCCGTCTCTGCGCCTGGGCTACTTCGTCGTACCACCCGACATGGTGGACCAGGTCGCCGCTGCTAAGGGCGTGACGATGCGGCACGCACCACTGCTGGAACAGCTGGTGCTCGCCGAATTCATTGCCGAAGGCCATTTCGCACGGCACATCCGGCGCATGCGTGACGTGTACTCGGAGCGCCTGGGCATCCTGGCCGAAAACGCGCGCTCCCATCTGTCCGGGCTGCTGGACCTTTCCACGATCGAAGCCGGCCTGCAGACGATCGGTTGGCTTCGTCCGGGGCTGGCCGAAGCGGATGCCTGCGCCGCTGCACAGGCCCGCGGCATCGAAGTGACGCCACTGGGACGCTACACGCGTGGCCCGGTGCGCCGGAATGGGCTCATGCTGGGTTTTGCCGCCATTGACGCGAATGAGATCCGCCGCGGCACGATCGAACTGGCAATGGCGCTGGAAGGCGCCCAGCGACGACTGGCCGTCGCCTGATCCCGCCGCGCGGCAGCCGGCACTGGGCCGGCTGCCGCTGACAGCGTTGTTACTGACACATAAACAGCGAGGGTTCGAATCCGTCGAAGAACAGCCTGTCCGGATTGCCGATGCGCACTTCATCCAGGAAGAAACCGGCGAAGGTCACGCCACCGTCGGATGCCAGGCGCCAGCGGATCTTGACGTTCTGGCCGGCGTAGCTCGACAGGTCGACCGTAAACGGCTTGAACACGGCGGTCGCGGTGCCATTGTTCGGATCCGCGTTGGAACCGGCGGTCGAGACACCCGCAAACGCACCGTGCGAGCCGGCGTAGCCGCACGCATTGCCCGTGTTGGTGAAGGTCGTCGGATAACCACCGGCCGGCGGCAGGTCAGACCAGTTCGTGCCACCGTCGGTCGAGATTTCCATCACCGCGCCGTCGTACTGCCATTCCAGGTTGTACTTGGCCTGGAAGCTCAGCTGGGCACCGGCCGGCAGCGTCATCGCCGGTGTTTCGATGCTGGCGCAGACCGCGTCCGGATAACTCTGGCCATCCTTGCCGCTGTGGTAGCTGTAGGTGCTGCCGGCGGCGGCGGTGGTGTTGGTGATCTGCCAGGGCGTCTGCATCGTCATGTACGCGCGCTGGTCGCCCGCCGAATCGTAGAAGGAGTTCGGATCCGGCCCGGTCGCGCCGGTGGGCGTCACCGGAATGGTCCGCGACTGCTGCGGGGTGGTCGTATTGCCCAGGTCGTCCGTTGCGGCGACGCGGTAGTAATACGTCGTGCCGCTGGTGACGGTCGTGTCGTCGTAGGTCAGCACCGAGAGATTGCTGGCTACTGTCGTCGCGCCGGTCATGTACGGATTGGTCGCACGCTGGATCGAGTAGGTCACGCCGGTCGCCAACGGGCAGGTCGCCGAGCCGGCCGGCCAGTCCAGGTCGACCTTGCAGGTCGCGTTGGTGCCCACCGCCGTCAACGTGGTGCCGTCAAACTGCGGCCGCAACGTGCAGGTGTCGGCCGAGACGACGTCCACGCAGCCGGAGATCGCGCCTTCCACGTCACCGCCGACGCCACGCACCTTGTAGGCGTAGCCAGTGCCGCCCTGCGTCTTGTCATCGACCAGCGGTGATGCCGCGCCGGTGGCGACCATGCGGAAGTCGCCGGCGGACGCACTGGCACAGGTACCGTTGGCGCGATACAGCTGGAAGCCCTGCGGCGCCGAACCGGTGAAGCTGACGCCAACGCCACTGGTGTTGTTGCTGGCGATGGCCAGGCCTGTCGGTGCCGCTGGCGCTACCGGATCAGGCAGGGCAAACGCACCGGAAACCGCTACCGCGTAACCCTGGTAGTCCGTTTCCGGACGCCCGTTTCCGGGAACGGCCGTACCCTTCACGCGTACCGTGTAGGAGCCCGCCGCCGGCGCATTCAGGCGTACCTGCTCGACCGTGTTGAGCGCGTCGGCCGTGCCGCCCGTCGTCGAGACGCCCAGGGCGAACACGTTGCCCTTGTAGATCTGCGCGGTCGGACCTTCCACTTCCAGGTCAAGGTTGTTGACAAGGGTCGAGCCGGCGCCCGGCGCACCTTCCGGATCAAACCAGGCCAGGGTGACGCGCAGTTCCGCACCCGCCGCCACGTTGGCGATCGTGTAGGAGTGAACGTCGGTCGTCTTCAGGCCTGCGGCGTTGGGCCGCTCGAACAGGCGCAGCCGGCGCGTGTCGTCGCTGCTGCCTGCCGGCGTGGCGAACCACAGATTGGAATCGAGCCAGGCGCGGCCCCAGCCGTAGTTGTTGTCCGGCCAGGTCGTGGTCGCCAGCGGGTTGGTGCCATTGACCATGACCGCCTTGAGCACGGCGCCGCTCGGATTGAAGGTATCGGCCGCTGTCTTGCTGCCGCGCGGATAGAAACCATCCTGGAAGAACTGGCGCACCAGCGCTGCGCTGCCCGCGATCGCCGGCGTGGCCATCGACGTGCCCGTCTTGGTGGTCACCGCCGCATCCTCGGCCGTGGTGCCGTTGTTGGTATCGGCGGCAGCGGAAACAACCGACACGGCAGGCGCGACGATGTCGGGCTTCAGACGTCCATCCGCAGCGGGACCGCGGCTGGAAGATCCATACATCGAAGTGCTGCCGGCGTGGGCCGTACCGCCCACGGTCAGGGAATTCTTCGCCGTACCGGGCGATCCCAGGGTGGACGCGCCCGGGCCGTCGTTACCCGCAGCCACGACAAACAGGAACTCATCGTGCGTGTTGGTGAAATAGTCCACATCCGCCGCAGTGGAGTCGTAGGCACCGGTATTGCCGCCGCCCCAGCTGTTGGTGTGGATACGCACGGTGGCGTTGTAGGCCTGCTGCAACGTGCCGACCAGATTGTTCAGACCGGTCAGGCTGCTGCCGGAGCCGATGTCCTGAACCAGGATCTGTGCATTGGGCGCATTGCCGTCGGCCAGGTCGTGGCCTGCAGTCGTCGGCGTCGAGGCGGTATAGGTCGCCGTGAAGGTACCGGCAGCGTCGCCCGCCACCGTACCGGCAACGTGAGTGCCATGGCCGCTGGTGTAGTCGTAGGACGTCGCGCCGGGCTGCACCCAATAGCCAAACACCTTGCGCGTGGGGTACTGCGTTCCGGGCGTGGGCAGCGAAGGCGACTCGGCGTCGGTAATCGCCACCACCGGGCCCGAGCCCTTGTCGAGGGTGGTGAACCAGGCTTCGTTACGGTCCAGGCCCGTATCGGCGACGGAAACGATCTGGTTCGTACCGAGGATGCCGTGGGCCCAGATCGGGGTGTTACCGCAGATGGTGCCACTTCCCGGGCAGGTGCCGGTGAAATTGCCCTGCAGCGTGCCGGGATCGCCCGAATTCTTGGTCGTCGGCGCGTTGTAGCGCTCAATCCAGGCGAGGTCGTCAATGGCGGCGGCAATTCCCAGGAACTCATCCAGACGCGACTGCGGCACCATCACGCGTACGCGGTCGCCGTGTTCGAAATTCTCGTTCTGGTTGGTGATCACCGCGGCCGGGAACTGCTTGCCCAGTGCATTGATGACCACGCTCGAAGACGCTTCGCGGAACGTCATCAGCTGCAGCTCGACCAGCGACTCATCCGCCGCTGGCGCGTGAGCCCGGTTGGCGACCCACAGGGCCGGGTCCACCTTCATGCCACGAACCATCGGGCCGGCCCAGCGCACGCCGGGAATGGCACGGATGCCGGCGACGGTCGCGCCATTCAACCGTACCTGGTAGGTGTTGCTCGGCAGGTAGCCGACGATGACGACGCCCAGTTTCTTCAGGCCGTCGCGCACGGGCAATGCCTTGCTGGCATTGAACTGGACGATCACATACTGGGCGCTCGGAATGCTTTCCACACCCGCGCCACTGAAGTCCATCTGCTGGGTCAAGGGGTCGAACGCGCCTGCACGCAGCACGATCAGTCGCGGGTCCTGCACCGCCTCGGCAATGGCCTGCGGCGTCGGCTGACTGGCGTACACCACCGAAAGGGCTTCAGCGGCGGAAAGATCGGCAAGGGCAATACTGAGTGCGGCGGCCAACGCCGACCGTCGAAGCAAGTGCTGCATACGGACGAAACTCCTCAGGGTGGGTGAGGTTCGATCCCTTGAACAGCAATATGCGATCTCCCCAACCGCATACCCGGCCTCCGCCGTCCGGCGACGATATACCATCCGCAGCGTCCGCGTCGCGTCATCATGGGATGGAAGGCGTATGGACGATGTCTGGCGGGTCGCCGGTCGCACACGCCAGAAGGTACACAGGCGGATTCGCTGCACTGCAGCACAGCGGCGCTGGATCCGGCCAGGCAGGCACCACGAATGCGGCGTCTGCATGTCGAGTCGCCGCGCCCGATTGCGTGGCCAAAGCCGCGGCACGCTGCTATCGTCGCCGCTTTTCCGTGCGCCCAGACATGTCTGCCCGCGACTACACCCTTACTGTCCCGGACACCGCCTGCACTGCTGTGGACCTGCTGGCAGCCCGGAGCGGCCTGTCCAGGTCCCGGATCAAGGACGCCATGGCCAAAGGTGCCGTCTGGCTGCGCCGCGGCAGCAAGGAAAAGCGACTGCGCCGCGCCACCGCCCCGCTGATGCGGGGTGACGTGCTGTCACTGCACTACGACGAAAAAGTACTGGCGGCGGTCGCCGCGGATCCGACCCTGCTCGCCGACGAGCGCCAGTACAGCGTCTGGATCAAGCCCGCCGGTGTTCTGGCACAAGGCACGCGAACCGGCGACCACTGCGCGCTGCTGCGCCTGGTCGAAGCAAAACTGGGGCGGGAAACATTCCTGGTGCATCGGCTCGATCGCGAAGCGGCCGGCCTGATGCTGATCGCCCACAACGCGAAAGCCGCCGCCGCCCTTTCGGACTTGTTTGCACGCCGGCAGCTGGAGAAAACCTATCGCGTCGACGTCCGCGGACGACTGCCCGAAACCGGCCAGTTCGACGCGCCGCTCGACGGCAAGCCATCGCGCACGACGTATCACTGCACGCACTATGACGCCGACTCCGATTGCAGTACGGCACTGGTGCAGATCGAATCGGGCCGCAAGCACCAGATCCGCCGCCATTTCGCGGACGCGGGATTCCCGGTCCTTGGCGATCCGCGATATGGCCAGTTCAACAGCGACTCGCGCGGTCTTCGGCTGGCCGCGATCGAGCTGCGCTTCCGCTGCCCGCTGAGCGGACGCGAACGTCACTACCAATGGCGTAGCCAATAGCGTCCGCTGCCGCGTGACACACCCGGCGGACAACGACGGCACGTGCCGCCACACGACGACCCGCAAGCCGCCTCGCGCCCGTCAGTTCTTGTACGCCACGACGCTGGTCACTGGGTGCAGGTGGGCGTCAGCGACTGGCGCTAAGCCCGACGAGGAAAGCAACCCGCGCAAGGATCCGCGCGACACCTTCCGGGAGCCCCCTCCGTCAAATGAATGAAGTGCACGCAGCGTAGTCTCGGCCAGGCCGCCAGCCCAACGACGGATGCCCAAGCAAGTTCCAGGCGCAAGTGGACGACGACGAGCGCCGCCCCGCAGGCTGATCACAACGACATAAATACTCTTTTCCCTTTCTAATTTTGTAACCACCACATAAGACCTGCAACGCCGCGGCAGCTTTACGCGTCCTGTGTCCGGCGCAATACTGGCTCGGTTCACGGCAAAGGCGATTCCCATGCGACTGGCGGTTCTGGCATTGGACGGCGTATTCGACACGGGGCTGGCAACGGTGCTGGACGCCTTCACGACCGCGAACGAACTGGCGCAGATGCATGAAATTCCAGCGCCGGCGCTGTCACTGCAGGTCATCGCCCTGCGCCCCGTCGTGCGCAGCGCGCTCGGCCTCCAGGTGCCGGTAGTTCCGATCGACGCCTGCGAACGACCGGATTGGGTCGTGGTACCCGCCATCGGGTACAAGATGCCCGAAGCCCTGGTCGCCGCGCTGGGCCGCGACGACCTGGTCGAAGCCTACGCGGCGTTGCAACGCTGGTCCGCAGCAGGCGTCCGCGTCGCCGCCGCCTGCATCGGGACCTTCGTTCTCGCCGAAAGTGGCTTGCTCGATGACAAGGAAGCCACGACGACCTGGTGGCTGACGCCCTTGTTCCGGCAGCGCTACCCGCGCGTCCGGCTCGACGCCAAGCGCATGCTCGTGGCCAGCGATGGCGTTCTCACCGCCGGTGCCGCGCTGAGCCACATGGACATGGCGCTGTGGTTGATACGCCAGCACAGCCCTGCCCTCGCCAGCGTGGTCGCCAAATACCTGGTCGTCGACTCGCGCCCCTCGCAGTCGGCCTATGTGATTTCCGACCACCTGGCCCGCGCAAACCCGTTGGTAGAACAGTTCGACCGTTGGGCACGCAACAACCTCGATCGCCCCTTCAACCTGGACGCGGCAGCTGCGGCCCTTGCCACCAGCAAACGCACGCTGGCCCGCCGCCTCGACGATGTGCTGGGCAAGTCGCCTACCGAGTACGTCCAGGATCTGCGGATCGAACGCGCCGTGCACCTGCTCAAGACCAGCAACAGCAGCGTGGACCAGATCGCTGCGCAGGTCGGTTATGCCGATGGCGTCACCCTGCGCACCCTGATGCGCAAGCGGCTGGGAATGGGCATCCGGGAACTGCGCCGTGCCTGATATCCGGCAGGAAGATCCGCACGGCCCGCATCTACTCGCCGGCCAATTCCTTCAACATGACTTCGCGCTCACGGGTGAAATGCTGGCGCCAGGCGTCGGCGGCGACCCCGGGATATTTGAGCGCACCGAAAGCCACCCAGGCGTCACGATAGGCAATCCAGCGACGTTCCGCCTCGCGAATGCCTTCGGGCCTGATGCTGCCCAGGCCCAGGTCGCCGTCATCCGCCTTCGCAGCCTTCATCGCCCTGGCATAGGCCGCATTCAAGTCCGCGTCCGCCTGCTTGAACGACGCCGGCGTGGCGCTGGGCAACTGCCCGTCCTCAAACCGTTCCAGGTTCCCAGCGAAAGCTTCTTCCAGCGACTCACGGGCACCGATGGCGAAAACAGCACGCGCCGTACCGCTCATGTCAACCTCGTTTTCGACGACGGCATCGATGAAAGCCGTTGAAGCAGCCTGCAGCGCAGCAAACGCTTTCCTGTGTCCGGCTGTCCAGCGGGCGATCAGGGTATCGATGCGCTGCTTGCGCTTGTCGCTCGCCTTCACCGCTTCCCGGGCCGCACATTCGCCCATCATGTAGCCGCTGGTGATGTCGTCACAAACGTCGAAGACTTCATGGGGATCAGTGTTGCCGCGCATCGATTCCAGATGACGCAGCCGCCCTTCGGTTTCCGCCGGCGCCGCAGCTTCGATCTCACAGGCGAACTTTTTCGCCAGATCCACGTCGCGGGCCACGCCGTGGCCGTTGGCGTACACCATCATGAGCACCGCGACGCTGCTGAACTCCGCTTGATTGCCTTCCTCACGCTCGATGTACGCGCACAGGCGCGCGCGCTCGTAGTCGGCATCGTCGTAGTACAGCTTCTGCGAATCGCAACCGGAAAGCGACGCTTTCCGTGCCTGCGTTGGCTGGTGTGTTTGCGGTGCAGCCAGCCCGCCCGCCATTACACAATCGGCACTGATTTCCTGTGCGACAGCGGGAGCGGCTGTCGCTGCAACCATCAGGACGAACCGGTCGCGCCACCGTCTGTTGCGCATCACCATCATCACACTCCTGGCGAAAGCGTCAGTGTAGCGATTGGACGCGCGCACGGACAAAGGTCTCGCCGGATCGACGCGCAAAAAAAACCGGGGCCTTTCGGCCCCGGTTGATTTACAGCCACTACTGCGGTCGAAACCGCTCGGGATCAGAACCGCATCAGCCCGCGTCGGCGTGCGACAGATCCCAGGACACCCAGGAGACCGGCAAGGAACGCCAGCATCTGCCACGACAACATCGGCAGTTGCACGGGCACCATTGCACCGAAGCCGGCGAACACGACGACATTATCCGTGCTGGTGGAGGCGGTATTGGCATTGCCAGCACCATCGATAGCGACACCGGCCGCGATCGAGACGATCACTGTACCGTCCTGCGTCATGCCGGAAACAGTGACGGTGTAGACCGTCGGCCCGCCGGTGACGACTGCGGTGGTGGCTCCTGCTGTTCCACCGATCGTGATGTCACTGGAGTCGAAGCCCGTCACCGGCTCACTGAAGGTCACCGTGTAGGTGATCGTCGGCGATACAGCCGGATCGGCCTGACCCACGGCCTGCTCGACGGTCACCGTCGGCGCGGTCACGTCAAAGCCGTTGAACGTCACCGTGTTGTCCGTGCTGGTCGAGGCCTGGCTCAGGTTGGTGCCATCGGTCGCTGCACCGGCGTTGATGCTGGCCGTCACGGTACCGTTGGTGGTCATGCCGGAAACCGTCACGGTGTAGATCGTCGGACCACCGGATACGACCGCTGTCGTTGCACCGGCCGTACCGCCCAGCACGATGTCGCTGCTGTCAAAGCCGGTCACGCTTTCGCTGAAAACGACCGTGAACAGGATCGGCGACGTTGCCGTCGGATCGGCCTGGCCGGCGTCCTGGTCAATTGTGACCGTCGGAATGGTCGCATCGGCGCCGGTAAAGTTGACCGTGTCGTCGGCGCTGGTCGATGCGCTGCTCGGGTTGTTCAGGGCATCCAGTACCGCCCCTGCGTTGACCGAGGCCGTCACGGTACCGTTGGCAGTCATGCCACTGACAGCGACGTTGTAGGTCGTACCCGAACCGGTGACGACAGCGGACGTCGGCAATGCGGTTCCGCCAACCGTGACGTCGGTGGCATCAAAGCCCGTCACCGCTTCGTCGAATATGACGGCGAAATTGATCGGCGAAGTCGCGGTCGGATCAGCCTGCGCGCCATCCTGGTTGAGGGTGACGGCCGGTCCGGTCTTGTCGATATCGTAGACCTGGCCGACGAAGTCGCCGTCATCCACTGATGGCCCGCCGAGTGCTGCAGATCCGGAGACGATGGAGTTGTCGTCGTTCAGGTCGAGTCGCAAGGTGCCCGAGCCAGTACCGGTGTTGACCGTCACCGTGTAGGTGGCGTTGGAACCGGTCACGCCGGTGACCGATGCGCCACTGATGCCGGTGTTGGTCAGCACGAAATCGGTCACATCCACGCCGGTGACCGACGTGTTGAACGTCACGGTGTAATCCACCGTGGTGGCCGACGTCGGTGTTGCATTGACGCGATTGATGGAAAGAACACTCGGACAATCCAGCGTGCAGCCTTCGATCTCGACCCCTTCGCCGGTAAATCCGAGTGCCGGCAGACCCTCGGGCACGATGCCGAGCTTGTAGTAGCCGTTCTGCTGGATGCCCAGGAGGAAGCGAAGGTCAACGGAAGCGCCGTTGGCAATCGGCGTTGCCAGGGTCACGACACCCGCGCTCATGGAACTGTTGAAGCCACCGCCGTTGGGTTGCGACGGCGGCTGTTCCAGGGTGGTGCCTTGCACCGTGACGTTGCTGGTACCCGATCCGCACGGCGGCCGGTCGACCGTGACCACGACTGCAGTGGATGTCCGCGGACGAAGATCGGCAATACCTGACGGCGCCGGGAACGTGGTCAGGTCGATCACGCGGAAACGCAGTCGCGTGAGGTTCTGGCCGGTGTTGTTGACGAAGGTGTAGCGGATGTCCAGTGTTCCAAACGTGGAATTGTTTGGCGGATCACTGGTGAAATCCCGCACGATGTTCGGCGGCGAAGCCTGTGCGACGCAGGTGTCGAGCAGGTTCGCATCCATGTTGCTGCCATTGGTGATCGGACTGGACGAGTTCTCCGGTCCTGGCGCACCCAGGCGCTGCCCCGCCCCGGCACTGGTGCCGTTCGTATCGACGAACACCAGATCTGCCGCGTTGTTGTTCGAATCCACGATCGTGCCTGCGGCCGGGCAGTTGCCGAAGGTCGTGATGCTTCCATCCTTGCCGCATTCGTCGCGGTGGAAGGCGTAGTCGATCGAGAACGGCGTCAGCGCCGGATACCCGGTCGCTTCCTTGTAAAGCGTATTGGCTTCGCTGGTCGAACCGATGGCATCCATGCGGGTCGCCAGCGCGAACTCGCCCGGAACATTCGTTGTGAACAGCGCGATACCGGCGTTATCGGGGATATCCGTGGTGTAGGTCGCGTCACCCGTGGCAGTCGTGCCGTTGCCGGCAGGGTAGGAAGCCAGGGAATAACCAACCGAATTGACGATGAGATAGTGGCCGTGGGCCGGGATGACGGTGCCGTTTGGAATGGTGCCGCGAACGGTTCCGTCCGACGCCGCAATGCCGTAACCCGTGCCCGTTCCCGAAGCGGAGACGGTGTGATCCGCAGCAGTCTCGTTATAGATCTCGATGAATTCGTCGTTGGCGCCGTTGGGGCCGCGGACGCGGAATTCGCTGATGACGAGTGGCGCTGCCAATGCCTGCGCCGATGCAATTGCTGCCAGTACCGCCGCACTCAAACGTAATACACGTTCTACTGCCATCGGTTTCTCTCCCCATGCGGCCAAGCCGCGGTCGTCACCTCAGCAGCACGAGCCAACCCGGTTCGCGCTGGCTCGCCGACTATACGCGCGGTCATCGGCATGGTCTATCCTCTTTCCGGCAGCGGGCGCAGCCAGATCGGTCCACTACTGCAGGGCGAAAAGGCGACGGATTTTTGACACCCTGAACAGGTGGCCGCAGCCGAACAACAGCCAATGTGGACTTTTGATTTTAAGACTTTGTTCTTTTTGTGCTGCAACGACGAACCGCGCGCTTCGCCTCAGCGCGCCGGCACCGGACTTTGGGAATACACTGTCGGGCCTGTCCGGCGGTTACGCCGGCACCACCCCCTGGACTTCCCTGGAAATCGCTTGAAAGTCGAATACATTACCGACCCGTCGGACGCGCAGCTGGCGCGAAGCCTTACAGTCCGCAGTGTCGCCAACGCGACCGGCATCGCGACGAGCAGCGCCATTGCGCAGTTTCTGACGGTCATGCTGTTCTTCATGGCGCTGTTCGCCAACCTGACCGTTATCGCCATCGGAAAGGACAGGACGCGCTCTCACGCCATTGCCGCCGCCAGCCTGGCTCTCGCCGGCACGGTACACCTGGCATGGCGTTATCGATGGCGGCGTCGCTGCGAATCGCTGATGACCGGAATCAGCCAGCGGCCGTCGACGCCTGTCACCATCACCCTGGGCGACGACGGCATTTCGGTGACATCGCCCCTGCGCCATGCGCACTGGCCCTGGACAGGCGTGCGGGGCGTGCGCACGCTTGAGCGTCACACGGCTCTGACCTTCTTCGACTACGAAACCTGTGCCATTCCGGACCGTGCTTTCGCCACGCCAGAGGAAAAGGCGGAATTTTCGGCCCAGGTGCGCCGGCATTTGCCGCTGGCAGCGAACGCCTGACGATCCGCCAGGGTGTATCCCTCAGTTCACGTCCGACCGGCGCAACGCCGAGAGAATCTGGGTCTGATTGTTGTAGAGATCTTTGGGGGTGGTCAATTCGACCCGATCCGCCAATAGCCGGATCACCTCCGCCAGGTACGCCTCGGGGGTATCGTCCTCGGGCGCCCACATCCGTGCGCTGCCGGCCTGGGGCGAGGTGATCCGGTAGGTCACGCTGTCGGTTTCCACCCGGCCCGACGGCACGGCAGCGGCGATGGCGCGGCGATAGCGATCGAGGATCCGCTGCACGGCATCACCATCCATGACGGCCCGCTGGGCGAGCGGTCGGAATGCGGGCGCGACGGCCACCGTCGCGTCGGGATGGCGCATCTGCTGGATTGCCACTTCCGTCCAGTAGGACTTATCCAGCCGTACGCGGATGACCTCGTTGCCGACAAGGCGCAGACCCCATTCCGGCGCATAGGCGGGCAGCACGGTGATCGAAAGGGATGCCGCGCCGGGCGCTGCATCGTTGAGGAGCCGATCGACTCCCTGGTAGTAGGCAGACAGGAAGGTTGAATCGCAAGGTTCCATGGCCATGGCGCGGATGCCTTCGTGACGAGACCCGGGTTCATTGGACTGCCACCGGCAATAGTGCACGAAACCGGGCGGCGCGACGAGTCAGGCCGACAGCCAGTAGCGCGCGAGCGATGATCCATTGACCTTCAGGCCGGCGCGAAGCCTGCCCCCTGCCGACGCGACCGGCTGCCGCTGCGGCAGCCAGCCCGCGCATCGGCCGACGCTTACCGCCGCCAGTCCAGTGCCATCCGGAACCCGAGCGCCGCCAGCACTGACCCCATCACCCAGCGCTGTAGCGACATCCACCGCGGGCGCCCCGCCAGGAACGAGGCTACGGCTCCGGCAGCCAGGATGATCAGCGCGTTCATCGTGACGCTGATGAGAATCTGCACGCCGCCGAGCACCAGCGATTGCGTCAGCACGTTGCCGGCCGCGGGGTCGATGAACTGCGGCAGCAGCGACAGATACAACATGGCCGCTTTGGGATTGAGCAGGTTTGTGAGGAAGCCCATCACGAACAGCCGGCGATCGCTGTCCGGCTCGAGGGTCTGCAGAGCAAAGACAGCGCGACCGCCCGGCTTGAGGGTCTGCCAGGCCAGGTACAGCAGATACGCGGCGCCCGCCAGGCGCAGCGCATCGTAGGCAAAGGGTACGGTCACGAGCAGCGCGGTGATACCGCACACGGTGGCCAGCATGTAGAGAAGGAACGCAGCCGCAACGCCTCCGAGTGACACCAGGCCGGCTTTTCGCCCCTGGCAGATGGAACGCGAGGTCAGGTACATCATGTTCGGCCCGGGCGTCAGCACCATGCCGAAAGCGACCAGCGCGAAACCCGCAACAGCTGTGGATGAGATCATGCGCCTGCCTGCCAGACCGTCGGTAGCTAACCGGTATCAATGCATTGTGTTCGCGCGGGGCAATGGGCACATAGAGCCAATTCGCGCGGAAATCCGGCGCCAATTCCAACGGAAAATCCTGCAGTGGCGCGAATCTCGGGTACAGAGCCCGACACGCGCCCCGAAATAGCGCGGAGCGCCGTCACCCCGGAGCAGGTGCTGGTTGGTCCAGCGCGTAACCGGATGCCGGCTGATTCCCGGAACGAGCATGATCGCCGCGTCGTAGGAATTCTCCGGCCATGCGACCACCGGGCAGTCACATTGCCGCCGAGCCTCACCGCCAGGGGGATCAGCATCGATGCCGTCAGCAGATCAGGCAATGTCCCGGATGGCTGGGAACCAACGACGACACACCCGCAAAGTCCGCATCATCGACGGTATGAACCTGGCGCGTCATCACGGTTCCAAGCGGCTCCACGGTCAGACGTGGCCTGCAGGAATCATCGTTATCACTCGCGGCGATGAGACAGGGCACCTCTCCGGCGAGAAGTCCGCCGGGATCGCACATCGCCCACGCCAATGCCGCGCGGCGGGACCGGCCGCGCCACGACAGCCCGCGATCGCTGTCGCTATCCGGTTCTTCCGCGTGACGGATCAGTACAAGACGATGCTTCATCGCCTTTGCGCCTCGCCCGGCCGAGTCGCTGTCGACGCCCTCCTACCTGTATGCTTTCTCAACAGTAGCATCGCGCGATCGCATCGTCGTGGACGTATTTTCGATCACCTCCAGGATGTACAGCTCGCCTTCGCCGGCCGAACTGCGGTAAGTGATCACCTCCCCCGCACGGCAGCCCAGTAGCATCCAGCACGCCGGCCCCGATGCATCGGGCGGCAAGGTGTCGTCCAACGGCGTACGGCCGAGCGTGAACGAGCGGAGCTGTCCCTGGGCGTCGACGGCCAGTACCGTGCTGAGGGGGCCGGCGCATTTGCCATGCGGCGTTGCCGTCCACTGTGGCGCCACTTCCAGCATGCGTTGTTCAAGCCGTCGTATCTCGCACTCGGCGATGGCGCGCTTGAGTTGGACATAGGGCACACTGCCTACCTGTTCCGCGGTGCGGCGCCGGAGGTCGGCGATCCGGCGGCGCAGCAGCGCCAGCGACTGCGCGGCGCAGGCTGCGGCCCGTTGCAAGGGCAGCACGGGCACGCTCATCGCCGCCACGCCGGCAGATCCTGCATGCTCCGCATCCATTCGGTCCGACAACGTCATCGGCCTGAACATTGCCATAGTTCACCCCTTTGTAGACGACAGATAGCTCAGACGGGCAAGTGCCCCGGACAAAGCGACTGCAACCGGTGTGCCGGATGATCGGCCGGGCAAGCCGCAGCGATGGCGTGGGGTCCAGCGCGGGCATCCGTGCAATTCGCGATGGCTGGCTGAGGCGGCGTTGCGGATTGCGCTGCGCGGCAAGCTCAAGTGCGCCGCGCGGTACGGAATCGGCGATGGCATGCGGCGTGCTGTAAGTCCCGGTATCCCCCGTCAGGTCATCCCATGGACGGCGACGCCGAGACGAGACCGCCACTGCTTCAGCCCGGTAGCACGTGCTGGCGCATCGAAACAGCCGGTCTTGCCGCTTGCCTGATCGACGCACAGTGCTGTTTTCGCGCCATGCGCGAGGCGCTGTGCCAGGCGCGTCGCTCAGTGTTCCTGCTCGGCTGGGACATCGACAGCCGGATGACGCTCACGCCCGAGGACTCCGGCGACGGATTTCCACAGCCGCTGGGGGAATTCTTCGATGCATTGGCGCACGCCAGACCGGACCTGAACATCTACCTGTTGTCGTGGGACTACGCCATGCTATTTGCGATGGAGCGCGAATGGCTTCCGGAATACCGTCTGAACCAGCGCACGCACCGGCGGGTGCACTTTCGCCTCGACAGCGCGCACCCGTTGGGCGCCTCGCACCACCAGAAGGTGCTGGTCATCGACGACGCGCTGGCCTTTGTCGGCGGCCTTGACCTCACGCGTTGCCGCTGGGACACCACCGAACACGCAGTCCATGATGATCGACGACGCGACGCGGCCGGCAAGCGGTACGCGCCCTTTCACGACGTCCATTTCCTGGTCGACGGCAACGCCGCCTGCGCCTTGGGTGAGCTGGCGCGCGAGCGCTGGCGCCGGTGCACCGGCGAAACTCTCGCACAGGCGCAGCCGCACCCCGTCGCATGGCCGCCTTCTGTCACGCCCGACTTCAGGGATGTTCCGGTCGCTATAGCGCGAACCGAGCCGGAATTTCCGCCCTATCCGGCCGTCAACGAAATCCAGCGGTTACTCCAGTCCGCCATTCTCGGTGCGCGTGACAGCGTATTTATCGAGAACCAGTACTTCACCTCCAAGCTGATCGGCGATGCTATTGCCACGCGACTGCAGGAGTCGAACGGACCGGAAATCGTCGTCATCGCGGCACGCGAGCAATGCGGCTGGCTCGAGCAGAACACGATGGGCGTCCTGCGCAGCCGGCTGGACCTGCGTCTGCGCGCCGCCGATTCGGGCGGCCGATATCGCACGTATTGCCCGCAGCTGTGTGAAGAGAGCAGCGTTTGCCTCAACGTGCACAGCAAAGTGCTGATCGTTGACGACACATTCCTCACCATCGGGTCGGCGAATCTCAGCAACCGCTCCCTGTTCCTCGACACGGAATGCAATGTCGCCATTGTCGCCGACGGCGATCGTGCTATTCAGGAAGGCATTCGTGCCATCCGCGATCGGCTTCTTGCCGAGCACCTTGATACCCCCCTGCTGTTGTCCGGGAGCACCTGCCGGGAAGCCGGGGCTTGATCAAGGCGATTGAAGCACTGCGCCGCGACGGTCGGAGTCTGGCTCCCGTTTCCCTGACGGTGCAAGCCGAGGTGGATGCGCTGGTTCCAGGGCATGCGGTAATCGACCCGGAGCGGCCGTTGGATCCGCGTACGCTGGTACAGGATCTCCTCGCGCATGAAGACCGGCGTCCGGTCGCGCGACGGTTGACGCGATGGGTCATCTTCATGGCCTGGGCGGCGGCGTTGCTTGCGCTATGGCTGGCGACGCCATTGCGGGAGTGGATGGACGGCCCTGCCCTGGTTGCATCGGCACGTGGACTGGGGACATCACCCGTCGCACCCTTGCTGGCGGTGTTGATCTTCGTCGCCGGCAGCCTGGTCTTTTTTCCCTTCAACGCCATGGTCGTGCTGAGCGTGATTGCGCTGGGCCCCGTCTCCGGCGCGGGCTGCGCATTGATCGGAGGCCTTTGCGGCGCGAGCGTGACGTATGAAATCGGCCGGCGCATTGGTCGCGACACCTTGCATCATTGGCTCGGTGCGCGATTTCACCACTATTCCCGACGGTTTCGCACACGCGGCCTGTTGGCCATCCTGGCGGTTCGACTGCTGCCAGTGGCGCCATTCACCCTGGTCAATCTTCTGGCTGGTGCCGCCAACGTGCGGCGCGTCGACTTTATCGCCGGCACCCTGTTAGGCATCGTGCCCGGCGTCATACTCGCGGCGCTCGTCGTGGACAGCGCCATCGCGGCACTGCGTGAACCACGCTTCGGCAACTACCTCGTGTTCGTGGTGGCCGCGATCACGCTGGTGGGAGCGACGGTAATGATGCAACGCTGGCTGAGTCGCCGCCTGCGCCGGTCGGAGGGCAGGTAATGCGCGTGGCAACTTACAACATTCACGCTGGCGTCGGCACCGATGGAAGACACGACATCGAGCGCATATGCACCGTGATCGAGGAAATCGGTGCCGACGTCCTTGCATTGCAGGAAGTGGAGCTGCACGACGCCGAACACGGTGCCATCGCCCTGTTGTCGCAGCGCTACTATGAAATTGGTTCGTCGCCGGTCTTCACCAAACGGGGGCACCCCTACGGCAACCTGTTGCTCAGCCGGTTTCCCATCTCACACATCCGTCACTTGTCGCTGTGCGTCATGGGCTGCGAGCCGCGCGGCGCCGTCGACGTGGACCTGGACGCCCCTGGAGGACTGCGGGTCATTGCCACGCATCTGGGCTTGAGCCCGGGCGAGCGGCGTGACCAGGTACGCCGGCTGCTGCGCGCGTGCAAGGAACCGCAGGTCAGCGCGGGCTTGACCGTACTCCTGGGCGACCTGAACGAGTGGCTGATGTGGGGGCGACCGCTGCGGTGGCTGCACCGGCATTTCGGCGAAACGCCGGGATACCGCACATTTCCGACGTTTTATCCGCTGCTCGCGCTGGATCGGATCTGGGTCGCTCCGCGATCCGCCCTTATCGCCTCATGGGTGCACTCAACCCGTACCGCACGCCGTGCGTCGGATCATCTGCCGTTGGTCGCCGATCTCCTGTTGCCCGACCTCACCACAGACGCAGCGCCGGAAGCAGCAGGCCGAAGCAGCAGGCCGCCGTCACGCCTGCGTTGAACCGATTCGTGCGTCATCGTCCGGATGCAGGTGCACGGCCAGCCACAGGGCATCGGCCGAAACCCGTTGCACGGTGTGCGGTGTCGACGCCGGCAGGAACACGTAGTCGCCGACCGTAAGCTCGACCACACGATCGTCGATGAGCAGCGTGGCCTCGCCGCGCAGCAGCACGACCCATTCATCCTGCGTCTGCACGTAGGGGGTTGGCGTGACCACTCCGGAACTGACGATACGTTCGACGACGAGATTGCGATGCCGCAGCAGCACGTCAAATCGTTCGCCCGACCGGGGTGGCAGAGCGTCGCCAAAGAAGTTGCCGGAAGCCTGTTCGCTCATGGATGTCACGCCGTGCACTCACATATCGAAACCATCCGCGAAGATACGCTCATAGGCTTCCGTCGCGCCACGGTCGCAGCGCCCGCCGGACCGGCGCGGCAGCCCATGCGCATCCACCGGCTCGCAGTGCGGTGCGCCGGACGGGAGTGCTGGATCGCCCGTATCGAACGCCGGGCTGGTCACCATCGGCGGCTGGGTATCGATGTCCCCCAGGTACAGGGCCAGCGGCATCAGCTGAGGATTGAGAATATTTGCCGCAGATCCAAACAGATCGCCTGTCGACGGCGATACGTTGCAGGCCGTTCCGATATTGCCGATGAGGTTGTAACCGGCAGAAACCAGGGTGCCAGGCGCGGCGACGCAGTCGGGATTGTTGGCTCCACCGGTTACGACGCTCAGATCCGCATTGCCGGCAAGTATCGAGTTGGACATTTGCACCGACAGCGCGGAAACCAGGGCCCCGTCGCCGGAGCCGTTGAAATCCGCGTCGGTGACAGTCTCGGTGACAGTGACGTTGTTGAGCATCGCCGGCCCGTCAAAGCGCGCGAATCCGCCATCCGTGAAGCTCTCGTTGCCGTTGAAGGTGGCATTGCGCAACGTGGCCGTCGTGGCACCCACGTAACGGATCGCGCCTCCACCTGGCCCTGCCGGGTCTGTTGCGGCATTTGCGTGGAACGTCACACGGTCGATCGAAAGCGCACCTTCCGCGTAGATCGCCCCGCCCGTGGACGCCTCATTGTTGGACAGCATGCTCTGCGACAGCTGCACAGAGGCGCCGGCCCGCACGCGAATCCCGCCTCCTGTTGCGCCGCCACCATCGCGCAATGTAAGGCCGCTCATGATGACCGACACCGTTGTCGCGTTGGCATCACCGATGTCCAGGACACGTTCGTCCCGGTCGCCGCGCAGCGTGGTCGTTTGCGCGTCGTCACCGCGCAGCTCGATGAAGGCGGCGCGCAGGTCAAGGTCACCACCCGCATTGTTGTCTTCGTTGACCGCCACACGAGTGATGCGGTATGTGCCGCTGGGCACGTCAATGCGCGTGTAGGGCGCCGCGAGCCCCCGTCCGCATTCTCCAGGGGCCATTCCCGAGGGCTGTCCCGTGTTTGCTGCCGTGATCGCTTCGCGCAACGAGCAGGCGCCATCGTTGGCAACCACGTCGTCGACCACCGACACCGTTATCGTGGCAGCCCCGACACCGGTCGAAACCAAGGCGGCTGCGAGAATTGCCGTCTGAAACCAATGACACCGATGCATGAGCCCTCCTCGGCACTGCCAGGACGTCGGACGCCGATCACCTTGGCTTCGCGCAGTGTGTTCTACACCTCCCGCCGGAAGAGGATGTGATGCGGATCAATTGATCGCCAGATACCGCACGATCTCCGGAGCAGTCCTGCGAGGTCACCGGCCGTCCGCGGCAATCCTTGCTGTAGTGGCTTTGCCGTGCAGGCGAAACACACCCGTCATCGACGATTCGTACCGTATTGGCCGATAACGAGACTCCCGTCAGGTTCGAGCTGGTCAATGCGCAGGAGTCAATTCGCAACGCGTGTCGCAGACGCTGAGACCGCAGCCTGCGAAACTTGTGATGTGGGTGATCAATCAGCGTTCGCACCGATCTGCACCGACGGTTCGTTAAAGAGACGTTAGGAGATTATTCACCTTACGCGACAAGGGGTCTGTATAATCAGCGTTCTCGGCCGCCGTCTGGACGGCCGAAGCAAGCTCGAAACTTCGAGCATTCTGTGCCGATCGGCACATCGTAACGCCTCCGGACACACCGACTTCGTCGGTTTACTCATGGAAGAGCGACTTCGTTCGCTCCTGTAGCAACGAATGCTGGCGACAGCCATTTCGAAGCTCCCGACTCACGCAGCGGCTCTCCGGTGCGACGGAATCGTGCGCCTTCGCGATGACTCGCCGGCTCATTGGAAAATATACTATGTTTACTTTTATTGATCTAAACCGTAATCCGTCCGTCGGTACGTCGCGTCGTCGTCACTACGCCGGCACCTACCGCTCCCGCGACACCTACAAGCGTCCGGCCCGGTATGCCAAGACCGACCTGACCGACTTCTTCCCCCTCGCCGCCGAAGCGGTCGAACCGACCGAGCCGTCGGCTGCCACCGAGGCGACACAGGCGTAGTTCCACCAATGCGCTTTGGCGCTGAAGCCAGCCAACCGCTCGCAAGCTCGCCTGACTGACGGCGCCAACGCAACAACACACGCCGGCCATCCGAAAGGGTGGCCGGCGTTTTTCATGATGGCGGATGCCCGCCAGACAGGGGACCGGGCCCCGGCAACACCAGTCGTGAATGGGTGATCAGAAGCCCTTCACGGCATAGCGCCGGCCGATTTCTGCTCGTCGGCCAGACGCTTCTCCAGCCGGTCCGCTGCGCCCTCTGCATAGGAACGACAGGCACCGGCAGCATGCAATGCCTCCGGCTCTCCACGGTCCTTGCGCGCGATTCGTTCGAAGAATCCACTCGCTTCTGGATGAGGCGTGATCAACAGGTCACACGGCAGGTTCTTCAGCATTTCCAGCCCCCGACGGAAGTCGGCCACGCGATGGGGATGTGCCGGATCGCCGTAGCGATACGAGGGGGCGCCCATTGCCGTCAGGCTGTCGGCGTAGACCATCTCAAGACACTGTTCCCCTTCGCAGCTTTGCCAGGTCCAGGTGGTGCTACCCGGTGTGTGGCCCGGCGTGGCGTGCGCGGTGAAAGCATTCGGCCCGATCCGGATCGTCTCGCCGTCAGCAACCACGCTGACCGGCGAAACAGCGGGAAACGTCGCGGCCAGGCCGTGCTGGGGATCACTGGCGTCATCACCGCCGGATTTCAGAAGTACGGCGGAATGCGCACTCGCATGGACGACCGCACCGCTATCCCTCACCAGCTTCGCGATACCACCGGCGTGGTCGTGGTGCGCGTGCGAGTTGAGCACAATCCGTACGTCTTCGATCTTGAAGCCCAGCGAGCGGATATTGGCCTCGATCAGGTCCGCATTCTCCGCCATGGGAACGTCGATCAACACATGCCCCTTTGGCGAGGTGATCAGCAGTGCCGTCAGACCCTGCGATCCCACATAGTACGTATCGCCGTGCACCCGGAATGGCTTGTGTGGCTGGCTCCAGGACGGTGGAATCGTATTCTCGGGCGGTGTCGCCGGCGTAGCGCCGGCGAGCACCGCCAGTATGGGCATCATCGTGAGCATATCGACCTCATCAGACTGGGGCCGTGATCATACGCGGCAAGCGACTCGGAAAATGGCGGGGAACCGCCGGCGGAGTGGCATTTGGCGGGCAAGCATCCGGCACATTTCGCGCGCTGCACGCCGGACGCGCTGGCATGCAATCGGCCGGCACACTAGGATCCGCCTGAAGCAGCGGAGGCAGGCGCATGACGACTCATCTGATCGGTCCAGCATCGCCCAACCGGTCCCTGCCGGCCGTCACGGTCGTTCCTGTCCTGCACTACGCCAACGTCAATGAAGCGGCGCGGTGGCTATGCCAGGCATTTGGGTTCGTGGAGCGACTGCGGATCGGGGATCATCGGATCCAGCTGTCCGTAGGGGACGGCGCCGTGGTGGTCGCCAGCCGCCCGGCATCCGCGACGGAAATGCCCACGGCGCATTCAGTCATGGTCCGCGTCATCGACGTCGATGCCCACCTGGCGCATGCCCTGGAGCAGGGTGCGCGCGTCATTGCAGAAGCAAACACGTACCCCTACGGCGAGCGCCAATATACGGCCGTCGATATCGGCGGCCATGTGTGGACGTTCTCCCAGACCGTCGTGGACGCCGATCCCGCCTCCTGGGGCGGCGTCCTGCTGGCAAGCGAGAGCGGGGCCGCCAGCGACAACAGTATCAACGAGCGGAATTGAGGTAGTCCGGATCGGCATAGGCAGCGAAGCGGTAATACTTCGGCCGCCAATCCAGTCGGACATGCAACCAGGCGACGCCAAGCCCGGCGGTGCTGAGCCATAGTGGACGCGGGCCGCATCGCGAAGCGAATGCCGCGGCGACAGCTACCCAGAGTGCCTGCGCAGTCCGCTCGTCCGCCGTGCGCAGAAATCCGGCCAGGTGCGCGTAGTCAACGCCGCGCTGGCGCGGACACGGGGCGATCAAGCAGGCGTCCTTCGCCAGGCTGTCGAACGCGACACAATCCACACCGTGGCGAAACTGGTCCCGGAACGGATGGCTGTCTGCGCAGGTGTTTGCCAGACGCGGGCTGTCGACCATCACACATTCGAACGGTGCGTGCAGCACGTTGGCCGATAGCGCGGGAAGCTCCAGGCACCATGCGGGCCACGGCGTGCCGAGCAACGTGTCAATCCAGTACTGCCGGAATGCCGCGTCCACCGCCCAGCTTTGGATCACCTCGGCAAAGGTCATTGCACGCGACTGTCGAAAGAGGCCACAACCCAGTACCCGCCCCGCGCCCACTGTCGTCGTACGGCTGGTCCACATCCGTCTCTCCCAATCGCGGCAATACGTGGAATGACCTCCGTCATCGCTTGCGGTTCAATCAGCGGCCAACCGTGCCCCTGCCCGTTCGAAGCAGAACAGGGACTCACCTTTGCATCGACCGCCAGACGCTACCCCATCCACCAAAGCAGCAACGTATCCATGCTGTCGCGCACAGGCACGCACGCACGTGTCCGGCAACGACCATCGGAACGGCTCGCCACTCAGGCGAAGCAACCGGTTGACCCAGCGCGATTGCCCCTCGAATCCCACCGCGCCCCGGCATTCCGAGGTCATTGCACTGAACACCAGCATCTGCGCACCGCTTACGTCCGCCACAGACCGCAGCAAGCGCGCAACCGCCTCCGCTGGCAGGTACATCAGGACGGCCTCGGCAATCCAGAGGGTATCGCTCGTGTTACGCAGTACATCAGCAACGTCGGAAAACCCCCGCGCGAGGTCCGCTGGACGCACCTCGATCGGGCTATCCTTGCCGAGCAATCGCCTTCGCGGATGAACCTCATCGGGATGCACCAGCTCGGTCACCTGTACGCCGCATTGATGCAGCGCCACGCCAAGGCCATCGAAACCCGGCGCCAGGATCACCGCACGCGCAAACCCTTTCCGGACAGCCGCCTCGGCCACGCGCCAGATCCACGCCTTCCTCGCCACGTAGTGAGCGGCGATGCCTGGCAGCACCAGGCCTTCCATCCAACCGAGTGTTTGTCGCAGGGCGCGAGTGGCGAGGATGGACGGCGTCACCGCCTCCGCAAAGGCGCGCGTCGCATCCGGCAGCTGCAACGCGCGTCCGGCGCGATCTTCATAGTGAACGCCCAGCGCCACCAGGCGGGCCGTCATGCTCATGGCTCACCCGTTTCCACCCGTGTCGCCGACAACCGGCGAAACCAATCGCTGCAGAACTGGCGGCGCGGATCGATCTCACGCTTGAGCGCCAGAAAGCGCTCCATCTGTGGATATGCGCGACGCACCTGCGTCGCCGACGCGTAGCCGTGGTACGTCAGGTAGTAGCTGCCCCCCAGATCCAGCGCCTCGTCAATCAGGGATCGAAACACATCACGGGCCACTGCGATACCCGCCGGATCGTGTCGCACGTGCAGGTTGAACACGACGCACAGGAAATCCTCGCGCGCCCACGCCAGCAGTGTTTCCCGGTCGGCGCGAATGCGTCGTACCGTCCCATAGATCACATCCGCCCTTCCAGGCCGCAGTACATCCGCTGCGCGTGACAGGAACAGCGGCAGCGCCGGCGCCGGGACGTACAGTTCGGTGATCATCTCTGAGCCGCAGTGGCCCAATGCGCGATCAAGCTCGGCGTGGTATCCGTCGGGATAGATGCCAAACTGATGGTCATCGGAGGCATAGCGCTGGCCATCCGTGCGCTCGTAGAACGCGCAGTAACGCCGGAACGCCTCGCGTTTGTCCACGTGAGCCAGGCGCATCAGTTCGCGCCACAGCGCATCGTTCAGTGCAACGGCCGGCTCAGGCATCAGTGCCTCGTCCGGGAGGGGCCGGTAACACGCGAACACGCCGTGTCGCAGAAACGTTTCGTCCGAAGGATCGATCGAAAACTGGAAGTCGCCATAAAGGCTTCCGCTGGCCACCTCTGCCTCGAATGCTGCGGGCACCAGGTCAACGTCCAGCAGGCGCACGCGCCGTTCGAGTTTGCAGCGACGCGCCAATCGCAACGTCACGGTGTCGACGACACCCAGCAGGCCGTATCCACCGATAGCGGCAGCGAACAGTCCGGGGTACCGGCTGCGATCCACATCCACAGAGGTACCATCGGGAAGTATCAGCCGGAACGCTTCGATGTCCTGCACCAGCGGCGCGAAATCCAGGCCCCGTCCGTGCGCGTTCGCCGAGAGAGAGCCGCCCAATGTGAAGTCGTCAGCGCCACTCTGTTTCTGTCGGATACACCATCCCTGCCCGTCGCCACGACGGCGCATCGTCAACCACTGGTGGAGCGCTGGCCAACGGATGCCGGCTTCCACTTCGATCAGCCCACGCTGCGAATCGTGATCGAGCACACGGGCATGGCGTGTCATGTCCAACAAGCCACCGCCGTCGCAGAACTGCTGGCCACCCATGGCATGTCGTCCGCCTGCGACGGAGACTGTCATTCCAGACCGGCGAAACCGGGCCAGCGAGCGTCGCAGAGCCACCGGTCCAGCGGGACACTCGACCCAGGCTGGACACGACGCATTGAGCGCACTGTGCCGGTCATTGACCAGCAAGCCTTCCGAACGAGCATTCACGGTGATCTCTCCGGCGTTGGGTGAGACCACGATCCGTCGCAGGCGCCGCTGTTTCAACACCTTCTGGCGAAGTATCGTACGATGATACCGATCGTTCGGAGGCACTCATGGACCGCACCGACATTTCGCGCCGCCTGCTGGATGCGCTCAAGCAGGCACTGCGGGCACGCGGGATCACCTACGCACAGGTCGCCAAGGCGCTTGAGCTCTCCGAGCCATCGATCAAGCGGCTGTTTTCCCGCGGCGACTTCAGTCTGGAACGGCTGGGCCGCGTCTGTGCCATGGCGGAACTGGACTTTCTCGACCTGGCCAAGCTCGCGCGGCAACGCAGCGAGCGCACGTCGCAGCTCACGCTCGCGCAGGAACAGGCACTCGCCGACGACGAAACGCTGATGCTGGTATTCCACCTGCTCCTCGCCGGATGGAAATCCGCCGATATCCGCGCGCACTACGGGCTGACCCAGGCACAGACCATCCGCGCGCTGGCCCACCTCGACCGTCTTCGGCTGATCGTTCTTGAGCCGGGGGATCGGGTTCGTCTGGTGGTACCACGCAACGTCGTGTGGCGCCGGCAGGGTCCTGTGCGACGACGCTACGGCGACGCCGCCCTGCGGGAGTTTATCGACTCGTCCTTCGAGGGAACCGACGAAATGCTGTTTCTCGAAACGCGCGAGCTCGGTCCGGCTTCGCGCGTCCTCATCCGGCGCCGGCTTGAACGTCTTTCCCAGGAATTTCTCGAACTGGCCGAACTGGACGCCGGCCTGGCACCGTCGTCGCGTCGCAATGTGGGCCTGGTTCTGGCCATGCGGCCATGGGTATTTTCTCTCGCCCGTTCCCGCCCGGAGAAGGCAGGCTCAGCTACCGGCGGTCACAAACCAGCGCCGCAGCGGCGCTGACTCATGGAACTAACGGGCGGCCAATGTCCGTACCGACGCGCCATTGCAGCAGATCTGACAGCAGGTCCTCTTCACGCGCCGGGGCTGCGACACCTTCCAGTCCCCCGCTCGAACCTGCCACGCGCGCCATGCTCAACTCCTGCAGCCAGGAAACGGCCACGCCCAGCGGTTCCGCAGGATCGGGCTTGCTCAATATCAGACCGAGCATCTCCTTCGCCGGGCTGTACGACTGTCGCGCAGACAGGCGATACAGGCGCATCGCCTCCGAATAGTCAATCGGCACCCCTTCTCCGCGGTGATAGCGGCGGGCCAGTTCGAACTGCGCTACCGGATCAGAAGCAGCCACGCGATCCCGAAGGGCCCGGACGGACTGCGCGGCACGCTCCCGGAACACTGCAACCCGTTCCAGATTCTCCAGTGCCGGTGCATGCCCCTGATCTGCAGCGAGCCGGAACCACAGCTCGGCGGTCGTGAAATGACCTAGGCCCTGGTAGTAGATACCCAGCTCGTTCTGCGCGAAGGGATCCCCCGCTCCGCGCCGGTCTCGACCAGCTGGCGCCAGTCCAGCCCGCGCCGCGACCCGCTGCGCTCCAGCATCGCCTGCATCAACCAGGCACGCACCACACCACTGCCTTGCCCGCCGGAGAATACCGTGCGCGCCGCGTCGGGATTGCGCGGCATGCCGCGCCCTTCCGACGCCAGGTAGCCCCAGGCGACAGCCGCACGCCAATCGCCCTGGTGCCGCGCCTGATCCAGCCAACGGGCTGCCTCCACGTAGCTGCGCGTTACCCGGTCGCCACGGTAGTAGGCCAGCGCGACAGCCAGCATGGCCTCGACATTGCCACCATTGGCCTGTTGAAGCAGCCGGCGAGGAATACCACGCGAACGCACTCCAGGCGCAGCCTCCGCCTCTACCTCGACGATCACCGCAGGCGTCTCCTCTGCATCACGCGGCACCGCCGAAGGTACGATCTCCGCGACCGCAGCCGCAGCGAAGAGGCCCGCCAGCAATACCAGAATCGTGCTCTTCAGCAGCCGCATGGCGTTCCCCTCAGTCAGCGCTTCTTCTGCACTTTCCACTCGATCATCTGGCGCCCCAGGCCGGGAATGACCAGCGCATCAAAGGACTGTGAGATCTTCTCCAGCGTCCAGGATGGCAGCGGGGTCAACGGCGCTGCGCGCAACGGCTCGGGCAAGGATGCGGTGACGTCACGGTCACTTGCCACGCATAGCACTGCCTCCTGCCCGGCCTTGGTCAACTCGATCACAAAGCTCTGTGGATCCGCCGGGTCGGGTACGCGTACCAGCCGCCGGGCGTGGAGAGGCTGCTCCAACTGCCGTGGATTTGGATAGATCTGGGCCACGGTGTTGGCTACGTCGCGGTAGTAGCAATAGACCCAGGAACTGCGATCGACACTGATGCCCAGCTGCAACGTTTCGCCCACGAGGAAGTTCGGGTCGGCGCGCGGCAGGGACAACTTCACGGCAATAGCGGCCGGCGACAGCGTGTCGAGCGGCTGCGCGCCGTTACGCGGCTGCCCAGCCAGCGCCGGGTCCAGTCGGCCTTCTTCATCGATGACGGCGTTGTCCAGCCCCACCGCCGTGAAGTGCCCCTGCCCATCCGTACGAACATAGTTCTTGGCAAGCTCGGCGTAGGTCTGGAAGCCGAGGTCACCGCTGGGTACCAGATCGTGATCGGCCTGGAAGCGCTGGATGGCATCACGCAGCGCCGTGTCGTAATGGGTCGAATCACCACCAGCAAGATATCCACGTCCGTGCAGCGCTTTGCGGAAAAACGCCAGGCGTGCGTCGATATCCATTGCGCGGTACCAGTCGTGCAGCTGGCGCTGGAATTCCGGATGGGCCTGATCCAACGACAGGCACTGCCAGTACGGCAGTTTCGCCCACTTGCCCACCAGCTCCACAAGTCCCAGCTCCACCAGCGTGCGAACCGCTGGTCCCACACCCTGCGAAACATCGTTACCGATGTTGAACTGCACGCCGTTCTTGCGGATGCGGCCGCCCAGGTCCATTCCCGATCCCTGGTTTGCCAGCACGATTTCGTTGGCGGCATCGACGCCCGTCAGTAGCGTCCGTGTGTTGAAATCGCCCAGGTGCAATTCCATGCCGAAGGCGGTGCCGATGAGGTCGCGCGAATAGCCATACTCGTAGTTGGCACCGGCAACTCCGATACCGCGTCGACGGACCAGCACATTCTGGTCCATATAGCTGATTGCGCCAGACACATACAGCTGCGGCTTCGGAACATCGAGCTGCCCGGCGCCAATCAACATTGAGCTCAGGGTCTGCACCGTGTCCTGGCGCAGCGGATCCACTTCGAAGTCGACAAAGCGGAACGCCTCGCTCGTGCGCGACATCGCCGACAGCGCCGTCACGATCATCTCCTTTGTCGCAACGTACACCTTTCCGGAAGCGTCGGGGATGTTCTTGCTCGTGATGATTGTCGTGCCGCGATGACTCTCGCGCAGCAACCCATCCATGCATGCCAGGCTGTCGGTGAATCCGGAAATCGAACGTTCCGCCTGGACAACGGGCCTGTCTTCAACGCCTACGCGCTCAAAGAACGGCACGTCGCGCCGAGGATCAGCCGCCACACAACCGCCCAGCACGGCCACCGCCGCAATCAGCCCTACGACTCTACCCTTCATCACCACCCCACCGCCCCCGACAAGGTCATGCTACTTGCACAGATTGATCACGTTTCCATTCACGACAACAATGCGCTCGTTGCGCGTCTCCGACTGCGGACCGTAGCGCGGCGCCATCGGCCCGCTGGGTGCCTGCGTCGTGCCGACATTGGTCACGCAAACCTTGGCGCCGACCGCCGACGGCACCATGGTGGTGTCCGTAGTTCGCTGTGTGGAGCCGAAGCCCAGCCATCGCTTGGCCTGGACCTGATTGACCGCCGCACGGTCCCACGGGTCAATCTCCTTGCGCGGCGTGACATCATTCTGCTGCGCCTGCGCCACGCGCAAAGACAGCAGCGCTGCAACGGCGACCAACGCCGCGGCCGTGACTATGAGCCGTTTCATGGCATCTCCCGGCAACGGCGGACCCACAAGGCGGGCCCGCCGGCACACGACTGTGCGTCTATCAGTTTCCGTCGTTGGACGACAGGTTCTGCTCGGCCTTGGACATCGGGCCGACGGCGGCGTTGATCACCGCACCCTTGACGTCGGTCGACTGCTTGTTGTCACCGCCAATTTCCACCTTTCCCTTGTTGGACGAAAGGTTCTGGCGGGCCGTGGCGCTCGGACCAACGGCGGCGTTGATCACCGCACCCTGCACTTTCACGCTCTGGTCGTTCTTCCCCTTGATCTTCACTTCAGCATTGGCAGCACCGGCGAAAGCCAGGGCAACGACGGCCACCATTCCAAGCAGATTCTTCGTGTTCATGCACTTTCCCTCTACGTAACGTACGACCCCTGCGAGACTGCGCGGCGTGGGGGCCAGCGCCGCCGCGCCGGTTCAGTCGTCTTCCTCGACTACCGACCCGATATTGATTTCCGACTTGGAACCGCGCCCGTTCGCCTCGTTGACGATGGAACCGGAAACCTGCACTGACTGCGTGTTTCCCGCGGATATCGTGGCGCCTACGACCGAGCCGATGCTGATTTCAGCTTTGCCGCCGTTGTTGGCCTTGTTGACGATGGAACCCTTTACCGTCACCGTCTGGCTGTTGCGGCCACCGATGACGACCGTGTCAGCGCCAGAGACGGCAAAAGGCATGCAGGCGGCCAGCGCCAGCATGGCGATTCGACATTTCATCGATGTCCCCGACAGGTGCGAATTGAAGACGCGAATGGACTGCACGACTCCCCCTTCTGTAACCGGCATCCGGCCAGTCACTCAGTAATTCGCAGGGGCGTCAGTCAAAGTGCCAGCGGGGGTGGCAGAAGGTTGCGGGACTGTGCGCGACGGCGCGTTTCAGCGTCGCGCCAGGGCACAGCCTGCGGCGGATCTGGACGGCCGCGGCGCAACAAATGGCGGAGTTTGTGCTCTTCTGTACTCAATCGCTGCTGTAGCTGCTGCTGGAACCAGAATCCGAAGCACTGCTGCAACCGGAAATCGACGTCGACGAAAAGTCCGACGAGAACACTATGTCATCAGCGCATTGGCCAGATTCGGTCGATGGCTTTGCCACGTCATCATCGCTCCGACCGGCACTACCGGTCATGGCCGCCGAATCGCCGACCGCTGCACCAGGGAAAGGAGCAGACGTGTCTGTGCCCGGGGGAAATAGACGAGGGCCGCATCCTCGACCGTCCCCGCCGCCGACGAAGCCTCCCGCGCGCCAGGACGACGCGCATGAACACCTCTCGGAGTGCCACTGCGGGCACGCCAGCCGAACAGACGCGTGAGGAAATCCCACATGCGGAACTCCCGAATGGATACAAAGGATGCGCCGGCGCACAGGGCGCCAGAGTCAGGATCGTATCACCCGGAAACGACCGCACAGACGCGCCAGAGCGGTCAGACGCGATCAATACGGGCCGCAAAACAGCCGCGGCGCGCGTAGTGCGCGTGCAGGTACGCCACGCGTGCATCAGCGAAGAAGCGGTTGATCAACGTCGGCAGCTGCTCCCCCTCGGTGATATCGGCATCCACCATCCAGTCGTCCTTGTCGTAGGCCCGCAGGGAAATCAGACGCACCTTCATCACTTCCGGCACCTCGCCCACGGCGTCAAACGGGTGCTCCGCCCCTTCCTTGACGTAGATGGCGTGCGATGCGCGATACGGGCTCCGAGCGGGCAAATGCGTGAAATTCAGCAATAGCACTGACTCGCCCGGCTCAAGGTCGCGCAGCTCGATCCGGTCGGGAAACGCCCCCTTGCGGTCGACGGTATAGCGGCGCACGCCCTGTGCGGCCAGCGCCTCGTCGGACAGGCCAAATAGCGCGGAGAACGGTGCGGTTTCCAGGCCGCGGATGCGATACGTCATGGTGGAACTCCGTAGCAAGGTGTATTCGCAGTCTCGCCATTGGAGGCGCTGTCCACCATCCGGATCTTGCGTTGGCCAGCCGCAGGGTCGCCTGTTGCGGATCTCGCGCCGTGACGGCATCGGCCATGGCCATGACGGAACTTTTCTACCGCCCGGAGTGACAGATTGCGCCGGCGCGACCAACGGGCCACGGCCACGCCTGATCACCCTCGAACCCTATTCCCGCGTTCGTCCAGCCAGCCACTCCATCGTCATGGGGAATCCCCGATGAAGCGACTTTCCGTTGTCGCGTTGCTCGCCTGCAGCTTCGCCCTCACTGCCTGCGCCACCACCAGCCACGTCACCTCGCGCCAGCCCGGCGCGGAACTGTCGTTGCGCAACCACCAGGTTGCCCTGCCCTCGTCGCATCGACTCCGGGTAACCAGCTTCGGCAACTACGCATTCAAGGTCGTTGCCGCGGACGGCGAGCCGTTCTATGGCGTGCTCCCGCTGGCCTTCAAGGGCGGCCATCTTGCGGCCGACATCCTGCTGTTTGCACCTGCCGCGTTCTTCAATGTGCGGGGAGCCTACAAGTACTACGAGTTCGACACCGGCAAGGGCATCGTGCGTTTCAGAGACCACCCTTCCGACCCCTGGACTGAATACGCGCCCAAACCCGAAGAAGTCGCGCGTGCGCGGGGTTACTTCGCGTCACGCGCTTTCGGCAAATAGTCCATCGTCACGAACGATCCGTAACGCCACTACGGCATTCAACCACCGTGAAAGGGAGCCGGATTGCCCGGCTCCTTTGTGATTCAGCGATCAGTGGCCGCCGAGGACTGCACAGCTTCTTCGTAGCCGTCGAAGCTCATCGCCGCGCCGGCCCGTCCCTGGGTCAGCGAACGGAGCGCCGTCGTGTACCCGGCGAGACGGGCCAGCGGCGCGCGAACGACGATGCAGGTGCGCAGCCCCTGGTCTGGCCAGTCCCTGTGCCAGGCGAAGCAGGTCTTCCGAGCGCTCCGGATGGATACGCCAGGACAGCACGACAAGCGGCACAGTCCGACGGGGCCTGACCTGAAGATCCCGCTTGATCCGTATCAAGGTCGACCCGGCCAGAGCGGCCTAGGCTGCGGTCATGGAAACCTCGCCCGTCATCCCCACCGATCTCCTGCGCCGCTACGATCGGCCCGGGCCGCGCTATACCTCCTATCCGACAGCGCCACAGTTCAGCCCGGCTTTCGGCGAAGAGCAGCTGCGCCAGGCGGCCACGGCCAGCAATGGCGATCCGATTCCCCGGCGCCTTTCTCTGTATGTCCACGTTCCATTCTGTGCAAGTCCATGCTTCTACTGCGGCTGCAACCGCGTCATCACCCGCGACGTGAAGCGTGCGGAGCCTTACCTGGCCTCCCTTGAGCGCGAGATCGCGCTGACGGCCCCCTTGTTTGATCCAGACCGCGAAGTCATCCAGCTGCATTTTGGTGGTGGCACGCCCAATTTCCTGTCGCCGGGCCAGCTGCGCGCCGTCGTCGGGACCTTGCAACGCCAGTTCCATTTCTCGACCGCAGAAGACCGCGATATCTCCATCGAGCTCGATCCCCGCCACGTCACGCCCGACGAGATCGCGATGCTGGCGGACATCGGATTCAATCGCGCGAGCCTGGGCGTGCAGGATTTCGATCATGACGTCCAGGTCGCCGTCAATCGCATCCAGCGCGTCGATGAGACGCTCGCCATCATCGACGCCTGCCGTCGGAATGGCATGCGGTCGGTCAACGTGGACCTGATCTACGGGTTGCCGCGGCAAACGCCGGAAGGATTCTCGCGCACGCTGGACACCATCATCGCGGCGCGCCCCGGCCGGCTGGCCGTGTACAGCTACGCGCACCTGCCGGCATTGTTCAAGGCGCAGCGGCAGATCGACCCCGCCCAACTGCCATCGCCGGACGAAAAGCTCGGCCTGCTGCAACTGGCGATTTCGCGGCTGACGCACGCAGGTTACGTCTACATCGGCATGGATCATTTCGCCTTGCCGGACGACGAATTGGCACGGGCCCAGACACGCGGCGGATTGCACCGCAATTTCATGGGCTATACGACGCACGCCGACAGCGACCTCATCGGACTGGGCGTCAGCGCGATCAGTCATATCGGAAACACTTTCAGCCAGAATCCCCGCGATATCCCCACGTGGGAAGCCGCGCTGGCCGCGGGACGCCTGCCCGTTGTCCGCGGCATGCGCCTGTCAGAAGATGACCAGCTGCGTGCCGATCTCATCCAGCGGCTGATGTGCCAGGGCGAGATTCCCACCAACGCGCTGGAACGCCGCTACGGAATCGATTTCGACACCTACTTCCGAGCCGCACTGGAGAGTCTGGCACCGCTGGTGGCCGATGGTCTCATCACGCGTCCCGACCGGAATTTTCGCGTTACGCCGCAAGGGCGTCTTCTGCTGCGGTCAATTGCCATGTGTTTTGACCGATACCTCACCGCCACACCGGCGTCGACAGCGCCGACGTTCTCGCGCGCTGTCTGACGCGCATCGGCGTGCCTGGTGGCCTGTAACACTCGAATCGGAAGTGCCTGACTCGTTCTGGCCGCGCTGGACGTGCTTCTCATTCGGGCTGTAGCGCTGCTACAGCCCTCACTCCGAAGCCACGCCCAGCACGACCAGCCCTTCGCCAGTCACTCCCGATTCTTCGGCTGCAGGCCACTGGTCCTTTGTCGCAAATGCGTCGCAACTGACCTGGATCAGTGCCGCCCGTCTCGTCGGAGCGCACGCTGGCACCGAGTAATCGGAGACGATCATGAGCAATGTCCGCAAGTTATGGCTGGGCCTTACGGCCCTGCTGATCGTGTCGTTCTCGGTGCTGCTATGGGCCGGCGGCGAGATCTTCCGCGCTGCGCCGCCCGTACCCGAGAAAGTGGCCGCCGAAGGCGGTGCCGTCATCTATACCCGCGCCGACATCGAGCGAGGCCGTACCGTCTGGCAATCCATGGGTGGCATGCAGCTGGGTTCCATCTGGGGCCACGGCGGCTACGTCGCGCCGGACTGGAGCGCCGACGGCTTGCATCGCGAAGCGCTCGGTGTACTGGAGATCTGGGCGCGTGACAGCGGCGCAGAGAATTACGTATCGCTGTCGACCGAACAGCAGGCCGGGCTCCAGGCGCGACTGGCCGCCATGATGCGCACGAACACCTACGACGCCTCGACCGGCACCATCACGATCACACGCGACCGCGCAGCCGCTGTCGCGGACGTTGCTTCGCACTACATCAGCCTGTTCGGCAATGATCCGGCCACCGCGTCGCTGCGCGAGGCCTATGCCATGAAGGACAACACGGTCGACACGGCCGAACACCGCCGCGATCTTGCGGCGTTTTTCTGGTGGACGGCCTGGGCTGCGACGACCGAGCGCAGCACGACGAGCAAGGTCACCTACACGAACAACTGGCCCGGCGAGCCGCTGGTGAACAACACGCCGCCGGCCTCCTTGTGGGCCTGGTCGGCCTTCAGCGTGCTCTTCCTGATCGCGGGCATTGCCGCACTCGGCTGGCACTACGCTGTATCGCACGACCGCGACGAGGGCACGCACCGGCTGCCCGCCAGCGACCCGTTCGCCACGCTGCGCATTACCCCGTCCATGCGTGCCACGGCCAAGTATTTCTGGGTCGTGCTGGCGTTGTTCCTGGTGCAGATCCTGATGGGCGCCATCACGGCTCATTACCAGGTTGAAGGACAGAATGCCTACGGATTTGCGCTGTCGAACGTGCTGCCCTATTCGCTTTCCCGTACCTGGCACACACAGCTGGCGGTGCTGTGGATTGCGGTAGCCTGGCTCGGTACGGGCCTTTACATCGCACCGGCACTGTCGGGCCACGAGCCACGGTTCCAGCGGCTGGGCGTCAATGTGTTGTTCGGATGTCTGCTGATCATTGTGGTCGGGGCCTTCGCAGGCCAGTGGCTGGCGGTGATGCAGAAGCTCGGCCTTGCCAACAACTTCTGGTTCGGCCACCAGGGCTGGGAATACGCCGACATCGGCCGGTTCTGGCAGTGGTTCCTGTTTGTCGGCCTGCTGCTTTGGCTGGGGCTCGTCGGCCGCGCCCTGTGGCCGGTACTGCACGGCCCGCCGTCGGAATCCAAGGCGGTGGTCGGCCTGATGTTCCTCTCGACGGTGGCGATCGGCCTCTTCTTCGGCGCAGGCCTGATGTGGAACGAACACACGCATATTTCCGAAGTCGAGTACTGGCGCTGGTGGCTGGTGCACCTGTGGGTCGAAGGCTTCTTCGAAGTGTTTGCCACCGCCGTGATGGCGCTGATATTCACGCGCCTCGGCCTGGTCAAGGCCAGTTCCGCCACGGCAGGCGTGTTGTTCGCGACCATCGTGTTCATGGCTGGCGGCGTGCTGGGTACCCTGCACCACCTCTATTTCCTCGGCACGCCAACGGCTGTCGTTGCATTGGGCGCCAGCTTCAGCGCGCTGGAAGTGGTGCCGCTGGCCTACATCGGCTTCGAGGCTTACCACACCTGGAAGATGGGTCGCGCGACGCCGTGGATGGCCCGCTATCGCTGGCCAATTCTCTTCTTCGTCGCAGTCTCGTTCTGGAATCTCGTCGGTGCCGGACTGTTCGGCTTCCTGATCAATCCACCGCTGTCGCTGTACTACATGCAGGGTCTGAACCTCACCCCACTCCACGGGCACACGGCATTGTTCGGCGTCTACGGCATGCTCGGCATCGCACTGATGCTGTTCTGCCTGCGGGGGTTGCGCGGCCAGGTCGAATGGAATACACGCCCACTGCGCATAGCCTTCTGGACGCTCAACATCGGCCTTAGCCTGATGGCACTGCTGACGCTGCTGCCGTTGGGCGTCATGCAACTTCTTGCGGCGATTGACCACGGCTATGTCTACGCCCGTTCGGCCGAATTCATGCAGCGGCCGATCGTGGACCTCCTGGTCTGGATGCGCGTACCGGGTGACACCATTTTCAGCGTTGGTGCCCTGGCGCTATCGTGGTTTGTCTTCCGGCTCTGGGTGAAGCCCCGTCGCATGGCGGCCGGCACACCGGCGCTGCAGGCGGTCAGGAGCTGAGCGCAGGGCCCGCGGCGCGCCTGCGCCGCGGGCCCTGGTGCTGGTACGAAGGACACCCCATGATTGCTTTCTACGCACAGATCAAGTTCGTCCATATCGCAGCGGTCCTGGTCAGCGGACTACTCTTTCTCTTCCGCGGCGTACTGGTCCAGGCTGGACGGGAGCGCCTGGCCATGGCGGCTCCGGTGCGCTATCTGAGCTACACCGTCGATACGGTACTGCTGACCGCCGCGCTGATGCTGGTGACCATCCTGCCTGGTGCGCTGTTCGCGAACGGCTGGCTGTGGGCAAAGATCATCCTGCTGGTGGCGTACATCCTGTTCGGCGCACTCGCACTCAAACGCGCGCAGACGGCTCGCGCCCGACTGCTCAGTTTTGTCGCCGCGCTGGGCGTCTACGGCCTCATGCTGAGCATTGCCCGCGCACACCACCCGCTGGGCGTGCTGCATTGGTTGTTGCAGCAGTAGCGGCGACGCACAGAGAACGCGTTTGCAGGCGGCCACATGCCGCCGTTTTTGCTTCTGCGCCGGCAATTGATGCGAGTCAATCGTTTTCCACAACGCGCCATCACCCGCGTCTGCTATTGACTCAGGTCAACGCGCGCCTGTCCGGCAGGGCCCAGGCTTGTCCCAGACACATTCCAGTTTTTCAGCAGAGGGGATAGCCATGAACCGCCTGATGATTGCCCTGGCCATCGTGCTAGGCCTGCCCTTGGCATTGTCGAGCTGCGACAGCCCGCGCGCCGTTGCTGCGCCCACTACCGCCGACGATACCGGCGGTTCGCTCAAGGGCGATCTGGGTCCGCCGCAAGGTGAACCGGTCAAGGCCATCCTGACCAGTCCACCGGAAGTTCCGCCGCCGACCAACCGCACCAAACCGGCCAAGGTCATCGTCGAACTGGAAGTCGTCGAAAAGGAACTGCCGATCAGCGAGGGAGCGACCTATACCTTCTGGACCTTCGGCGGAACCGTCCCGGGCAGCTTCATTCGCGTGCGCACCGGCGACACCGTCGAATTCCACCTGCGCAACCATCCCAGCTCCAAGATGCCCCACAATATCGACCTGCACGGTGTCACAGGTCCCGGTGGCGGTGCCGCATCGAGTTTCACGGCGCCAGGCCACAGCTCGCAGTTCACCTTCAAGGCTCTCAACCAGGGACTCTACGTCTATCACTGTGCCACCGCTCCGGTCGGCATGCACGTGGCCAACGGCATGTACGGCCTGATCCTGGTCGAACCGCCCGAAGGCCTGCCCCCCGTTGACCGGGAGTATTACGTCATGCAGGGCGACTTCTACACGGTCGGAAAATTCCGTGAGAAGGGTCTTCAGGCGTTTGACATGCAGAAGGCCATCGATGAACACCCGACCTATGTGCTGTTCAATGGATCCGAGACCGCGCTGACCGGCGACCGGGCGATAAAGGCAAAGGTGGGCGAGAAGGTGCGTCTGTACGTGGGCAACGGCGGCCCTAACCTTGTTTCCAGTTTTCACGTGATCGGCGAGATCTTCGACAAGGTGTGGTACGAGGGTGGCACGCGCTTCCAGGAAAACGTCCAGACCACGATCGTGCCGGCCGGCGGCGCAATGATTGCCGAGTTTCACCTGGAAGTACCGGGCAGCTACGTGCTGGTCGACCATTCGATCTTCCGCGCCTTCAACAAGGGTGCGCTCGGCGTGCTGAAGGTCGACGGCCCCGAGAACAAGGCCATCTACTCGGGCAAGGAAGTGGACTCGGTCTACCTCGGCGAGAAGGTGGCGAGTCTCGAGGCGGTGTCCGCCGCAACCGCATCGGCTGCCGCCGGTACGCTCACGGAAAGCGAACAGGTGAAGGCAGGCCAGTCCATCTACACGGGCACCTGTTCGGTTTGTCACAAAGACGACGGTACCGGCATGCCGGGCGTTTTTCCGCCCATTACCAAGTCGGACTATTACTCGGCACTGAGCCCCGAAGAACGCATCAAGGTCATCCTCAATGGCCTCAGCGGCCCAATCAAGGTGAACGGCAAAGACTACAACTCGGTAATGCCCCCGATGAGCCAGTTCACGGATGATGAAATCGCCAACATCCTGACGTACGTGCAGAGTGCGGCGTTCGGAAACGGCGGCGGAAGGGTTACCAAGGAAGATGTCGCGAAGGTCCGTGCCTCGACACCTGCTGCGAAAGGCGCAGCGCACTAGAGCGCGTCACGCAACGCGGGCCTGCGGCGCCGCAATCGAACTCCCACATCGACCGTTCTTTTTGAGCATCGACAATGATCGGCATTGCGCTACTGATGACGTTGCACGCAAGCTTGACCGGAACGCCGGCGGAAAACGACTGGGTCCGGCTGCCGGGCAACCCGGCGTTCGCAACCGTGCTCGACTATGCCGACAGTGGCGGCAAGGCCCGTGTGGCGCCTTTTGAAATGAGCCGGCGGCCCGTGACAAACGCGCAATTCCTGGCGTTTGTCACGGCCAATCCCCGCTGGCGCCGCGGCGCGGTGCCAGCGGTCTTTGCCGAAGCACGTTACCTCGACCACTGGCGCGGGCCGCTGCAACTGGGCAACGATGTACGGCCGCAGCAGCCGGTTACGCGTATCAGCTGGTTTGCCGCCAGAGCGTACTGCGAATGGCAAAGTGCGCGACTGCCCCGGTGGGCGGAGTGGGAATACGCCGCAGCAGCCGATGGATCCCGCAGCGACGCACGCGCCGATCCCGCCTGGCGCGAACGCATCCTTTCCTGGTACGCCAAGCCGTCGACGCACGCGCTGGCTGATGTAGGCACAGGCAGTGCTGACGTCAACGGCATCCATGACCTGCACGGCCTGGTCTGGGAGTGGGTGGACGATTACGCAGCCATGCTTGTCTCATCCGACAATCGCCAGCAGGGCGACAAGGACATTCTCCAGTTCTGCGGTGCCGGCGCCCTCTCCACCAAGGACCGCGAAAACTACGCGGTGCTGATGCGTATCGCCATGCTGTCCGCACTCGAAGCAGATGACACCACCGCCAACCTCGGCTTCCGCTGTGCGCGGGAGATTCCCGGAGCAACGCCATGAAGGCCCTGCGTCGCTGCCTTGCACTGTTCCTGATCGCCACGTCCGCGGGCGCCGCCGAAATCGCGCTGCCTTCCGACTCCATCTATTGGCTGGACGCCACGCTCAGCGACCAATCGGGCGTCACCGCTCCGCTCAGCGCGCGGCGCGGCAAGCCGCAGCTGGTGGCCCTGTTCTACACATCGTGCAAGTTTGTTTGCCCTCTGATCATCGATAGCGCCAAAGGCGTGGAACGCGGCCTCGATCCACGTGAACGCGAGGCGCTCAATGTCTTGCTGGTCAGCCTGGACCCTGCTCGCGACGATACGGCCGCGCTAGCCTCGGTCGCCCGGAAACGCCGGCTCGATCCCGCGCACTGGACCCTGGCCCGGACCGATGACGGTTCCGTGCGCAAGCTCGCGGCACTGCTCGGCGTGCGCTACCGCGCACTCGACGACGGCGAGTTCAACCACACCAGTGCGCTGTATCTGATCGACGCGGAGGGCCGGAAAGTCGCCAGCACCAGCCAGCTCGGTCCTGTTCCCGACCCCGAATTCCTCACCCAGGTGCGCGCCGCCCTCTCGCCGCGTCCTTGATCGCCTACCCATCCAGGAGCTTGTCCATGCGTCGAATTGTCGCCTTTTCCCTATTTGCTGTTGCCGGCATCGCATCTGCGAAGAACTGCACCATCGACCTCAAGGCCGATGACCAGATGAAGTTTGACCAGGCGACCGTCACGGTCGCAGCCAGTTGCCCCACGATCACGATCAAGCTTGCGCACACCGGCAAGCTGGCCGTCACCGCCATGGGTCACAACGTGGCAATTTCGCCCACGGATTCCTACCAGGCTGTCGCACAGGACGGACTCAAGGCCGGTGCGGCCGGCCACTACCTTCCCGCCGGTGACACCCGTGTGCTCGGCTCCACCCCGCTGATCGGCGGTGGCGAAACGATCACGGCAACCTTCCCGGGCAACCGGCTCAAGGCGGGTGGCGACTACACCTTTTACTGCTCTTTTCCAGGCCATTGGAGCCTGATGAAGGGCAAGCTCGTCGTCGAATGACCCTTGCCATCGACCTGCTCCGGAATTGATCACCGTCAATCTGAGGTCCGGCGCTCTGTCCTAGCATGGGCCATGAGCGTCGTATCCCAACGGACAACTCCCTCGCACCGCCAGGCATCGCCGACGACGGCGATGCCATGGCCTTCTGCACCACCTGTGCCTTCGGCGCCGCCTGTACGGCGGAGGGCTACGACAAGAACGCCCTGCGCGAACTGCACTGCCTGGTGGAACACACCGGGATCTACCACGAAGGCGACTACGTCTTCCGCAAGAACACGCCCTTCACCGCCATCTACGCGATGCGCGCCGGCATGGTGAAAACCTGCCTGGTCGACGAACGGGGGCGCGAACACGTGCTCGGCTTCTTCCTGCCGGGCGAGATGATCGGTCTGAACGCGATCTATCCGGAGCGCTACCCCTGCGATGCGATCGCGCTGGATACGGTCACGCTTTGCCAGTTCTCCTTCCCGGCGATGGTCACACTGTCCACGCGCATGCCCACCTTGCAGCAGCAGCTATTCAAGCTCATGAGCAAGGACATCGGCAACGCCTCGCTTCTGGCTGGCGACCACTCCGCCGACGAACGTCTTGCAGCCTTTCTGATCGACCTTGGCGCCCGCTATGCTGCCCGCGGCTTCTCAGCGACGCGGTTCCGCCTCTCGATGTCGCGCACGGATATCGCCAACTACCTGCATCTGGCCGCCGAAACCGTCAGTCGCGTCCTGCGGCGCTTGCAGAATCAGAACCTGATCCATGTTTCCGGACGCGAAGTCGAAATCGTCGATCCGGCCGGCATGAATGCCCTGGCCCGCTGCATACTGCAGCCGTAGTTTCGCCTGACATGCGTCAAGGCGTCGCAGGCACACGCCGGGCAGGATGGATTCACCGACCACGGACACTGCCCATGCCCACCGAGATCGACACCCTGTACGCCTACCTCGGGGCCCTGGAGAACGCCGCCGAGGCCATCGACCAGGCGCGCCGCATCCGGCCCGATATCGGCCTGGATCACGCCATGAGCCAGCTCCGCGCCATGGTCGCGCGGGGCGGCATGGAGATGCAGCGCCTGCTGGAAGCCACCGAAGCAGCCATGCCGTCCGGCGGCTAGCAATGCCAACGAACTAACGACGGCTGCGGAAGAACCGGCGCAACAGGTCGCCCGCTTCGTCGGCAAGCAGTCCGCCCGCCACGGCGACGCGATGATTGTGACGTTCGGAAGTCAGCGTATCGAACACGCTTCCGGCCGCGCCGGTTTTCGGGTCCGTGGCACCGTACACCACGCGGCCGATGCGTGCGTGGATGATCGCCATGGAGCACATCGCGCAGGGTTCCAGGGTCACGTACAGCACCGCACCCGGGAACCGGTAATTCGACACCCGCTGCCCGGCATCGCGCATCGCGATGATTTCCGCGTGGGCGCTGGGGTCATTCAGCGTGATGTTGCGGTTCCATCCCTCGCCGATCACGTCACCGTTGAGCACAAGCACCGCGCCGACGGGGACCTCGCCTTCGGCGGTTTCCGCATGGCGAGCCAGCGCGAGGGCGCGGTGCATGAAGTGAATGTCAGGTTCGGAAAAGACGTCGGTCATGCGGAACAATCATCACTCATTCGCGCTGCGGATGCAGAGGCATCCGCGTCGCAGTTCGAAAAGGAACGGCTGCCAGCGCCGGTGACGCATCCATTTGCACGTCGCTGAGCCAGCGCTGGATCGGGCCAGCCGTGGAAGGATACCGGAAGCCCAGGCCAGCCCGGGAGTTCCAGGCCCATGGACGCAGACGCGCTTTACCGGAAACAGGTCATCTCATTGACTCTGCGCCGCACAGCCGCGCCCGTAGGTTCCCCCGGCGCCGCTGAACGGGGCGATCACGCTTCCCTCGCACGCTCCCTGGCGGCAACGGCAACGAGTTTCACCCTGGCTCCGTAGGGAAGCCCTGCGGCCTGCGCCACGGTCCGGGCGGGACGTTTTCCGGGCTCGAACAGGGACTCGAAGACCACATTGACGTCGGCGATGTCGCGAAGGTCGATCAGGTCGACCTGCACGAAACTGATGTCCTCGCGCGCAAATCCGGCTTCTCGCACGGCCGCGAAAACGTTCTGGAACGCCCGCGCCGTTTCCTCCTTCGTCGTGCCCGCAACGTACCTTCCTTCCTCATCAATGGACAGTTGGCCACTGACGAAGCACAGATTGTCCACGACCACCGCGTGGCTGATAGGAGCGCTCCATCTCGGCAGCCCTTCTCCGCTGGTGATGAATTTTCTCATCGCACGCCCCCGCGCCCTTGGCGCTGTTGTCGACCTTTCATCCACCTTCCTGCAGTACCAGGCGACGCGCCATGCCGGAAGGGATGAGATTTCCGACGTGGCGGCATTGTCGATGATCCGTCACCCAGGTCGCCCAGTCTGCAACACGACGCCGCACTTCACCACCCTCGAACGATGGCTTGTACGCCTGTACCACCGAAGCCGTTCCTACGTTCGTGCTACGCGACGCGTATCAGTACGCGAGCGTTCTCACGAGATCAACGCCATCAGTGAGAACATGCTTTCGGCGTCTGCGCAGCCGACAGCACCCACGCACCACGCGGCTGGAAAGCAACAGTGGAATCGTGGAAAGCACGGCATCCGTTCACTCTTCCCGCATCACTGCGCGTCAACCGCGCCCTGCGCGGCACGTTTGAAGCAATGACATCTGCAGCAATCCGCGCCGGCAAGTGTCACCGCATTACATGGCCGCACCCGCCTGCAAACCCCATCTCTTACTGAGCAGCGACACCAATGGACGCCTTGCAACTGGCCCGCATGGAATTTGCGCTAGCCGCCATTCTCCACATTGTGTTTCCCGTCATCACCATCGGTCTGGCGTGGTTCCTGGTTCTTTTCGAGATCCTGCGACGACGCCATCGTACCGAACACTGGACCGGCCTCTATCGGTTCTGGACACGCATACTGGCTATCAACTTCCTCGCGGGCATCGCGACCGGAATACTGCTGGGTCACCAGTTCGCAACGCTGTTCCGACCGTTCGTCGAATTCGCCGCGCCGGTACTCGACCCCCTACGCACCGCGGAGACACCCCTGCTGGCCGTGGTCGAAGCAGCATGTATTGGCGTCATGCTGATGGACGGACGGCGCGGCGTGCCAGCGTGGCTGCGGGCGGGTGCCACGGTCGTTGTGGCGGTCATGCTCACCAATGCAGGGTATTGGATTCTGTGTGCCAACACCTTCATGCAGCATCCCACCGGTGTTGCGGTTGTTGCCGGAAAACTCGTCCCGGTGGACTGGAACGCGATACTGCTCAATCCCCTGCTGCCAAACCGATTCGCACATGTGGTGCTGGGAGCGCTGTTCACCGCCGCACTTGTCCTGGCAGGCGTGGGCGCGTGGCAGTGGCGCCGCACCGGTAGCGCCAGTGGCCGCCTGAGCGTGAAGGTCTCTCTCCTGGCACTGGCTCTCGTCGTTCCGGCGCAAGTACTGACCGGGCACCTTAGCGGGCTGCACGTCCGTGAGCATCAGCCGGCGAAGTTCGCCGCGATCGAAGCACTGTGGGAAACGCAGCACGGCGCGCCACTGGTGCTCTGGGCCTGGCCCGACCAGGTCCGGCAACGCAATATGGCTGCGCTGGAAATTCCGCGGATCGGCAGCCTGATCTTCACGCATGACTGGAACGGATCAGTCGATGGCCTGGACAAAATTGCACCGCAGAACCGTCCGCCACTGATACCCGTATTCTTCGGCTTTCGGCTGATGGTGCTGATCGGGCTGTGGTGCGCGGGATTGACGTGCTGGGGGGTGTGGCTGCTGTGGCGCGGACGACTGCGCAGCAGCAGCAGATTCTCGAGCGCCCTCATCTATTCCGCGCCTCTGGGCTTCGTCGCGACGATAGCGGGCTGGATCGTCGCCGAATGCGGACGCCAGCCCTGGACCATCGTCGGACTGCTTCGCACAGCTGATGCGGCTACGCCGACGCCCCCTGTCATGTCGCACACCCTGGTCGCTGCCGTGGTGGCGACAGCGATCATCGGGCTCACGGTCTATGGCAACCTTCGCGTACTGCGGAAGACGGAAGCCTGACAGGACCCGCCAGTGATTCGCGATCACGACTGGCAACGCGACCCGGGAAATCAAGCGCCCGCGCGCCCGATGAACACAAAGGAGGAGTGGCACGGATCGTGAAACCCTTCGCGGCACAACGGGTTCACGCCCATCCTCCTCAGGCCCAATTCCGCCGCCTGCCCGGCAGGCGAATGGGCAGCTGCTCACGAGATACACAATGGATCACTGGGAAAAAATCCGTCGCATGGAGACCCACCTGTCTTCCATGGGACTGAAAAGCCTCGACTACGCCCCACCCGCCTACCGGCTGCTCTGGCGCCTGGGCGTCAAGATCACGCCGCCGCTGTTCGCCAGTTTCTGGCATCTGGCGCTGGTTCCCGGCGTTCTGTTCGCATTCGGCTGGGGCACCTTTATGTCGATGCTCGCCGCCTCACGCCAGGTTCCCCCCGTTTCCGGCTGGCGATTCCTGACATTCTGCGTTATCGCCGGCGCGCTGTTTGGCGCCTTTCTGGCGCGCCCCGCGTACCAGAAGATCCGCACCCTCGGGCTTCCGCGCTGGGCGGAGTATCGTGGCGGGCCCGGCAGCTAGCGCCACCATTTACCGAATCCGTCGCGACGCTTCTTCGACGCAGTCTTGCGGTATCCGTACTGCGTCGAAATCGCGCAGACATCGCACTTCCAGTGATCTGTTCCGCGTTGCAACGTGTCTGGCGAACACATCAGCATGCCATCGGCGCGATGAAAACAAGATCGTTCGGCAACAACGGAAAGAGCAGATCCTGCCCCGGACACAGTTCTTGCCCGTCACGCTCGATGTGCAAATCGACCTCGATCGCTCCGAATCGCTCGGTGTCGTGTACGAAGTAGTCGGGGCCTTCGGAAGGGACGATCTTGAACCCTGTTGCGGCGTAGTAGCTGTCAAGCAGTTCCCCGAGCGTTGACGCTGGCAGATCCATTCCCGGCAGTGACTTGCGGAGTACAGCATCGTAGGTGGGCATTCCGAATGGGTAAAACCGGGGCATTCTGATTCCTCGACCCAGAAAGGTGTTGGCAGGCACCTACACTAACCCGGCCACATGCCTATGGCCGGCTGTTGGTCTACTTCGGTGGTGATTGTCGTCGAATCTCGCGCATCAGCGCCGGCCCTGCCACCGCCCCCCTGATGCCGCGCCAAATTGCCAGGGTGTCCAATGAGCCTCATAATCTCCGCATGAATTGCGGAGATAAGACCTATATCTGGCAGGCCGACGATTGGCCCCACTGGCGCTATGACCTGAATGCCCTCGCCGGCCCGCTCAGCCTCGCCAGCAAAGCCCAGGGCCTTCTGCTGGGCCGTCTGGCCGACGCGGGGATGGGACTGCGCGACCTGGCACAGCTTTCCGCCCTGACCGAGGACGCTGTGAAAACCAGCGCGATCGAGGGAGAAATTCTCGATGTCCAGTCGGTCCGGTCGTCGATCGCCCGTCGCCTGGGCGTTAACATCGGCGCACTCGCACCGGTGGACCGCTCGGCCGAGGGTGTCGTCGACATGATCATGGACGCCACGGCGCATTATGACGCTCCCCTGACGGAGCAGCGCCTGTTCGGGTGGCACGCCGCCCTGTTCCCGACCGGGTACAGCGGGATGAGCGCGATCCGGGTTGGCCGGTGGCGCGATGACGGCAATGGACCCATGCAGGTGGTGTCGGGTCCGCATCATCGCCAGAAAGTGCACTTCCAGGCGCCGCCGGCAGATGTGTTAAATGAAGAAATATCGTCTTTCCTTGCCTGGGCAAACAACGACCTGTCGCACCCACCATTGATCAAAGCCGCGCTGGCGCACCTGTGGTTTGTCACACTGCATCCGTTTGACGACGGAAACGGGCGCATCGCGAGGGCCGTGGGTGACCTGTTCCTGGCGCGTAGCGACAGCAGCCCACAGCGGTTCTACAGTCTGTCCGCGCAGATCCAACGGGAACGGAAGGACTACTACGACATACTGGAACGCACCCAGAAAAGGTCGCTCGAGGTGACCCCCTGGCTCATGTGGTTCCTGGCGACATTGCAGCGTTCCATCGATAACGCACATGTCACGCTGGACAGCGTGCTGCGAAAGTCGCGCTTCTGGCAGCAATGGGCCGAAGTTCCCATGAACGCGCGGCAGATCAAAGTGCTCAACCGGCTGCTCGACGGTTTCGAGGGTCGGCTGACGAGCAGCAAATGGGCGTCACTGGCCAAGTGCTCCGCAGATACGGCACTACGGGATATCAACGAGTTGATAGGCGCCGGGGTGTTACGGAAAACTGCGGGGGGCGCAGCACGGCTTACGAAATTTTCTAGCAGAGCGAAGCGGCCTGCGAGTAGACATCTGCTGCTACATTTAGCCAAACGACACATTGCGCAAAGGCCTGAAGTCGTACGACATCCGCCTACGCACAGTTGGCTGCATTGACTCGCGAGAATTGCACCGACACAATCCCCGCGCTGCCCACCTGCTCGGCAGCCCGGGATTGGTCTCCTGGCTCAAAGAGGCGCACCGAGCGCCGTCCATTGATGCAGCGCCTTTGTGCGTTCGCACGACGGATGGGCGCATCCATGGAATTCGTTTCAATGGCGGGCGGCGCTTGGCAGCCGCAAGGCTGGCCGGTCCTCTTTGCCGGTAGACCAACCCTGCGTCGTCCGTCACCGATTCGGGTCCGGTGACGAGGTCACTTCACTCGTCGAGGACATCTCATGTTTCTCAGCAAGGAACGCCCGTTCGCTGCCGGCGAACGTCTGCCTTCGAGCCGTACCCGCCGCCCGTATCCGTTGTCGCGCCGCTACGCGGGCTTGCCCTGCCCTGCCGTTTCCGGGGGAGTCCACTCGCATGAATAAGTTCAGGGATGATGACGGCCCGACCTACGACATGGAGGACGTGATCGCCGCAGCCTATGCGGGGACGTGCTTCATTGTTCCGCGAGCCCCCGGCGCCGCGCGGAAAGAGCGCGAGAAGTCGGAGGCCGGTGTGCGCGCGCTGTCCGGCCTCGTCCGCTGCGTGACGGCGGGCAAGAACCCGCTGCCTCCCGACCTGAAGCGGGACGTCGATGCGCTACTGGCCGCCCTCACGAAACATGTGGAAGCCTGCGCGAAGGTCGAAAGGGGTTCACTGCACTAGCGCAGGAGCGACACGGCCACTGTTTCGGTGCCGTCGTGCCCGGCACCTGACTCGTCTCCCCGCCGGCCGACGACCGGCAAAAGAGTGACAAGCATCGCCGGCACCGCGTCATCATCATCCGCAGCGGCGTCCAGGACGCCGCTGCGGCATGACGCTTATTCCCACTCAATCGTCGCCGGCGGCTTTCCGCTGATGTCGTAGACGACACGGGAAATGCCGCGCAGCTCGTTGATGATGCGGCGCGAAACGGTTTCGAGAAACTCGTACGGCAGCCGCGCCCAATGGGCGGTCATGAAGTCGATGGTTTCGACCGCGCGCAGGGCGATGACCCACTCGTAGGCGCGGCCGTCGCCGACGACGCCGACGGACTTGACCGGAAGGAAGACCGCAAACGCCTGGCTGGTCTTGTCGTAGAGGTTCTGGGCGCGCAGCTCTTCGATGAAGATGTGGTCGGCCCGCTGCAGCAGCTCCACGTACTCGGACTTGACCTCACCAAGGATGCGCACGCCCAGCCCTGGACCAGGGAACGGATGGCGATAGACCATCTCGCGTGGCAGTCCGAGTTCGACACCCATGCGGCGGACTTCATCCTTGAACAGTTCACGCAGCGGTTCGACGAGGCCGAGCTTCATATGCTCGGGCAGGCCACCGACGTTGTGGTGGCTTTTGATGACATGAGCCTTGCCGGTCTTTGATCCGGCCGATTCGATCACGTCGGGGTAGATGGTGCCCTGGGCGAGCCACTTCACGTCGGTGAGCTTGGCCGATTCTTCTTCGAAGATCTCGACGAAGAGCTTGCCGATAATCTTGCGCTTGGCTTCCGGATCCTGCACGCCGGCCAGCGCCGCGTAGTAGCGGTCGGCCGCGTTCACGCGGATGACGTTGACGCCCATGTTCTGGGCCATCGTCGCCATGACCTGGTCGCCCTCGTTCCAGCGGAGCAGGCCCGTATCGACGAAGACGCAGATCAGCTGGTCGCCGATCGCCTTTTCGAGCAGCGCGGCAACGACCGACGAATCAACGCCACCGGAGAGGCCGAGCAGCACCTTGTCGGTACCGACCTGGGCGCGGACGCGCTCGACGGCATCCTCGATGATGTTGGCGGGTGTCCAGAGCGTCTGGCAGGCACAGATGTCGACGACGAAGCGGCGCAGCAGCTCCGCGCCCTGCTTGGTATGAGTGACTTCCGGGTGGAATTGCACGCCGTAGTAGCGACGCGATTCGTCGGCCATGGCGGCAAGGTCGAGCGAATCGGTGGAACCGACCGCCGAGAAACCCGCCGGCAGCCGGGTGACACGATCGCCGTGGGACATCCAGACATCGAGCGCGACGCGATCCGGCGTCGCGGCCACCGGCGTGCCACCCTGATCGCCCATCCAGCTTTCGCCTTCGCCGAACGTCGGCGAGCCCTCGGCATCGTTCACCAGGCCCTTGAACAGGCTGCAGTGAGTCTGCGCGGTGAGGCGGGCATAGCCGAACTCGCGATGGTGTCCGCCTTCCACGCGGCCGCCGAGCTGTTCAGCCATGGTCTGCATGCCATAGCAGATTCCCAGCACCGGCAGGCCGCTATCGAAGACTTCCTTCGGCGCACGCGGGGAATTGGCTTCGGTCACCGACTCGGGGCCGCCGGAGAGAATGATGCCTTTCGGCGCAAACGCGGCGATGTCGGCCGGATTGTGGTCCCACGCCCAGATCTCACAGTAGACGCCGATCTCGCGGATGCGACGGGCGATCAGCTGGGTGTACTGGGCGCCGAAATCCAGGATGAGAATCTTATCGTTGTGAATATTCTGCATGATCGGGGTTTTTCGCTGGACGTTGCTGCTGGAGAGGTTGCCGGGCCTGGCCCTTAAAGCACTTGGGGACCCGCAGGTCCCCAAGTGTGGTGTCAATCAAGACGGTAGTTCGGCGCTTCTTTGGTGATCGTCACGTCGTGCACATGCGACTCGCGCACGCCGGCACTGGTGATGCGCACGAACTGGGGCTTGCGCTGCAGGTCTTCGACCGTTGCGCAGCCAACATAGCCCATCGACGCGCGCAGACCACCAAGCAGCTGGTGCACGATGCTGCGCAGCGGGCCGCGATACGGAACGCGACCTTCGATGCCTTCGGGCACGAGCTTGTCGGCGTCGGCTTCGTCCTGGAAGTAGCGGTCCTTCGAGCCCTTCTGCATCGCACCGAGCGAACCCATGCCACGGTAGCTCTTGTAGGAACGGCCCTGGTACAGCTCGACTTCGCCCGGGGCTTCCTCGGTACCGGCAAACATGCCGCCGATCATGACGGTGGAGGCACCGGCGACCAGCGCCTTGGCGATATCGCCGGAGTAGCGGATGCCGCCGTCGGCGATGAGCGGAACGTCATGCGGGCGCAGGGCTTCGGCCACCATGCTCACCGCGCTGATCTGCGGCACGCCCACACCGGCGACGATGCGCGTGGTGCAGATCGAGCCGGGGCCGACGCCGACCTTGACCGCGTCCACGCCGGCATCGACCAGGGCGAGCGCGGCATCAGCGGTGACGATGTTGCCGCCGATGACCTGCATGTTCGGGAAGTTCTTCTTTACCCAGCGGACGCGATCGAGCACGCCCTGCGAATGACCGTGGGCGGTATCGACGACGATGACGTCGACGCCCGCTTCCACCAGGGCGGCCACGCGGTCTTCCGTATCGCCACCGACGCCGACGGCGGCGCCGACGCGCAGGCGCTCGTGGGAGTCCTTGGCGGCGTTGGGATTGTCGCGGGCTTTCTGGATGTCCTTGACGGTGATGAGGCCGCGCAGGCGGAACTCGTCATCGACCACCAGGACCTTTTCGATACGGTGCTTGTGCAGCAGCGCGAGGACGTCGTCTTCGGAAGCACCTTCCTTCACGGTAACCAGGCGATCCTTGCGGGTCATGATGTGGCGGACCGGATCGTCCGGCTTGCGCTCGAAGCGCAGGTCACGGTTGGTGACGATGCCGACCAGGCCGTTGTCCGCGTCTACCACCGGCACGCCGGAGATGTTGCGTGCACGGACGATCTGCATCACTTCGCGGATCGAGGTTTCCGGATTGACGGTGATCGGGTCGCGGATCACGCCGGCCTCGAACTTCTTCACCAGGCGCACTTCACTGGCCTGGCGCTCGACCGGCATGTTCTTGTGGATGATGCCGATGCCGCCGCTCTGCGCCATGGTGATGGCGAGCCGGGCTTCCGTGACCGTATCCATGGCCGCGGACACCACCGGGATGTTCAGGCGGATCGAGCGGGTCAGTCGCGTGGAGGTGTTGACGTCCTTGGGCAGGACGTTGGAATAGGCGGGAACGAGGGAGACGTCGTCAAACGTCAGGGCTTCGGCAAGGATGCGCATGCGGTTTCGGCCGTCGCAAAAACGGGATTATACGGGAACCCGGCCGCGGCTCAAACTGAAATGCCGAAGGCTCTGGCCGTACAGCGCGGAATGGTACCGCGACGCCCGACCAGGCCGGCCCGTTGCGCCGATCCGCCGCGGAGGAATCCCCCGCGGCCACACGGGTTTATCGCGCCAGCCAGAGCGAGAGCCCTGGCCAGTAGGTGATCACCAGGGTCGCCGCCAGCATGATGAGGAAGAACGGCACGGCGGCGCGAACCAGGGTCATCACGGGCTGGCGGAAGCGCGCGCTGGCGATATAGAGGTTGATGCCCAGCGGCGGCAGGAAGATGCCCAGCTGCAGGTTGGCCAGGAAAATGATGCCCAGGTGTACCGGATCGACCCCATAGCGCAGGGCAACGGGCAACACGAGCGGCACCAGCAGGATGATCGCCGGGAAACCCTCCAGCAGCATTCCGAAGACCAGCAGGAACAGGTTCAGGGCCAAAAGGAACAGGAACGGCTGGCTTTCCGGGATCTGCGTGCGCAGGAACTGGAACAGTTTGTCCGGCACCTCGGCATCGATCAGCCAGTTGGTCAGCGCCAACGAGAAGCCCAGGATCACCAGGATGCCGCCCACCAGCACCATCGCGTGGCGAATCACCCGCGGCAGCTGCCCCAGCGGAATTTCGCGACGAATCAGCACTGTCACCACCAGCACGTACAGCGCCGTGGCCGCGGCTGCCTCGGAAGCCGCCAGCGCGCCGGAATAGATGCCGATCAGCACCACGAACGGCAGCGGGATTTCCCAGGCTGCCGCTTTCACCGCCGCCCACACCTCGCGCACACCGGCACTGGGCGGACGCGGTACCTTGCGCACGTGCCAGGCGCTGTACGCACCGAGCATCACGACCATCAGGAGGCACGGCAGCACACCGGCCTTGAACAGCGCATCGATTGTGACCGGCGGCGTGGTCTGGAACTGCTGCGCGACGACCCCGTAGAGGATCAGCGGCATCGAAGGCACCAGCAGCAGGCCGAGGCTGCCGGAAGCCGTCAGCAGGCCCAGGGTGAAACGCTGTTCGTAGTGCGCCTGGCGCAGCGCCGGATACAGCACCGCCCCGAGCGCGATGATGGTGACGCCCGTGGCGCCCGTAAACGCCGTGAACAGCGTGCACGCAAGAATGGCCACGATAGCGAGCCCACCCGGCATCCAGCCGACCAGGGCGTTGGTCAACCGCACCAGTCGCTGGGGCGTCTGGCTTTCCGCCAGCAGATAGCCGGCGAGCGTGAAAAGCGGAATCGCGATCAGCGCCGGCATGTCGGAGAGGCGGTAGAACTCGACCGCCACCGCGATACCCTCCTGCCCTGCGCTGCTGAAACCCAGCAACGCGATCACGCCGAGCAGCGCGAACAGCGGCGCGCCGAGCGCCGCGAGGATCAACAGCGCCCCCACGATGACCCAGATCATGCGGCCGCTCCCGGTTCTTCACCGTGACGGTCGTGGGGCGGCATGAACGCGCGGATCAGAAAACGGATGGCCATCAGCCCAAAACCGATCGGCAGCACCAGCTCCAGGCCCCAGGCGGGAATTCCCAGGACGCCGGGCGTTCCGCCTTCCTTGTCCAGCTGGACCAGGGCGAGGCTGTGCCAGGTCATTGCGGCGCACAGGCCACCGGCGAAGGCCAGCGCAAGAAAGCGCGCGACGCGGAGCTTCCAGCCGCTGACGAAACGGGCGATGAAATCCAGACCGATGTGCTGGTCTTCGCGCGTGGCGATGACGGCGCCAAGCATGGCGCTCCAGAGCACCAGGGCGCGCAGCAGCGGCTCGGCCCAGGCAAAGCCGCTATCAAACACGTTGCGCAGCAGGATCTGCGCACCGGCCAGGACAACCAGTACGAGCACGAACGCCGTCAGCACCCAGTCTTCGATCAGGTGCACACGCGTCACAAGGCGCCGAAGGCGATCGGTCACGAACAGGGCTCCTGGTTACTGCCTGGCGCGTACGGCCGCCAGCTCGTCATTGAGCACTTTGTACAGCTCGGCCGAAAACGCCTTCTCGCCCTCCAGTTGCCTGGAGGCGTCCTGGCCGACGGTCTGCCAGGTTTTCTGTTCCTCGGCACTGGGCTGATAGATCGTGATGCCCTGCCCCTTCAGCGTTTCCAGTGCGGCCTTGTTGTCTTCGATGCTGACCTTGTCCAGGCGCGCGAAGGCCTTGGCCATTTCATCCTTCACGGCGGCCTGGTCATCCGGCGTCAGCTTGTCGAAGGCTTTCTTGTCGACGGTGAGCACGCCGACGACGTAGCTGACCGGCAGATCGACCACGTGCTTGATCTTGGTGTGCCACTGGAACGCGATGCTGCCGGCCATGGTGTTGGCAGCCGTATCGATCAGGCCGGTCTGAAGGCTGGTGAACACGTCGGCGAGCGGCAGCGAGATCGGCGTCACGCCAGCCGCCTTGAACGCCACTTCGGCGATGTAGTCGCCCTGCGGCACCCACACCTTGGAGGCCTTGAGGTCATCGCGGTTCTTGATCGGCTTCGTGCTCATGATATAGGCGAAACCGCCTCCGGACAGACCCAGCGCGACGAAACCCTTCGGTTCAAAGCCAGCCTTGATCTTTTCGTCCAGCTTGGCGCGGACGGCGTCGACTTCCGCCTGGCTGCGGAAGATGAACGGCAGGCTGTAGATCTGGACATCGGGATTCACGCCGGAGATCTCGCCACCGGTGAAGGCGCCGCCGTGCAGCTGGCCGATCTTGATCTTGCGCAGAACCGTGGCCGGATCGCCCATCACGCCGCCCGGGTAGTACTTGATCTCGACACGGCCTTCCGTGCGCGTCTTGACCGCGTCTGCACCCGCGCGCATTTCGCGCATCCAGGCGGTGCCGTCCGGCGCTACGGTCGCGATCTTGAACACTTCCGCCGCGGATGCGACGCCCGACAGCAGCGCCAGCGCGAGCAGACTCCACCGTCCCATCTTTCGGATCTTCATGATGTGCTCCACGTTCCGGTGCCTGCGAGCGGCACGCGGTTGTCTAGAAATAATCTTTGCCGGTCTGCAGCAGGAGTTTTCCGCGCTCCTGCGCCAGCGTGTTCATCAGCGTGAGCGTGGGCGCCTCGGCCGGCGCGGCGATCACTTCGTTGAGAAGCCGGTCGTGCAGCTCCTGGTCGAACACCAGCCGCGCGTAGTACTGCGCGTAGAGTGTCTTGGCCATGAGGTTCTTGCCGCCGGACATGGCAATGGCTTTCTCGAAATAGGTCTTGCCCAGTTCCGGCTTGCCGCCGAGCGACTCGGGGCGGAGCGAGTGCAGCACCCCCATCACCATGTTCGGTGCACCCGCTTCATAGTCGGGACTGAGCGCCAGAATGCGCTCGAAGATCAGCTGCACCTTGGGAAGATCGGCAATGGCGTTCCAGTCGCCACTGTCCTGCTGGATGCGGCCAGCCCAGGCAGAACCCAGCCCGTACAAAATGTCGATCTCTTTTGCCCCGGCCCTGTTCACCGCCGCCGCGAAGGTTTCATAGGGCTGCGCCAGCACATCGCACAGCGGCTTTGAACGAATGCAGGTGGCGCGCCTGGCGTAATCGAAGGCCTTGAGCGAAAGACGCTTGCCGCGCTCGGGCTCGGTCACGAAACCGCCAGCGTAAGCGCCGTAGAGTTTCGCACCGGCCAGCAGGGTACCGGTATTGTTCGGATCACCCTGTATCAGCGCGTCGAGCAACAGCAGGTACGCGGGCACGCCATCGCGCACCGTGGCGGGATCGTTCTCGTTGAGAATGGCGGTACCGAGATTGTCGGCAAAGCGTTGCGTCGCCTTGTTGACGATCCCGGCGCAGCCGCTCAGGGCGACCGCGGCCAGGCACAGTCCGGCGAACTTCCGTGGGAGCGAAGTCTTCACGTGATTATCGTCCGTCGAAGAAGGTTTCGGCCGCTTCGAGGGTGTTCTCGATCAGCGTCGCCACGGTCATCCGCCCGACACCGCCGGGAACCGGCGTAATCCACGACGCGCGCTCGGCTGCGACATCGAATTCCACGTCGCCCACCAGGGTTCCATCGTCGAGCCGGTTGATGCCGATGTCGACCACGATGGCACCGGGTTTGATCCATTCGCCCTTGACCAGCCCTGGACGTCCGACGGCGACCACGACGATGTCGGCCTGGGCAACGAACCCCGCGAGATCGCGCGTGAATTTGTGGCAGGAGGTGGTGGTGCAGCCCGCCAGGAGCAGCTCGAGCGCCATCGGCCGGCCGACGTGGTTGGAAACGCCGACGATGACGGCATGTTCGCCACGGATTGGTTTGTCGGTGTGGGCCAGCAGGGTCATCACGCCCTTGGGCGTGCATGGGCGCAGGCCACGTTGGCGCAGGACGAGGGAACCCACATTGGCGGCGTGGAAGCCATCCACGTCCTTGCGCGGATCGATGCGATTGATCAGCGCCGTCGCGTCGATATGCGGCGGCAACGGCAGCTGCACCAGGATGCCGTGAACCTTCTCGTCGGCATTGAGTTTGTCGATCAGGGCGTAGAGATCGGTCTGGCTGGTGTCAGCGGGAAGGTCGTAGTCGAACGAGCGGAAGCCGACCTGCTTGCAGGCCTTGCGCTTGTTCTTCACGTAGACGCCGGACGCCGGGTCGCTGCCAACGAGCACGACAGCCAGTCCGGGACGTGATTTGCCGAGGGTGGCCCGTTCGGCGACCCGGGCCTGGATCCGGGCGAGCAATTCGTCGGCGATGCGTTTGCCGTCCAGGATGCGGGCGGTCATGGTCTAGCAAATCCCGTACCGGCCCGCGGCCGATCAGATGAGTGCATACGATGCGCCACGCTTCGAAGACGCCGAAGGGCGGCGGGCAAGGCGCGCATTATCCACGGTCGGACGGGGGGCCTCAAACCGCCCCGACACCTCGACATGGCTGGAGGAATCGTTCGCAGGCGGCTTCGCGGCCTACAATTCCCGCTCTTCTGCCCCCTGGACGATCCCACCGACATGAACACCACTGAACTGGAAGCTGCCGCGTTCCGTCGTCTCCTGGCCCATCTGCGCGAACGCAGTGATGTGCAGAACATCGACCTGATGATCACGGCCGGCTTCTGTCGCAACTGCCTGGCTGACTGGTACCGCGACGCCGCCGCCGAGCGTGGCGCGGACCTGTCCAAGGACCAGGCGCGCGAGCACATCTACGGCATGCCTTTCGGCGAGTGGAAAAGCCGGTACCAGAAAGACGCCACGCCGGAGCAGCTCGCCGCGTTCGAGCGCAGCCAGAAGAAAACGCACGGCTGAGGGACAGCGTGGCGCTTCAGTGCGCCGCGCAGATCTGCTCGATATCGACATAGGGCACGAGCCCGGGTGCGCTGCAGCCGGGACACTGTGGATCGCGCCCCAGGCGCAGCGTCCGGAAGCTGGCTGCCAATGCGTCGTAGCACAGCAGCCGCCCGACCAGGGGATCGCCCCGCCCCAGCAGGAGCTTGATCGCCTCGGTCGCCTGGAGCAGGCCGATGACGCCCGGCAGCACGCCCAGCACGCCCGCCTCCGCGCAATTGGGTGCTTCCGCCGCTGACGGCGGTTCCGGAAATAGACAGCGATAGCACGGCGACGCGGCGTCACGCGGGTCAAACACGCTGACCTGGCCCGTGAAACGGTGCACCGCACCGTAGACCAGCGGCTTGCCCAGGTTCAGGCAAGCGGCATTGAGAAGATAACGGGTCGGGAAATTGTCCGCGCCGTCGATCACGACGTCGGCGTCGGCGAGGACCGACTCCACGTTGCCCGCCAGCAGGCGCTCGTTGACGACGTCCACCTGGATGCGGGGGTTGAGGCCGGTCAGCGTCATTCGCGCCGACTCCGTCTTGAGCATCCCGACACGGGCATCGGCGTGCAGGATCTGGCGCTGGAGATTGGACCGCTCGACGTGGTCGTCATCCACCAGGCACAACCTTCCAACACCGGCCGCGGCAAGGTAGTACGCCGCCGGAGACCCCAGGCCGCCAGCGCCGATCAGCACCACGGTCGACCGGGCCAGCCGCGCCTGCCCTTCGGCGCCGACTTCCGGCAACAGCAGATGGCGCGAATAGCGTTCGGCGCTGTCCGTATCCAGCGCGCTGCGCTCGATCGGCAATGCGCCGGCAAGCCACGCCGCGTAGCCACCCGCGACGGACGCGACAGTGGCGTAGCCGAGCTGGCGCAGGGTGTCGGCCGCAAACAAGGAACGCGTGCCGCTGCCGCACAGCGCGTATATGGGCGTCGCCCGGTCGGGTACCTGCTCGCCGACGCGCAGCTCCAGGAAACCGCGGGAAATACCCAGCGCGCCGCGGGGCATGCCGGCGGAACGTTCGCCGTCGTCACGCACGTCGATCAGCACCGCACCGGACTGCGTGGCCTCCCAGGCCTGGACCGGCGTCACTTCGCGAACGCGCGTCCGCAATTCGGTGAGCAGTTCTTCGCGGCTGGGCATGATCAGCAATTCTCCGGCAGGGGAAGGATCGGGACACAGGACCCTTCCGGCAGGTGTTCGTCGCTTTCAGACAGCACAATCAGGCAGTCGGCTTCGGCGACGCTGCGCAGGACCCCTGAGCCCTGGCGCAAGAACGGCGTCACCCACACGCTGCCGTCGCCACGGCTTTCCCAGCGCGCACGCTGGAATTCGGCACGGCGGTGATTCTTCACGATAGCGCGGGACAACCGCGCGTGCCACGGCCGTGGTGGCGGGCGCCCCGCCAGGGCATCCAGCGCCGGCCGCACCAGGGCGAGGAAGGTGGCCATGCTCGATACCGGATTACCCGGCAGGGCGAATACCAGGGCCTCGCCGACGCTGCCAAAGAGCATCGGCATGCCGGGTTTCATGCGCACTTTCCAGAAATCGACCGTCCCGACCTGCTGCAGCAGGCGTGGCAGGAAATCAGCCTCCCCGGCCGACACGCCGCCCGAGCTGATCACGATATCGGCCTCGGCGGCGGCGTTCCGGAGCGCCACGCGCAGCGCCTCCGGATCGTCGCGGACGTGCTGGTGGCGCAGCACCTGGGCGCCGGCCTGTTCGAGCAGGGCCGACAGGGTGAACTGGTTGGAGTTGTAGATCTGTCCGTGGCCCAGCGGGAATCCGGCGGCGGCGATCTCGTCGCCGGTGGTCAGCACGATGGCTCGCACAGGCTCAACCACCTCGACGTGCGACATCCCGAAGGAGGCCAGCACGCCGAGCCGAGCCGGCGTCAACACCGTGCCGGGTGCGAAGGCCAGATCGCCAACGAGGTAGTCCTCGCCGGCCGGGCGCACATGCGAACCGGCGGTCTCGCCGGCCGCGATCCACACGGTGTCGCCGTCGACGCGCACGTTTTCCTTGATGACGATGGTGTCCGCGCCAGGCGGTACGGGCGCGCCGGTCGTCACCCGGACGCACTCGCCCGGCTCGACGCAAATGGGTGACCCATCACCGGCCAGCCGGGTACCCCGCAGATGCAGGGCCCGTTCGCCCAATCCCGGCAGGTCGCTGCCGCGCACTGCAAATCCGTCCATCGCGGAATTGGCAAAGGGCGGAACCGACAGCGGGGCATGCACCGCAACCGCCAGGATGCGGCCACGCGCCTGCCCCAGCGTCAGTTGCGCAGTACGCGGCGGGCAGCCGCCTGCCCGGCGGAGGATGCGCTCGCGCGCATCGTCGACACTGATGCCCGTGGCGAACCGGGACGTTTCTGTCGATTCGGTGCCCCCCTGCGATGAACTCATCGATTCCCTCCTCCCAACGGTTGGTCGCCGGCGGGGGCGCTGCCGGTTGCGGCGCTGGCCGCAAAGGCGCGCAGCTCTTCCAGCGTATTCAGGTTATGGAATCGGCCAGGCGTATCGGCAAAGGACACTTCCCGGATACCCAGCGCATCCTGCCATTGCCACACGGATCCCGATTGCGCCGGGAGCGCCGCGGCGCGCAGCGCGGGCACGTGGTAGAGCGCGAACAATGGCTGGCGGCGAACGCCGTCAAACGCCACCGTGCCGGCACACCCCGGGACGACGGCGCTCGCCAGGCGCGAAGCCAGGTCGCTGCCGGGACGCGGGCAGTCGACGGGAACGGTGAGCATCCACGGTGTGAGGACTGCGCCAAGAGCGGCGCGAATGCCTTCCAGTGGCCCCGGAAAACCGGCTTGCGCGTCAGCGACGACGGGGCCGAGCTCCGCGTAGCGGTCCAGGTTGCGGTTGGCGACGATCAGCAGCGCCTGGCACTGTGGCCGCAGCGCCTGGGTGACCCAATGCACCAGCGGGCGACCACACAGGTCGACCAGTCCCTTGTCCTGCCCACCGAACCGGCTGCCGGCGCCCCCCGCCAGGATGGCGGCGGTCACTCCGCCCCGGGGCTCGGCTGGCGTCGTCGTCACTGCTTCTTGGCGCGCCGGATCATCCGCTGGCGTTTGCGCTGCTGGCTGTCGGTCAGCTCGTTCTTGCGCCCGGCAAACGGATTTTCGCCGTCGCGGAACTCCAGCCGCAGCGGCGTGCCGACCAGTTTGAAGCGCTTGCGGAAAAAGTTCTCCAGGTAGCGCTTGTAGCTGTCGGCCAGATGTTTGGTGCGTGAGCCATGGATGACCACGGTCGGCGGGTTGGTGCCACCTGGGTGCGCGTAGCGCAACTTGGGCGCATGGCCGCGGACCAGCGGTGGCTGGTACGACTGGTAGGCCGTTTCGAGCGCGCGATTGAGTTCCGAAGAGCTGAATTTCTTGATCGCGGACGCGTAGGCGCGATCGACGGCTTTCATCAGTTCGCGCAGACCCGAGCCATGCTTGGCGGAGATGAAGATGCGCTCGGCCCACTGCACGAAGTCCAGCCGTCGCTCGAGCGAGACTTCGCATTGCTCGCGCTGGTACTTGGTGAGGTTGTCCCATTTGTTGGCGACAACGACCAGGGCACGCGATTCATTGAGGACGTGCCCGATCAGCGTGGCGTCCTGCTCGGACACGCCTTCGGAGGCATCCAGCAGCAGGATCACGACCTGCGCCGCGGCGATCGACTGCAGCGTCTTGATGATGCTGAATTTCTCGATCGCTTCTTCGACGCGGGCGCGGCGACGGACGCCGGCCGTGTCGATCAGTGTGTAACGCTTGCCGTCGCGCTCGATCGGCACGCGGATGGAGTCGCGCGTGGTGCCGGCAATATCGGAAACGACCACCCGGTCTTCACCCAGCAGGCGGTTGACCAGGGTGGACTTGCCCACGTTCGGGCGACCGACGATCGCGACGCGGATGCCCTCTTCCGTCGCGGGGACTTCCTCGGGCGCTTCGTCAGGCAGGTGCGGCTCGATGGCATTCATCAGGCCGTCGACGCCACGACCGTGCGAAGCGGCGAGCGGGACGAGCCGATCCACGCCCAACGCGGCGAAGTCGGCCAGGCTGGCGTGTTCATCGAGGCCATCGGTCTTGTTGACGGCAACGACGAAGGGTTTGCCGCGTTTGCGCAGGTCGCCGAGGATCTCGCGATCCTGCGCCATCAGGCCCGCGCGCGCGTCCGTGACGAAAACGACGATCGTCGCCTCGCCGATGGCCAGTTGCACCTGCCTGGCCATGAGGACATCGATGCCCTCGTCTTCCCCGGAAAGACCGCCGGTATCCACGACCACAAACGGCCGCGAACCGTGATGGCAAATACCGTAGTGACGGTCGCGGGTGAGGCCCGGTTGGTCGGCGACCAGGGCGTCGCGGGTGCGGGTGAGCACATTGAAGAGTGTCGACTTGCCGACATTGGGACGACCGACGAGAGCGACGACGGGCAACATGCGCAGGACCTGTTTCGTGTGGCGCACCGGCGCGATGCGGGTGCCTGCCACGATGGACCGACGGGGCGCTGGAGCGCGGATGTCGGTGAAGAAAACGAAGGGGCCCGACGCGAGCCCCTTCCAGCTACAGAGAAAGGATACCGCGATCTGCCGCGGTATCCGAAGTTGTCAGGCTTGACCCGGATCAGAGCTGGGCGCGATAGGCGCCAAGCTTGCCTTCCACGTCTTCCACGTAGACCACGTCACCGGACACAACGGGGGTTGCCCGGATCGGGTCCTTGGACAGGCGCTCGCGGGCCACTTCGGTGCCATCGGCGATTGCCAGCCAATGGACGAAGCCTTCCAGGTCGCCCACGACCACGTAACCGCCCTGGACCGCCGGGCCGCTGAGCCAGCGATGCTGGAAGGCGTCCTGTTTCCACATCGAGGAACCGCTGGTGCGGTCCAGCGCCCAGACCTGGGATTCTTCGTCCACGGCGTAGACCTGGCTCGCCGATACGTCGACGTTGGTGTAGCTCGACAGCGGGCGATTCCACAACGGACGGCCGTTGGCCGCGCCAAGGGCCACCACCTGGCCATGATTGGCAACGCCGAAGACGACATCCGATTCCACCGCCAGGGTGCCGTCGGCGTCGCTCAGGCGCTCCACTTCACTGCGGCCTTCGCTGGCGGCCAGGGCCTGTTCCCAGACCGGGGCCCCGTCGCTCAGGCGCAACGCCACCACCTTGCCGGCGTCCGTGCCCGAGAGCACGAGGCCGTTGTTGATGACGGGCGCACTGTTGCCGCGCAGGCTCAGGAGCGGAACGGTGGGACGGTCGTAGATCCAGCGCTGCTTGCCATCGGCAACATCAAAGGCGTAGATGCGGCCGTCGTTGCAGCGGACCACGGCAAGGCCGTCGCCGATTGCCGGTGCAGTGATGACTTCGGCCGAAACCCGGGCGCGCCAGCGTTCCTTGCCCGTACTGGCGTCGAGGGCAAGAACGTCGCCGTCCAGTCCGCCGATCACGAGCAGGTCACCGCTAACACCAGGACCACCGGTAAAGCGCAGCTTGAAGTCTTCGTTCCAGAGGGTGCGCCCGGAAGCGGCGTCGATCGCCGTGATCTCGCCGTCGACGCCGGCGGCGTACAGCTTCCCGTCCGCGACAGCCGGACGAATACGCACGCCTGACTTGCCAGCGCCTTTGCCGGTGCCCTTGGTCCACAGCTCGGTCACGCTGAGCGTCGGTGTCAGTTCACGCAACTCCTTCGGAGCGGCGATGTTTTCTTTCTTGGTGGAGCGATCTTTCATCCAGTCGCAGCCACCGAGCAACCCCACGCTGATGGCGAAGGGAAGAATCAACGCGGCTTTCTTCATGAGCTTTTGGTCTCCGTCGCCGATGCAGATGCACCCGGCTGGAGCAGGTCATCACGCTTCATCTCAAGCGTTGCGCGGTTCGGGGCGGTGGCGTCCAGTGCGTCAATCGACGCCTGGTAGGCCGTGCGCGCTTCGTCGCGCTTGCCCAGGGCAACGAGGATATCGCCGCGCAGCTCGGCGATCGCCGCGGCGTAGGCGCCTGCCGGGAGCTTGTCGAGCAGGGCGAGCGCATCCTGGCCCTTGTCCATCGCCACCTTGACCCGGGCCAGTCGCTGGCCGACCAGGGTTTTCATCGCGTCCGAGGATGCTTTGTCCAAGGCGCTCTGGAGCTGGGTTTCCGCTGTGGCGAGATCTTTCTTCGTCACCGCATTGTTCGCTTCACGCAGCAAGGTCAGCACCGCATAGGCAGACTTGCCGAAGTCGCGTTCGATACGACCGGCGGCGGCTTTGGCCATCTCGTCGTTCTTTGCCTCGAGGGCGGTGGTGAACAGACGAAATTCTTCCGCCGCACGCGCCTTGCTGAGCGCCTGGTGGCCCCAGTACTGATGCAGGCCGAAAACCAGCAGCAGGCCCAGGACAATCCCGACCGCGATCGATGCGTAGTTTTCGCGCATCCATTTGCGGACTATTTCGCCTTGTTCGTGTTCGTCGAGTTGGTCGAAAGCCATGTTGCGATATCCGTTCCACGCCCGCCGGATGGCGAGTCAGTTCTAGAAAGTAAATCCGCGTCCGTCGGCGCGAGCCGGAGGCTCCAGGGGATGCCGTGCGGACAGGCCCGGCGGTGCACGCTCGCTGACGAGGGAACACCGCACTTGCCCCCGGCCATCGGCAGGGGCGGCGTAGAGTAACAGGAAGCAGAGGCCGCGGACGCGGGGTACCGGCGGCAGCCGTTTGGTGTTCAGTTATCCGACGTGACTGTCGGCGCCTGGGCAGCGCCGCCCACCAGCTTCAGGTGCGCCACGTTGGAACGGCGGAACGCCGCGAGATCAACGGGCTTTCCGTCCACGACCAGCTCGGCCCCGATCGCATTGCCCAGACGGATACTGACGATCTGGTCGGTGGTATAGGACTTTTCCGTACCCGCTGCCAGCAAACCGTATTCCAGCTTGCGGCCGTCCGCTCCCACCAGCTCAACCCAGCTGGCGTCCTTGAGCTTGAGCTGAACCCGGTGGCTGCCAGCTGGCGCAGCCGGCATCGGCTCGTGCTTTATGGAAGGAACCATCGAGGCCATCAGCGGCGACTCGACGCGCGGCGATGGCTGCGCGGGCGCCGCCGACTCAGCGGCAGGCGGCACGGTATCCACCATCGACGTGGCCGGCGGAGCAGCCTCCGCGGTGCTGGGGGCATCGAGCGGCACAGTCGCACCCGGCGTCGGACCGGGGGTCGTCACAACCGGTTGTTCCACGCGGGCGGGTTTGTCGTCCAGCGGCGCCAGACGCGCAAGGTTCTGCTCGAACCGGCCATGGCTGGCCAGCCACACGGCTGGCGCGACGATCAGGCCGGTCAGCACGACATAGACGGCGGGAACCGAATACCGTTCGTATAGATAGCGAGAGCGCGAGATCCGGCCAGTGGCCACGAGGGCCGGCTGGTTCTGCCCCCGGTCACGCAGCAGGCTGTCGACGTCGGTCGTCGGAACGCCGAGCAGGCGGGCGTAGCTGGCGAGGTAGCCACGCAGGTACACGTCGTGTTCGATGCGCTCGAAATCGCCACGCTCCAGCGTCGCAAGCACGCGCTGCGGCAGGCGCAATTTCAACGCGGCTTCGTCGACGGTCCAGCCGCGGGCTTCACGCGCGGCGCGCAGGCGCGAGCCAAGGCTGGGAGCAACTTCCACCGAGGTGGTCGATGCCGGCATGACGAACAACTCGCGACCGTGGTCGACGTCGCGGGGATCTTCCGGCGAGGCAGGCTCGTTGCTCTGCACATCTACGGCCAGGGACATATCGCTTGCCACATCGTCACTGCGGTTGTCGTCGTGCGGGTTGGCGGTCATCGGCAACGATTCTTCGGCGAGGTCGAGAGGGAGTTGGCTGGCTGGGCCAACTGGGGCTGGTTCAGGGCTCGCGTGCAGTGGGCTTGCTGGCGGATCGTTGGCGGAGGCCGCGGTGCCAGCTTGCTTGGGTTTACTCCGTCGTTTCATGACGGAGTGCTCGATTCGAGTTCTCTGGCCTGGGTCGAATCCGGGAACTCGGTCTTGAGGCGTTTGGTATATTCGTTGGCTTCACGCGTATTTCCCAGTTTCTCCTCGATGTCGCGCCCCAGCAGCAGCGCATCGGGACTGGCCTGCCCCAGCGCATCGAATCGCTGCAGGAAGGCCCGGGCACGCAGGTAGTCATTTTTCTGGAACAGCACGCGCGCCAGCTGGTACAGCGCCTCGGCATTGGTCGGGTTGATCTCCAGCGCCTTGCGGAACTGCTGCTCCGCCGGATCAAGGCGCTCACCCTGGAGGTAGCAGGTTCCTGCGTTGGTGCGCGCGACGTCGGGCGTCTTGTAGAACGGATCGGCCAGCGCCTTTTCGAAGTAGCGCGCCGCGTCATCCAGCTTGCCCGAACGGCACAGAAAGGCGCCGTAGTTGTTGTTCACGGCGCCCAGCTTGGGCGACAACTCGGACGCCCGGCGATAGTGCTGCTCGGCCCGTTTCGGGTCGTTGATGCGCTCGTACAGGACGGCGATCACGGTGTGCGCGTTGGTATTGGACGCATCGTATTCGAGCGCCTTCTGCAGTTTTTCCAACGCGAGTTCGAGCTTGCCCTGTTCCAGGTAGCGCTGGCCGAGGCTGACGTTGACCTCTGCCGCAGCGCGTGCTTTCTCCGCCGACTTGGACCGGGACCCCGCCGCCGACGCATCGACGGCAAGCATGGTCAGGAGGAGCGCCAGGGCGAACTTACGCGGCATCAGCCTGCCCTTTTTCCAGCGAGCGCCGGAATTCGGCCTGGCGGCGCGTGCGGTCGAGCACCTGGCCCTTCAGCTGGCCACAGGCAGCATCGATGTCGTCGCCGCGCGTGCGGCGAACCGTGGTCAGTACCCCAGCGTCGAGCAGGATCTTCTGGAACGAGCGAATGACGGCTTCATCGGAGCGCTCGAAACGCGTGCCGGTGAAGGGATTAAAAGGAATCAGGTTGACCTTGGACGGCACCTTGCGCATCAGCTTGACCAGCTGTCGCGCGTGCTCGGGTTTGTCGTTCACGTCCTTGAGCATGGTGTATTCGAACGTGATCGACGTGCGCGGACGGCGCGCGGCGTAGCGCTGGCAGGACGCCAGCAGCTCGGCAATCGGGTACTTCTTGTTGAGCGGCACCAGCTCGGTGCGCAGCTCGTCATTGGGGGCATGCAGCGACACCGCGAGCGAGACGTCGCTCTCTTCGCTCAGCCGGTCGATCATCGGAACGAGGCCTGCCGTGGACAGCGTGACGCGCTTGTTGGCAAGGCCGAATCCGAGGTCATCGCGCATGACGCTCATGGCGCGCACGACGTTGTCGAAATTGAGCAGCGGCTCACCCATGCCCATCATGACGACATTGGTGAGCTTGCGCTGGTGGTGCGGCACATTGCCCAGGTGCTTGGCGGCAACCCAGACCTGGCCGACGATCTCGGCCGTCGACAGGTTGCGGTTGAAGCCCTGGGTGGCCGTGGAACAGAACTGGCAGTTGAGGCCGCAGCCCACCTGGGAGGAGACGCACAGCGTGCCGCGCGTCGCCTCGGGGATGAAGACGGTCTCGATGGCGTTGCCGCCATCCATGCCGATCAGCCACTTGTGGGTGGCATCGGAGGACTGCTTCTCGAAGAGGGTCTTGGGCGGCACGATGTCGACGGCGGCGCTGAGCTTGTCGCGCAGCGCCTTGCCGACATCGGTCATTCCACCGAAGTCGGTGACATGACGGTGATACATCCATTTCATCACCTGGTCGGCCCGGTAGGGCTTCTCGCCGAGGGACGCAAAGAGTTCTCGCAGTCCCTTGCGATCAAAATCGAACAGGTTGGGTTTCACCGTCGTCACCAGTACATCCCTCAACGCGGGCAGAGCTCAGTGGTGGAGAAGAAGTAGGCGATCTCGACCGCGGCCGTTTCGGCAGCGTCGGAACCGTGCACCGCGTTTGCGTCGATCGAGTCAGCGAAATCGGCGCGGATGGTGCCGGCTTCGGCCTTCTTCGGATCGGTGGCGCCCATCAGGTCGCGGTTCTTGAGAACGGCGTTCTCGCCTTCGAGGGCCTGGATCATCACCGGGCCGGAGATCATGAATTCAACCAGGGCATTGAAGAACGGACGCTCGCGGTGCACCGCGTAGAAGCCCTCGGCTTCCTTGCGCGACAGCTGCTTCATTTTCGCGGCGACGACCTTGAGGCCGGCCTTCTCGAAACGCGAGTAGATCTCGCCGATCACGTTCTTGGCGACGGCATCGGGCTTGATGATGGACAGGGTGCGCTCCAGCGCCATGTCAAATACTCCAAATTGTAAGAAAATCGAATCCCGGCACCGCGCGCGATGGTAGCACCAAACTCACGCAGAAATACGGGGTTAGCGGACAATATCCTTTTGAATTCTAGCTGATCCGGGGCCGGTATGCAGCTATCGGCATAAGCCGGTCCGAACGGGCCTCGGCCGGGACCGGGCCACGGCCGCCGAATGACCGCTCCCGCCCCGGCCAACGGCGGTTCACGCCCTTGTCCGGCAGTCTTGCAGCCCCCCACAGTGCTCGCGTCCGCCGTTTGACCCGGTCGGGTCCGTTTCGTAGCATTCAAACGCTCGTTTTACCTACGATCCGACGCGGACCAGCACCTGGCCGGGCACCAGGCAGCCCCACCGACCGGACAGCAAGGATTTCATGAACACGCAGCATTTCTCCACCAAGGAACGCATCCTCGGCGCCGCCGAGCAGCTGTTCGCCCAGCACGGATTCGCCGGAGCGTCGCTGCGCCAGGTCACCGCCGCAGCCAACGTCAACCTTGCAGCGGTCAATTATCACTTCGGATCGAAAGAAAATCTTATCAACGAAGTGTTCCGGCGACGCCTTGACGAGCTCAACAGCCACCGGATGCACGCGCTGGAACAAGCGGCCCAGCGCCCGGAAGCCGACCTGGAAGACCTCCTCGCCGCGTTCATCCGTCCGGCCCTGGACCTCTCTCTCGACCGCGGTGGCGGTGGCGCTTTCGTCCGCCTGCTGGCCAGGGCCTACGCGGAGCACAACGACGCCCTGCGCAAGTTCCTGTCCGACAACTACGGCTACGTCCTCAAGCGATTCCATTCGGCCTTCGCCCAGCGCCTGCCCAACCTGGACAAGGAAGAGCTGTACTGGCGCCTGGATATCGTCGCCGGCGCATTGACCTACGCCATGGCCGATTTTGGCGTGATCAAGCGCAAGACCGGCGTGACCGAACAGCAGCATCGCGAGCGTGCGGTCGAACACCTGATCCGCTTCGCCGCCGCCGGCCTGCGCGCCCCCTGACCTACCCGCTTCCCGCACCGGAGCTGAGCCGCCGGTGGATGGAAAACCGAGCAATAACTCGGGCGGCCGCGGCCTAGAGTCGTGGCCCGCTTGTCTACCCAATCCCTGCCATCGAGGTCTACATGAGCTTCAAACCGCTACGCATCCGCAAGGCTGCGGTGCTCGGCGCCGGCGTCATGGGCGCACAGATTGCCGCGCACCTGACTAACGCCGATGTCGAAACCGTGTTGTTCGACCTGCCCGCCAAGGAAGGCGACAAGAGCGGTATTGCCCAGAAGGCCATCGCCAACCTCGCCAAGCTTTCCCCCACCCCGCTCGCGGACAAGTCACGCCAGGCCGCGATTGTTCCGGCCAACTACGACGAACACCTGGATCTGCTGCGCGGCTGCGACCTGGTGATCGAGGCGATTGCCGAACGGATGGACTGGAAGCTCGACCTCTACAAGAAGATCGCGCCCTACCTGCCGGAAAACGCGGTCGTCGCCAGCAACACTTCCGGCCTGTCGATCAACGCATTGGCCGAAGCGCTGCCCGAATCGCTGCGCCCCCGTTTCACCGGCGTGCATTTCTTCAACCCGCCGCGCTACATGCACCTGGTCGAGCTGATCCCCAACCGTTCCACGGACAGCGAGATCCTCGCCGGCCTCGAGGCCTTCCTGACCACCACCGTCGGCAAAGGCGTGGTGTATGCCAAGGACACTCCGAACTTCATCGGCAACCGCATCGGCGTGTTTTCCATCCTCGCCACGATGCACCACACCCAGCAGTTCGGCCTGGGCTTCGATGCGGTGGACGCCCTGACCGGCCCCGCCATCGGCCGCCCCAAGAGCGCGACTTACCGCACGGCCGACGTGGTCGGCCTGGACACCATGGCCCATGTCATCAAGACCATGGCCGACACGCTGCCGGAAGACCCCTGGCACCGCTACTTCCAGGCACCGGCATGGCTCTCGGCGCTGATCCAGAAGGGTGCGCTCGGCCAGAAGACCGGCGCCGGCGTGTTCCGCAAGGTCGGCAAGGACATCGTCGTGCTGGACCTTGCCAGGCAGGACTACCGCGCCGCCGACCAGGCTGCGTCCGAGGAAGTCGCCGGCATCCTCGCCATCAAAGACCCGAGCGAGAAATTCGCCAAGCTGCGGGCCAGCGCCGATCCGCAGGCCCAGTTCCTCTGGGCCGTGTTCCGCGACCTGTTCCATTACACCGCGTTCCACCTGGCTGACATCGCCGACACCGCGCGCGACGTCGACTTCGCCATCCGCTGGGGCTATGGCTGGCAGCTGGGCCCGTTCGAAACCTGGCAGGCGGCCGGCTGGCAGCAGGTCGCCCACTGGATCGCCGAAGACATCGCCGCCGGAAAGGCCATGAGCAACGCCCCGCTGCCCGCCTGGGTACTGGACGGTCGCAAAGGCGTCCATGGCAAGGACGGCTCGTTCTCGGCCAGCCAGAACAAGGCCCTGCCGCGTTCGTCGCATCCGGTCTACCAGCGCCAGCATTTCCCGGATCCGATCCTGGGCGAGCAGTTCGAGCAGGGCACCACGGTCTTCGAAAACGATGGCCTGCGCCTGTGGCACCTGGGCGACGACGTCGGCATCGTGTCGTTCAAGACCAAGATGAACACGGTCAACGATTTCGTCCTGGACGGCCTGCAACAGGCCGTGGACGAAGCCGAGCGCCGCTTCAAGGGCCTGGTGCTGTGGCAGAGCAAGGAGCCGTTCTCCGCCGGCGCCGACCTCAAGGGCGCGATGGGCCTGCTCAAGGAAGGCAAGCTCGCTGCGTTTGACGCGATGATCGCCAACTTCCAGGCGACCAGCATGCGCCTGAAGTATTCGCTGGTGCCGGTGGTGGCCGCCATTCGCGGCATGGCCTTTGGCGGCGGCTGCGAATTCCAGATGCACTGCGCCAGGACCGTCGCCGCGCTGGAAAGCTACATCGGCCTGGTCGAAGCCGGCGTGGGCCTGCTGCCGGCCGGCGGCGGCCTCAAGGAGATCGCCGTCCGCTGCGCCCGCCAGAACCCGGCGGATCCGTTCAACGCCATCAAGGGCATGTTCGAGACCGTTGCCATGGGCAAGGTGTCCGGCAGCGCCCTGGAGGCGAAGGAAATGGGCCTGCTGCGTGCGAACGACACGGTCGTGTTCAACACGCACGAAGTGCTCTGGGTGGCCAAGCGCGAGGCTGCCGCCCTCGCCGACACCGGCTACCGCCCGCCGATGCCGGCCCGCCAGGTGCCGGTCTGCGGTGACGTCGGCACGGCCAGCCTCAAGATGATGCTGGTGAACATGCTCGAGGGCCGCTTCATCTCGCCGCACGATTTCGAGATTGGCGCCCGTATCGCCGATACGCTCTGCGGCGGCGTGGTCGAACGCGGTTCCCTGGTGGACGAACAGTGGCTGCTGGACCTGGAGCGCAAGCATTTTGTCGAGCTCGCCCAGATGCCCAAGACCCAGGAACGCATCGTCCACACCCTGACCACCGGCAAGCCGCTGCGCAACTGATAGCGACGAGGAAACCCCAATGACCAAGCAAGTCCAGGATGCCTACATCGTCGCCGCCACCCGCACCCCCGTGGGCAAGGCTCCGCGCGGCGCCTTCCGCAATACCCGTCCCGATGACCTCCTGGCGCACGTGCTGCGCCAGGTCGTCGCCCAGTGCCCGGGCATCGACACCTCGCGCATCGACGACGCCGTGATCGGCTGCGCCATGCCCGAAGCCGAGCAAGGCATGAACGTGGCACGCATCGGCACGCTGCTGGCCGGCCTGCCCAACATCACCGCCGCGGTGACCATCAACCGCTTCTGCTCGTCCGGTGTGCAGGCCATCGCCATGGCGGCCGATCGCATCCGCCTCGGCGAAGCAGATCTGATGCTCGCCGGCGGCACCGAGTCGATGTCGATGGTGCCGATGATGGGCCACAAGATCGCCATGAACCCCGGCGTGTTCCAGGACGAGAACGTCGCGATCGCCTATGGCATGGGCATCACGGCCGAGAAGGTGGCCGAGCAGTGGAAGGTCAGCCGCGACGAGCAGGACGCCTTCGCCCTCGCCTCGCACCAGAAGGCGCTGGCGGCCATCGCCGCCGGCGAATTTAAGTCCGAAATCAGCCCGTACACGCTGGCAGACAACTATCCCGACCTGGCCCGGCGCAATACCGTTTCGGACGCGCGCGTCATCGACACCGACGAAGGCCCGCGCAAGGACACCAGCGCCGAGGGTCTGGCCAAGCTCAAGCCGGTGTTCCGCGCGGGCGGCAGCGTCACCGCCGGCAATTCCTCGCAGATGTCCGACGGCGCCGGGGCCGTGATGCTGGCCAGCGAAAAAGCCGTGAAGGAATTCGGCCTCACCCCGCTGGCGCGCTTTGTCTCCTTCGCCGTTGCCGGTGTGAAGCCGGAAATCATGGGTATCGGCCCGATCGCCGCGATTCCCAAGGCATTGCAGCAGGCCGGCCTTACCAAGGACCAGCTGGACTGGATCGAACTCAACGAAGCGTTCGCGGCGCAGGCACTGGCAGTGATTCGCGACGTGGGCCTTGATCCCTCCAAGGTGAATCCGCTGGGCGGCGCCATCGCCCTGGGCCATCCGCTGGGCGCCACCGGCGCCATCCGCGCGGCGACGCTGGTCCACGGCCTGCGCCGTCGCCAGCAGAAGTACGGCATGGTGACCATGTGCATCGGTACCGGCATGGGCGCGGCGGGCATTTTCGAAGCGCTCTGATTCACCGGAAGCGGCACGGGAAAAGGCGCCTCGCGGCGCCTTTTTCATGCACGTGCGAACGCTCAGCGCTCCGCTGTCTGCGTTTCCGCATCACCGGACAGTGCGCCACCGCTGCGCGGCGCGGCGAGCCTGGCCAGCCAGAGTGGCACCGCCAGCGAAACACCGATCGCAAGCAGTCCCAGCCAGAATGTTCCCGTCAGACGCTGGTTTTCCGTGGCCAGCACCAGCGACGACACGAGCGCAGCGACGGCGATCGACACGTCCTCGACAACCCCCTTGAGCGCCATGAAACCACCCCGCTCGTGCGGCGACGGAACGTTGCTCAGGGCCGCGGCGAGGCTGACATTTCTGGCCGCATTGCCTGCCATGAAAGCCACGAACAGCAGCAGCGGCGGCAATACGGACTCGCCCAGGAAGGCCGAGGCACCCACGACGACCGCCCCGGTTGCGCCCACCACCACGCGCATCGGGCCGATGCGATCCACCAGCCACCCACCCGCCTGCATCACCAGGAACGCCGCGATGCCGCCAACGAGGTAGAGCGTCCCGAGCCGGTCGCGCGGAACGCCCAGGTTCAGCAGAAAGAACGTGGCGAACACGGGCACGATCAGGAACGAGGCAAAGTGACTCAATCCCTGCACCAGGCACGCCAGCCTGACCGGACCACGCCGGAGCAAGGTACCCATCGATACGTCGGGCGAATCTTCGCCGGCGCTGCACGTGTGCGGAAACCACAACGCCATCGCCACGACCAGTACGCCGCCCAGCGCGGCCACGACGGCGAACGGCGCGGCCCAGCCAGCCAGCCGTGACAACTCCAGCATCGCGGGAACACCCACAATCGCGGCGAGCGAGAAACCGGCCATCACGCGCCCCATCGCCGTACCGCGCTGCGCTGGCGGCGTAAGATCCACGACGGCCGCCAGCGCCGCCGCGACCACCGGTCCGCCGAAAAACCCCGTCGCCAATCGCAGTGCAAGCAAAGTGGGTAAATCCTTCGCCGCGATAACGGCGAGCGTACTCAGCGAGAACAGGATCATCCCCCAGAGCATCACCGGCTTGCGCGGCAGACGGTCGATAAAACCCACCGCCAGCGTGCCGGACAGAATCGAGCCCACCATGTACGCCGTCGACGCCCATCCCAGCTGGTCCGGCGGAAACGCCAGTGCGGCGGCCACATCCGGGCCCAGCGGCATCAGCATGAGAAAGTCGAGGATATAGACAAACTTCAGCAGTGCGATCCAGAGGATCGTCCGTGGCAACGGCGGTAGGGTCATCGTGCTTTCCTGGCAGTAGCAGTGGGAGCGCGCGGCGCGGACGACGCTCAGAAGTCGTAGGCGACGCCGAGGCGGATATCGCGGCCCGGCTCAGGCAGGCCGGCAATGTCGCCCCAGCGCGGGTGATAACCGAAGCTTCCCTGGTCGTAGAAATGGCGATCGAAAAGGTTTTTCGCCGTCAGGGTCACGCGCAACGGACCATCAGCCTGTGGATGCCATTGAACGTAGGCATCGTGCACGGCATACCCGGGCTTGGTACGCGCTCCGGCGGGAACGAAATCGAGTTCTTCCACCATGCGGCCCGTCCAGCCGAATGTCAGGCCATGGGACGGCACTGCGTAGTCAACCTGCGCCACCCAGGTATGTCCGGTCGCGTTGCCCAGCAGCAGTGCGCTATCGTCAGCCAAAGGCTCGCCGTTCAATTCGGGCCTGGCGTGCGCCACGCCCAGACTCACTGACAGCGCATCCTGCTGGAACCCGATGCTGGCGTTGTAGCCTTTCACGCGAACATCGCCCAGGTTGTCGCGGACTTCGTCATAGCCAATGTAGTCATCGATGCGCTGGCGGAACACACCCGCCGTCGCGCGCCAACCGTCCCGCTGCCACTGCAGAACGGCCTCGGTATTGCGCGCCTTCTCCGGATCGATGTGCGCCGCGTTGTCCTGATGCTGCTTGAGGAAAGGCTCGACCACGCCCACGCCGCGCAGGGCGCGCGCGTGACTCAGGCGCACCGTCCACTCCGGTGACAACCGCACGCCGATGCTGGCGCCGGGGGAGAACCCGTTGGCGGCAAAGCGTTGCTGCGCGGGGTCGCGGTAGGTGTAACGGTCGTAGCGGGCACCGATGCCGACCAGCCATCGTTCGGCGAAGGTCATGTCATCCTGCAGGTAGGTACCGGCGACGCGCGCGCGGTCATCCGGCAGCATCGCCCCGGAAACATCCGAATAGCCGACATCCTGGCGATAGTCGATGCCATAGGCGATCTGGTGCACGCCGACGGTCGACACGTTGCTCAGATTCACTCCGTGACTGCGCGTGCCGTGGCGCTCGCCGGCCGGCTGGCCGATGTCGAGCCGGACGGCGTTGTCGTTGGCGTAGGCCACGGCGTGAAGATTCAGTAGTGCATTGCCGGGCGCATAGTCGTAGTTGAATGTCGCCGACTCCCGCTGGGTACGCTGGCGCTGGGCCGGGTTGAACGGAGCCGGGCCGAGGTTCGTGCGCTTGTTGCGCAGCCCTTCGTCCTCGTTGCCTTCGACGGCGAGCGCGAAGGCGTGACCGCCCTCCCAGTCGCCGTTGAGCTTGATGAAGGCGTTGCGCGCATCGATCGCGCTGTTGGGAACCGTCTTGCCGTCGCCGCCACGGTAGTCGTCGGCATCCAGGCGGCTGGCGCTGGCCACCAGTCCCAGGTTCTCGCCCAGGTGGCCGTATACCGCCGAGGAAACCTTCCGTCCGTCGCTATTTCCGAAGTAGCTGCCCTTGGCCAGCACGCCGAAGTCGCGGCCCGGGCGCAACAGATCATCCGCTGTCTTGGTGGTGAAACGCAGCGCACCAGCCAGGGCGCCGGGGCCCGCCGTCGCGGCGGCAGTGCCTGCCTCGATTTCCACGCGCTTGAGCAGTTCCGGCTCCACCATCACCTGGCCGGTATGGTGGTAGGCCGACTCCGGCTGGGCGGCGCCGTCGATGGTTACCGTCAGCATGCGTTCGGCGATGCCCCGCACATAGAGCTTCTGCGCCACGGGCAAGCCACCAGCCACGTTGACTTCCGGCGTCTGCTTGAAGAGATCGCGCAGGCTGCTGGCCAGTTCGACGTCGATGCGATTGGGACGCACGACCGTATTGGTATCCGGGCCACGGTCGGCCGTCACGAGCACGGGATCCAGTTTCTCTTCCGCTTCTTCCGACAGCGCGGACGCCGCCATGGCCCCCTGGCTGAGGACGAACGCCACCATCAACGGCAGCGGCCGTTGCCTCAGAAATCCATACGACATTTCACGTTCTCCATCTATTGGCAATGGCACGACTGGCCGGCGAACGGGCAGAAATGGATTCCTTCCGGCCGTCAATCTAATTGCGAATCACTCGCATTTGCGTTAGCGTATTGGCTTGACGCACGGACCGCAAGCATCCCGCGACACGACAGATCTCTCGTCAGTCGCCGCCAGCGCAGCCCCCACCCGTCTCTGGATTGCCAGGAGTGGAACTGTGAACAACCCCGGTTTGTCGCTCGCCCGCGAAAACGCGGCGAGCGAACTCGTATCGCATTGCCGGCACGGCACGTCATTCTTCGCCTCGCCGACGCGCACGTTACTCGCGCAGGGTGCCGACGCCACCTTGCATGCCGTAGCTGACGGCGATCTTTCGGCCCGCGCGGCCACCCTGCTGTCCGCAGTCCGCCGTGACGGCTGGACATCACCGCTGCTGATCGGCGCAGTGCCGTTCCGGCACGACGGCCGCGCGCACCTGATGGTGCCGTCGAGACTGAACGTCGCTGCCGCCATGACAGCGGCACCTGACCGGCACACGTCCGCCACGCCATCGGCACGGGCAAGGCCAGAGGTCATTCGCATGGCCCCCACGCCGGACGGTTATCGCGGCATCGTCGCCGACGCCGTTGCGCACATCCGGGCCCGGCGCATGGAGAAAGTCGTGCTCTCGCGGTCGGTCACGCTCGACGCCGATATCGACGTGCAGTCGCTGGTCGCGCGTCTGGCCCAGCGCAATCCCACCGGATACACCTACAGCATCGACCTGTCGGGCCGCGCCGGCGAGCAGCGCACCCTGGTGGGCGCAAGTCCCGAACTGTTGCTGGCCAAGAATGGAGCAAGTGTCTATTCCAATCCGCTGGCGGGCTCGGTTCCGCGTAGCAGTGATCCGATCGAGGACCAGCGCCGGGCACAGGGTCTGCTGCGTTCGGCCAAGGATCTGCACGAGCACGCCGTTGTCGCGGACGCCGTCGCGGAACGGTTGCGTCCCTATTGCCGGCACCTGGAAGTACCACTGACGCCGAGCGTCGTCGCCACGCCTACGATGTGGCATCTGTCCAGCGAAATCCGCGGCCAATTGCGCGACGCACACATCCCGTCGCTCCACCTGGCGATGGCACTGCATCCCACACCAGCCGTCTGCGGAAACCCGCCCGACTCCGCCCGCGCCTTCATCGACGAGGCGGAAGGGTTCGACCGCGATCTGTTCACTGGACTGGTCGGCTGGTGCAACGCCGAGGGTGACGGTGAGTGGGCCGTGACGATCCGCTGCGCAACCGTACGCCAGGGCGAAGTCACGCTGTACGCCGGCGCGGGCATCGTCGCCGGATCCGACCCGGCGCTGGAACTGGCTGAAACCACCGCAAAACTTCGCACCATGCTCGGTGCGATGCAGCTGGATGCGGTCCTGGACGGCGCCGCATGAACAGCACCCTGTTACCAGGCTTCACGCCCTGGCCGGCGGAACTCGCGGCCCAGTATCGTCGCAACGGCTGCTGGGCCGGCCAGACGCTGTCAGCCGCATTTCGCGAGGCAGCCATGCGCACACCCGATGCCGTCGCCCTGGTCTGCGGCGAGCGGCGGTGGCGCTACGGCGAACTCCAGGCCGACATCGACGCCCTCGCCGGCGGCCTGCACGCGCTCGGCCTGCGCGCGCGCGACCGGATCGTGGTCCAGCTACCGAACATCGCCGAGTTCCTCCTCGTCTGCTTCGCGGCGTTTCGCATCGGCGTCATTCCGGTGATGGCGCTGCCGGCGCACCGGCGTTCGGAAATCCGCCACTTCCTGCAGATCAGCCAGGCCTGTGCCTGGATCGTGGCAGACCAGGACGCCGGGTTCGACTATCGCAACCTGGCGCGCGAGCTCACCCCGCAGACACCGGATCTGCGCCACCTCATCGTCGTCGGCGATGCGCAGGAGTTCATTGCACTGGACTCGCTCTATCGCCCGACCGAACCATTGCCGCAGGAACCGCCCGCCGACGCCGTGGCCCTGCTGCAGATCTCCGGCGGTACCACCGGCCTTCCCAAGCTGATCCCGCGGACGCATGACGACTACCTCTACAGCATCCGCACCGCGAGCGCGATCTGCGACCTCCATCCGGACAGTGTCTATTTGTGCACACTGCCGGCCGCGCACAACTTCCCGATGAGTTCGCCGGGCACATTCGGTGCGCTGTGTGCGGGAAGCCGCGTGGTCATGGCGCGGCGTCCCAGCCCGGACGTGGTGTTTCCGCTCATTGCCCGGGAAGGCGTGAGCATCACGGCTGTGGTTCCGCCCTTGGCCATGGCCTGGCTGGACGCCGCAGCGCGCAATACGCACGACCTCAGCACGCTTGCGCTGCTCCAGGTGGGTGGCGCCAAACTCGGCGAAGAAGTCGCGCGCCGCATCCGACCCGTGCTCGGCTGCCGTCTGCAGCAGGTGTTCGGAATGGCCGAAGGCCTGGTGAACTTCACCCGGCACGACGACAGCGACGATGTCGTCGCGATATCGCAGGGCCGTCCGATGTCGCCGTGGGATGAAGTCCGCATCGTCGATGACGACGACGAGGACGTTCCCGTCGGCCAGACCGGTCACCTGCTGACGCGTGGCCCTTACACCATTCGCGGCTACTACTGCGCCGGCGATCACAATCGCCGCGCCTTCACGCGCGATGGCTTCTACCGGACCGGCGACCTCGTGCGCCAACTGGCGGGCGGTCATCTCGTCGTCGAAGGACGCGCGAAGGACCAGATCAACCGCGGCGGCGACAAGGTGGCCGCCGAGGAAGTCGAGAACCACCTGCTGGCGCATCCGTCGGTGCACGATGCCGCACTGGTCGCCATGCCAGATGCGTTCCTCGGCGAGAAGTCCTGCGCGTTTGTGATCGCGCGGGAAGCGTCTGTGCGCGCCGTGGACTTGCAGCGGTTCCTGCGCAGCCGCGGGCTGGCGGATTACAAGATTCCCGACCGCATCGAATTCGTCGGACAGTTCCCGACGACGGGCGTGGGAAAGGTCAACAAGCGCGAATTGCGCGAGCACATCGCGCGGCGCCTCGGCACGCGCTAACAAGGACATCACCCGTGAGCATTCCCCGAATTGCCGGCTACACCATGCCGGCGTTGCCCTCTGTCACACCCCGCGTGACCTGGCAGCCTGATCCAGCGCGCGCTGTACTGCTGATCCACGACATGCAGCGCTACTTCCTCGATTTCTACGCCGCGGACGCTGAGCCGATCCCCTCACTGCTGGCCGCCATCACCCGACTGCGCGACGCCTGCGATGCCGCCGGCGTGCCCGTGTTCTACTCGCGTCAACCGGGACATCAGACGAGCGAGCAGCGCGGTCTGCTGCAGGACTGGTGGGGCCCCGGCGTTACCGCATTTCCCGATCGCGCCGACATCGTCCACACGCTGGTGCCGCGCCCCGGCGACCACGTGCTGACGAAGTGGCGCTACTCGGCATTTGCGCGGACCGATCTTCGCCAGCAGTTGGACCTGCTCGGCCGCGACCAGATCCTCATTTGCGGCGTCTACGCCCATATCGGCTGCCAGATGACCGCCGCCGACGCCTTCATGCAGGATATCCAGCCATTTCTGGTTGCCGATGCGGTCGCCGACTTTTCCGCTGCCGAGCACCTCCAGGCACTGCAGTGGGTCGCGGCGCGTTGCGGCGTCGTAGTGACAACCGCCCACGTCGAATCCAGTCTGTCAGGCCATCCTTCACTGCCCGCTTCCCTGCATGCCCTGCGCGACGAGATCGCTTCGCTGGCCGACATCCCCGTCGACCAGCTGGAGGCGGATGACAATCCTTTCTATGCCGGACTGGATTCGATTCGCCTGATGGCGTTGATCGAGCGCTGGAACCGCGCCGGTTGCAGCCTCGGATTTGCCGATCTGGTCGAACGTCCGAGCCTGCGTGCCTGGTGGGAGATGCTCGACCGCCAGAAGGCGGCGTGACATGGCGACCGGTACCTCTGGTGCGGATCCGTCCGAATGGCTTCCCCTGTCCGCGGCGCAGCACGGGATCTGGCTGGGCCAGCAGCTTGATCCGGAATCACCGGCCTATTGGGCCGCAGAGGCGGTGCAGCTGAGCGGTGCATTGGACGTCGAACACCTTGTCACCTGCATCGCCGACGTACTGGGCGAATGCGATGCGTTGCACTACCGTTTTCGGGAAGTGAACGGGCACGTGGTGCAGCTTCGCGACGCAACGGCGGCCGTCACGCGACAGGTCGACTTTTCCGATGCGGCGGACCCGCAAGCCGCAGCCGACCACTGGATGGCCCGGCAGGGCCGCGATCCCGTTGACCTGGCCAACGGCCCGCTCTTCGCCAGCACACTGCTGCGGCTGGGGCCGCAACGGCATGCCTGGCATCTGCGTGCCCACCATATCGCGCTCGACGGCCTGGGGTTTCACCGTGTTATCCGGCGCGTAGCGCAGCACTATGGCGGCCGCGTCGCGACAGACACCGCATGGCACCTGGGGCCGGTCATCGCGGAGGACCTGGAATACCAGCAATCCGCCGCACGCCAGCGCGATCGACAGTTCTGGATGAGCGTGCTGCAACACGCGACGCCCGCAGCAACCGTGCGTCCGGCGGCACCATTGGCACCGGATGTACGACGCCTGCGCGCCAAGCTCGACCAGGCCATGGCGCAGCGTTGGCAGGCCGCGTCGCGCGATGCGGGTGTCGACTGGCCCGCCTGGGTGATCGCGGTGATCGCCACGTGGGTCCAACGCGTCAGCGGCATCTCGCACGTCACATTCGGCCTGCCGGTGATGGCGCCGCCCGGGTCACGCGCTGCCAGCGTGCCATGCATGGCGATGAACATCGTGGCCGTGCCGGTGCACATCGATGCCCGCGACACCGTGCACACGCTGGCACGCCAGGTGGCTCAGACCCTGCGTCGCATCCGACCCCACCAGCGCTATCGCTATGAACACCTGAAGAACGATCTCGACGCGGGCCCCGGCAGGCAGCGACTGTTCGGACCGGTGATCAACGTCCTGCCGTTCGCGGATGTTCCCGATTTCGGCGAAATCGCTGCTGTTCCGCAGCCGCTAAATGCGGGCCCGGTCGAGGACATCGCGATCACCGTTGCCATGCATCGGCATGGGCTCCGACTGGATCTGGAGGCCAATCCCCTGGCCTACTCGGACGCTGATCTGTCCGGCCTGCACAGCCATCTGCACGCCCTGTTCGACGACGCGTGCGGAGCGGCAGGACTGGCGGTCGCATCTGATGGCCGCCGGCTTGCCGTGTCGGCCGGAACGACGCCTTTCAGCGCGCCGCCCGTCCTTGACCGGCTGCGCCAGAACGCGGCGCAAACCCCGTCGCACCGCGCGATCGAACAGGCCGGAACGGACAGCATCTCGTATGCCAGCTTGGTCGACCGCGTGCGGAACGTTGCCGGGCATCTGCACACTGTGGGCATCACGAAAGATTCCCTTGTCGCGGTACTGTTGCCCCGGAGCATCGACGCCATCGTCGCGCAACTGGCCGTGTTGTGGGCCGGCGGCGCGTACCTGCCGCTCGATCCCGACGGTCCGCCGGAACGGATCGCGACTGTCCTTTCCGATGCCCGCCCCTCCGTCAGCATCACGTATGTGGCATTCCAGCATCGATGGGCAATGCCAGGGACGCCAATACTCATCGACACATTGCCACCACAGCCGGCGGCAATGCTTCCGGAACCCGTACCCGCCGGCACGGACGCGCTGGCCTACGTCATTTACACCTCCGGCTCGACCGGCAGACCCAACGGCGTCATGGTCGATCGCGGCGCCCTGGACCACTTCGTCGCCGCCGCCGCGGACCGCTACGCCATCCGCAGCGACGACCGCATTCTTCAATTTGCGCCGCTGCAGTTCGATGCGAGCGTGGAAGAGATCTACCTCGCCCTCACCGTCGGCGCGACTCTGGTACTGCGGCCGCCGGACCTGCTGACGTCGCTCGATGCCTTCGGCGAACGCGTGGAGGCGCTCGGCGTCACGGTGCTGGACCTTCCCACCGCGTTCTGGCACGAGTGGGTGGCCGCACTGGACGGCAGGGCGCCACCGGCTTCACTGCGCGGCGTAATCATTGGCGGCGAAGCGGCCCTGCCCGCCCGGGTGAGCCAATGGCGGCGCTTCGCAGGAGCGGTGCGGCTGGTCAACAGCTATGGACCGACCGAGTGCACCGTGGTCTGCACCACGGCGACGCTTACCTTGCCACACCGCGATGAACACGCCGACGCGGTTCCCATAGGCCAGCCGCTTCCGGGCGTGACGCTGGCGGTGGTCGACGACTTCCTCCAGCCCGTGGAGATCGGAGAAGCCGGCGAACTGTGCATCGTCGGCCCGACGCTCGCGCGCGGCTACCACGACCGCGCGACGCCCCAGCGCGAACGCTTCATCACGCTGTGCGCCTTGCCGGGAGCGCCCCGCGCCTATCGGACCGGCGATCGGGTGCGGATGGCTGAGGATGGCACCGTGCACTATCTCTGCCGTCGTGATGATGAGCTCAAGATCAGCGGGCACCGCGTCGATCCGCGCGAGATTGAGGCCGCGCTGGCCGCGATTCCAGGCGTTCACGAAGCGGCCGTCGTCGCGCTGGATACCCGGATCGGCAAGATGCTGCACGCTTTCCTGACCGGCCCTATCCCCCTGGCCACGGCGACGCTGCGCGCCGCGCTGGGACAGTGTCTACTGGATGCGGCAATGCCTTCCGCCTTCCACTGGGAGGAACGGTTGCCGCGCGATGCCAACGGCAAGATCGACCGCCGCACGCTGCGCGCGCTGGCGAGCCGGGCGTCGGAGCCACCGTCGGCCGCCACAGATAGCGGGATCCAAACTCAGGTGCTCGACGCCTGCCGCGCCGCGCTGGGCCACGCGCAATTGGGCATCGACGACGATTTCTTCGCGGCGGGCGGCAGGTCGCTGCACGCGCTGCGCGCCGCGCACGACATCGCGCGACGACTGGCCCTGAAGGTATCTGCCGCCCAGCTCTATCAATTTCCGACACCGCGCCAGCTGGCCCAACACCTGGTCTTGCACGACGGTACGACCGTACCGGGCAACGATCCCCTCGCGCCCCTGCTGACATTGCGCGACGGCAAAGGGGCCGCCTTGTTCTGCATCCACCCGGCTGACGGCCTGGGATGGTGCTACTTCGGATTGTTGCGCCACCTGCCGGACGTCCCCATTCACGCCATCCAGGCGCGTGGACTGAGCGGCGAACTGCCCGGCACCTATGAGGCAATGGTCGAGGATTACGTGCGCCACGTCCGCCACATCCAACCGTCCGGACCGTACCACCTGCTTGGCTGGTCATCCGGCGGCGGCGTCGCGCATGCCGTGGCCTGCCGGTTGCGCGCGCTGGGCGAACCGGTCGCGATGCTGGCCATGCTGGATGCGTATCCCTCGGAAGCATTTCAGAGCCAACGCGCACCGACGCGCCAGGACGCCCTGCTCGCCATGATCGACAACCCCGATGCCACCCTCGTCACGCCCGACGGCACGCCCCTGGACGATACGCAACTGATGGCCCAGGTCCGCGCGGCGGACAGTTCACTCGCCGGATTCGATATCGACCAGCTGCAACGCATGGCCGACGTCGCGCTGCACCACATGCAGCAGTATCGGACAGCACGGCACGAGGTATTCGACGGCGACCTGCTGCACTTTCGCGCCGCACGACGTCCGCCCGGATCGCCCGACTGGGAGCAGTGGCGACCCTACGTGCGCGGCACGATGGCCTGTATCGACGTCGACTGCACGCACCGGGCTATGTGCCAACCGGCATCGCTGACCCGGATCGGCGCGTGCCTGCTCGCATCACTGCGTAACGCTGCCCGTGCCGGGGCAGGAATGGTGTCCGCATGATCGCCCGCGCAATGCCCATCGACTGCGCTGGCGAATTTTCCGGAAAGACCGTATTGATCACCGGCGCGGCGCAGGGGATCGGCGCAGCGGTCGCCACCGCGTTCGCCGCGACCGGTGCGACGCTGTCGCTACTCGATCAGCAGCATGTACCACTGGAGCAGACCGCTCGTCGCCTTCGCGCCGGCGGCACGGTGGTGCTCACCACGGCGCTCGACGTGACACTGCGTACCGACGTTGACGCAGCCGTTTCGGCGACGGAAGCGACGCTGGGTCCGGTCGACATTCTCGTCAACGTCGCCGGTATTCTGCGCACCGGACAGGTGCTGGCGCTCGACACGCAGGACTGGGCGGACAGCTTTTCTGTCAACACGCACGGCGTGTTTCATGTGTGCCAGAGCGTTGGCCGGCGCATGGCGGAGCGCCGCCGCGGCAGCATCGTGACGGTTGGCTCCAATGCCGCGGGCGTACCGCGCATGGGCATGGCGGCCTACGCGGCATCCAAGGCCGCCGCCACGCAATTCATGCGTTGCCTGGCGCTCGAACTCGCGCCGTTCGGCATACGCTGCAACACGGTGTCACCCGGATCCACCGACACCGCGATGCAGCGTGCCCTGTGGACGTCCGGCAGCGACGCGGAACGGGTGATCAAGGGCAGCCCCGAAACGTTCCGCCTGGGCATCCCGCTGGGACGCATTGCCGATCCGCCCGATATCGCAGCGGCCGTCTGCTTCCTGGCGTCGGACCGCGCGCGGCATATCACCATGCACGATCTGCGCGTGGACGGCGGCGCCACTTTCGACGCGTAGAAACGCAAACGGCGCCGGACGAATCCGGCGCCGTCGTCACGCTGCGGGGTTTTACAGGCAGTTCATGTTTCCGGTCCAGCTCACCGAGAACAGGGAGGCCGGCACGAGGGTCTGGTTCCACACCTTCGTGTTGCTGCCATTGCCGCCCAGACGGAAGTCCCGCTGGTGGTTGCTGTTGCCCGAGATGGTGTCGTTGCCATCGTTACCGCACAGGAAATCGCGCGGATCGCTGGAGCTGCTCGACGCGGCAGGGTCGTAGCCATCGACGCGGTCGTTGTCCTTGCCGCCGAAAGCGTAGTTGGTACCCTCGACAGTACGCAGCTGGTCATCGCCCTTCAGGCCGAACGTGAAGTCCGTGTTGTCGCCGGCATTGAGCGTGTCGTTGCCCTCGCCACCGACCGTGACGTCCAGGCCGGACGCACCGTTGATGGTGTCGTTGCCGTCACCGCCGAAGGAGAGATCGCTGTCGTTGTCACCGCGCACGAAGTCATCGCCGGATCCGGCCAAGGTCACGTCGGCTCCGCTGCTACCGACCAGATAGTCATTGCCATCGCCACCCGTGATCAGGTCGATCGCGTCGCCGCCGTCAGCATAGTCGGCGTCGTCCTGGCCAAAGATGAAATCGTTGTTGGGGCCACCGACGATGTAGTCAGTGTCGGTGCCGCCCAGCAACACATTCAGACCGTCGCCGCCGTTGATACGGTCTTTGCCCTTGCCGCCGATCACCAGGTCGCCCTGTTCGTCGCCGTTGAGCACGTCGCAGCCTTCGCCACCGATGATCAGGTCATTGCCCGTGCCGCCGCCCACGATATCCGGGCCGTCCATGCCCAGCAGGAGATCGGCATCCTCATTGCCCTTGATGGCGTCGGCGCCACCGTCACCCGACACGATATCAATGCCCTGGCCGCCGGACATCGTATCGTCGGCGCCGCTGCCGAACATCAGATCCGTCGCGCCGTTTCCTTCCATGTAGTCATTGCCGGCGCCGCCGAACATCAGATCGATCTCGCCATCGCCGAAAAGCATCTCGCGTTCCTGGCTGTTGTCCTGGCCGAGGATGATGTCGGTCGCATCGCCGCCCCGCATGTAGTCGCTGCCCGGGCCACCGAGCAGCAGGTCGAGGCCTTCGTCGCCAAATACGCGGTCTTCGCCGGCATCGGCCAGCACGATGTCGATGCCGGCGTTGCCGTTGATGACGTCGGATTCGGTGCCTCCCTTGATGATGTCGATAACTCCATCGCCACCCTGGATGACGTCGGCGCCGCTGCTGCCGAAAATCAGATCGATTCCATCGTCGCCATAGATCTTGTCGCTGCCGATTCCGCCGAACAGCAGGTCGACCAGGCCGTTGGAACCGTGAATGGTGTCGTCGCCGGCACGGCCGGTAATCAGGTCCATGTCGTCGTCGCCGGTGAGGCTGTCATTGCCGTCCCGGCCGAACAGGAAGTCGATGCCGGTGCCGCCGCTGACAATGTCATTACCGATGCCGCCATCCACGATGTCGGCACCGCCCGCCGCGGAGACCGTGTCATTGCCGCTGCCACCGATCAGGGTGTCGCCCAGAGTCGGAATAGCGCCGAAGCCGGTTGTGCTGCTGCCGGTCATGGCATCGTTGTGATTGCCGCCGCTGAAGAAGCTGCCCAGGTTCACGGACGCCCCCGACACCAGCACGATGCCGCCGGGACCGGCGTTGCTGAGACTGTCGTTGGCATCCTGGCCGAACAGGAAATCCACGCCGTTTTCGCCGACGATCACGTCGCCGCCAGCGGGATGGCCGAACAACAGCGAATCGCCCAGGATCAGGTCCGTATACGCCTGCGCATCGACCGCACCGTCCTCGCCGGTGTCGCCACTGAGCTCGCCACCGAAGAGCCGGTCGTTGCCGCCCTGGCCCACGATCAGATTGCCCAGGTGGAAGGTGACGGCGCCAAGCACGGGCACCGTGTTGCCTGCGCCGCCATGGGCCTCGTCGTCGCCGGCACCCATCAGCGCCACGTCGATGTCATCCCCGAGAAACGCCTTGTCACTGCCCGGGCCAGTGAACACGAAATCCACGCCCGCGTGCGTTTCGACGCAGTCGTTGCCCTTGAAGGTGAACACGATGTTGGGGTTATTGCCTGTGACCACCACGTCCGACCACGGCGTGCCCAGCACGATGCCGACGCTGCCGAGATTGAATTCCAGGTTCCAGGATTCGTTTCCGCAGAACGTGCCGGTGGAGAGCGTTCCCACGCTGCCGTCCTTTTCGGAGACACCGGCGCGCTGTTCCGTACGCGCCGTCGGATCCGCGCTACTGGCATCGATGGATTCGCTGGTGTACTGCGGGCTGGCCCATTCACTGAAATAGCTGCCGTATTCGGACAAGCGCACCAGCCGCGGATTCGTTTCGATGCGGTCTGCCTGGAATTGCAGCCGGCCGACAAGCGTCTCTTCCCACTGCTCGATCGCCGGTTCGGGCGTCGCGACCAGGGCATCCGCCGACGCGGCCAGGCGCGGGTAGGCGCCCCCCTCTTCGCCCAACGGTGCTGCCGGCTCGAACGCCTCCAGTTCAGCCGTACCGAGGCACTTGGCGATCGCCGCTTCGGACGCTACCAGCCCATCTTCCGTCGCGGTGATCGACTGCTCGAGCGCCGGCGTGGAATTTTCGTCGTCCGTATGGCTTTCGAGCTTGGCCTGCAGGGCCGCCAGCGAGGCATCGATACGGCTGCGTTCACCGGCCACGCACTTGCTTACCGACGACTCGAAGCGGCCCAATTGCTGCGCGTTGAACGTGGTGAACTTCGAGACGGCGGCCTGGACGGCGACCAGATCGGTCGACGCCTGTCGAACCAGGCGTTCGCGCACGGTTTCGGCGCCGTTGTACGCGGCCTCCAGGGTATTGCGGCCCGTCGGTGTCTCGCTGATCTGCGTCTCGTAGAAGGCCACGACCTCATTCTGCATGTCGGCCTGGAACAGGTCGCGCTCCTCGGCCTGCATCTGGCTGATCTGGGCAGCACGCTGGTAGATCGCCGTCTGCGCCGACAACACGCCTTGCAAGGTGGCATCGCCCGGCGGCACGGTCACGATGTCGCCGGGAATCGCCACGGCGTAGAGGGGATCGACCGCGCGCTGCGGCAGCGGTAGCGCAATCTTGCCGTCGGCCAGCTCACCCCGGAAGGCGATCCGGTAACGGTCACCGTCCTGGCGGATGTTGTCGGCGAAGAACAATCCCTTTGTCTGTGGGCCCAGCTGGATGACGACGGTCTGGTCCGACAGGGGTTCGATGGCCAGCGAGTTCCTGCGCGCAACCGTTCCGGCGCTTTCATCCACCTCCCAGAAGTGCAGTTGGTTGTTGCGACGGCTGATGTAGACGGCGGCTGTCGCATCGAGGGTGATGCCGGTTTCGTTCAACGGCGTGGCGATCGCTTTCGCCGACTTCGGCGAAGGTGCGCTCGCAACGGGCGGCAGGTTCGCCGCGGACGTCGCCGTCACGCTGGCAATCGCCACGGCCAGGAGGGTCTGGCGCAGGCGCGGGTATCGTGCCGATGGAGTGGAAAACCGCGTTTCGGCAGACGTATGGGAGGTGTGCATGGGTGGCTCTCTCGTAAGTGGGATTTCGCCACACACGAGGAACGGGGTCTGATTCCCGGCATGCGGCCATCGCCATAAGCCGCACACAGGCTCACCGGCGCCAGGAACAAGGCGGGGCGCCGCCGGGCAGTCGGCGGGCGCAAATTGTTGGCAACCCAATGATTTTACAAATGTATTCCGAGGCGTACGGCGCTTAGAAAGCCCCCTTTGTCGTGGGGACGTGCGCGCGCCTTGCTGGCGGCGCTGTCGTCGACAAGCCGCCCGGTGCGCGAAAGGGACAGTCCGGCAACGCGGGCCTCAGCCCTCGCGCCAGGCCTTGTACCAATCCTTTGCCTGGTACCACCAGTAATTCGCCTGCGCCCCGAGGAAACCCATCGGACGGAAGCTAGATACCAGGCCGAACGGAGCGAACGCCTGCCAGGCGGTGTCGTCCTTGGCGATGGCGGCGGCCAGCAGTTCGCCGGCGACGGTGGTCGGCGCGACGCCGTGCCCGCCAAACGCCTGCGCATACCACAGCCCCTTGTCCTTCTGGCCAATCTGCGGCATCTGGTGGCGGGCGTAACTCATCAGACCCGACCAGGCGAAATCCACCCGCACGCCGTCGAGCTGCGGGAAGACCTTGTGCAGGTCGCGCAGCAGCACGTCGCGAACCTGCTCGGGCGACCGGTCAAGCACGGAAATGCGCCCACCCCAGAGCAGGCGAGAATCGGGCAAGGGGCGGTAGTAGTCGAAGGCAAAGCGCGTGTCGTAGATGGCGGCGCGCGTATTGATGGCCTCGCGCAAGCGCACGCCAAGGGGTTCGGTCACCATGACGTAGGTGGCGATCGGCAGGATGGAACGGTCGATACGACGGTCCAGGCCAGCCAGGTAACCGCCGCAGCTCAGGACGACGTGCTCGGCCTGGATCTGGGCCAGTTCCGTCCGCACCAGCCAGCCGTTGCCTGAGCGTTCGATCGAGCGCACGCCGCTGTGTTCGTGAACCGCTACGCCCTGGCCGGCCGCAGCCTGGGCAATGCCGATGGCGTAATTGAGCGGGTGCAGGTGCAGGGCGTTGCGCTCCCACACCCCTTCCGAATAGCGGTCGGTACGCAGCAGTTCGCGCAAGGTCTGGCGGGGCAGCCACTCCCATTGCACGCCGAAGCGTTCGGCCAGGAATCGCTGCCGGTCGCGTAGCACGGCCGGATCACGGAACCAGTTCGCCCAGATCACGCCTTCGTCGACCGCAGCGCAGGGAATCTTGTACTTGGCCACGCGGGAGCGGATCAGCTGCACGCCGCCGACCGTGCTCAGGAATAGCGCCTTGGCGCGCTCGGCGCCGAGGGTGCGCACGAGCGAGTGCTCACCCAGCGAATAGCCGGCAAAGACGAAACCGCCGTTGCGGCCCGAGGCGCCAAATCCCACCGTTTCACGTTCGAGCACGCACACGCCGTCCATGCCACGTTCGGCCAGGCCGAGCGCAGTATTGAGGCCGGCGTACCCTCCCCCGACGATGACGACGCGTTTCTCGTGCCGCCCCTCGATTGGCGCAAATCCGCCATAGGCGGTGGCCGTCGCACGATAGTAGCTCGTCGTTTCCTGCGTCATCGCGATCGTGGATCCTTGCTCAAACCTTCTTCTTCCAGGCCCACCTGGATCCAGCCCAGGTTGAGCCCGATGCGGCGGGCCTGCGGATCGGCCCAGACATAGCTGATGGTCTTGCCCGTGGCGTCTTCGACGATGCCCAGGCGCAACACTTCGGTACCACTTTCGCGGTAGGTCAGGCGCGCCAGCTCCAGCGTGTAGCCGGAGGCCGCACCATCCCGGAACCGCAGCGGCACGCGCCCGCCTTCCGTGTGCAGGCGCAGGTCCCGATTGAGGTGCCAGTCGTTGTTCTCCGGCGAGGCTTTCGCGCCACCGCCGTTGAGCGCATCCCAGCCCGTGAACCAGCGCACGCGCTGCGACAAGGTGGCCGCGTCTACGCCCCGGGCCTGGTCGGCCACGGTCACGACACGCAGGCGGTCGTTGATCAGTTCGAAACGCAACGGCAACAGCGCACCAGCAGCGCCGATTCCGGGCAACAGCGCACTGCAGGCCGTTGGATCGGCCGCGAAAGCCAGCCCGTTGCGTGAAGCCGCCGGTTTCAGCGTGCAGGCCTGCAAGGGTGCCCAGTTCTTGTCATCCACCGCAATGCGGCCCGCGTTCTTGGCCTGGAAAACGGCCTCCGCCTCCGCGGTGAGCGGGCGGTATGGCACGTAGCCGTTCCGCTCGTTGCGCAGCAACAGCCAGCGCCCTTCCTTGACCGGCGAGGTGTCCGGCAGCACCGTGCGCCACAGCAACATGCCCGCGTCGCCCCCCGGATGCGACAGCCAATGGTGAATGGCAGGTGTCGAGGTCGCGACGGGCGGTGCCCTGCCGCCCTCGCTCGCTGACCAGCGCTCGGCGTGATTGTCGTATTCCCCGGCCAACTCCGCCGGCACGCTGCTGGGCGTGACCGCCGATTGCCGTGACGGCAGTGCCTGGCAAGCGGCCAGCCCCAGACTCAGCAGCACCACCAGGACTCGCGAAGAACGTTTGCGCATGCATCCTCCGTTGAAAACCATCACTGCACCCTACACGCGATCCAGGGCCTGCGCGAGATCGGCGATCAGCACGTCCGCCTCTTCCAGGCCGACGGAAAGCCGCACCAGATTCACCGGTACGCGATCCGCACGATGCGCGGCCACCGGCGTGTCCGGCGGGTAGACCGCCGCAACGGGAAACAGGAGCGACTCGTAGCCGCCCCAGGACACCGTCATCAGACAACGCGTGAGCGCGTTGCAGAACCGCTCGACCCCCGCCGTGGTATCGGTGCGGATCGTGAATGAGAACAGGCCGCTGGCCCCCTGCAGCTGGCGCTGCGTCAACGTGAACTGGGGATCGTGCGGGGCATGCGGATACCACAGCCGTTCCACCACGGGATGCGCCTGCAGGAACGCGATGACCCGGGCTGTCGTTTCGGCGATCTGGCGCATGCGCACCGGCAGGGTCCGCAGACCGCGGATCATGAGCCATGCATCGTGCGGCGACATCATCGCGCCCAGTGTCATGTACGGGCCCTTGAAGACATCGCGGATCAAGCCCTTGCTGCCGCAAAGCACCCCGGCGACGACATCACTGTGGCCGTTGAGGTATTTCGTCGCCGAATGGGCGACCAGGTCGATGCCCAGAGCGATCGGCTGCTGGTGCAGCGGCGTGGCATAGCTGTTATCGAGCAACGTACGGATACCCCGGGCGCGCGCCAGCGCGGCGACCGCAGCCAAATCCTGTTGCTCGAACGTCATGGTGTTCGGGCTCTCCAGCACGATCAGGCGCGTCGACGGCGTGATCGCCGCTTCGACCGCCGTTGTGTCCGTCGCATCGACAAACGTGTGGGTGACACCGAACTTCGCCAGCAGCTCGCGCAGCAGAGTCCGCGTCCAGGAATAGGGTTTCTGCACGCAAACGATGTGATCGCCCTGTGCAACCACCGCCACGACGCCAGCGGCGATCGCCGCTGCACCCGAACCGAACAGCAGCGCGTCTTCCGCTCCTTCCAGCGCTGCGACCTTCTTGCGCAGGATTTCAACCGTCGGATTATTGCCGCGCGTGTAGACCGTGCGATCCAGTTCGTCCCGGAAACCCTCGCGCATCGCAGCGACGGTATCAAAGGCAAAAATGGAACTCTGGTAGATTGGCGGAGAAACGGCGCCGCGATGTTTGCCGCGGTCTTCTTCGCCCAGGTGATTGAGGATGTAGCTCAGGTCCATGGGACGCCGTCGGCGATCTCAGATAGGCCATGCAGGTGGGCCTGGTGCACGATGCGCCGGCCGCGCCGGCGCATCGAACAGGCCGTCGAACAATCAGTGTGACGCGACGAAATCGCGGGTCGCCGCGGCCAGCGCCGGATCCTGCAGGGCAAAATGCATCGTCGCCTTCACCAGCCCCAGCTTGTTGCCGCAGTCAAAGCGCTCGCCCTCGAAACGGTAGGCCAGCACGCGTTCCTGCTTGAGCAGGGCGTCGATCGCGTCCGTCAGCTGGATCTCGCCACCGGCGCCGGGCTTGGTGCTCTCCAGCAGCTGGAAGATGCGACCCGGCAACACGTAGCGGCCCACGACGGCCAGGTTGGACGGCGCCTCTTCGGGCTTGGGCTTTTCCACCATCATCCTGATCAGCGCGGCGCGGTCGCTGACCGGTGTTGCATCGACGATGCCGTACTTGTTCGTCTGCTCGCGCGGCACTTCTTCCACGGCAATGACGCCGGAATTTTCGAAGGCAGCCAGCTCGGCCATCTGGCGCAGGGCGCTTGCGCCGCTGTTCCAGATCAGGTCGTCGGGAAGAATCACACCGAACGGCTCATCGCCCACGACTGCCTTGGCGCACAGCACCGCGTGACCCAGGCCCAACGCTTCGGGCTGGGTCACGAAGACGCAGCGCACATTCTTGGGCAGCACATTCTGGACGACGCGCAGCAGCTCCTTCTTGCCCGCCTGCTCCAGCTTCGTCTCCAGCTCGTAGGCCTTGTCGAAGTAGTCCGCGATCGCATGCTTGTAGCGGTTGGTCACGAAGATCAGCGTATCGGCGCCGGCGTCGACGGCCTCGTCGACGGCGTACTGGATCAGCGGACGGTCGAGCACGGGCAGCATTTCCTTGGCCACGACCTTGGTCGCCGGCAGGAAACGCGTGCCCAGGCCAGCGACAGGGAAGACGACCTTGCGAAGGCGTTGCGACATCGGAACTCCTGGAGGTTTCTACTTGTTGCGTGCAAAGGCGACGACGGTCGGTTCGTCCGTCTCACGCCAGGCAAAATCGGGCAGCAGCGACGAAATGCAGCGACGCAGGGCCTCTTCGTCGAAATCGTGTACCGCCTGCGTGGCACGGCCGAACTGCGCGGTCAGCATCTCCCAGCCCATGCTGCGCGGCTGGGCGAGGAAGATCTTGGCATGCGACGTGCTGCGGTAATTTTCCAGCGGATGGAACAGCTCTTCGAAAAGTTTCTCGCCGGGACGCAAGCCCGTGTAGATGATCTGGATGTCACGCCCGGGCACCTTGCCGGTCAGGCGGATCATCTGTTCGGCCAGATCGCGGATGCGGATCGGCTCGCCCATGTCCAGGGCGAAGATCTCGCCGCCCTCGCCCAGCACCTCGGCCTGCAGGATCAACTGGCAGGCTTCGGGAATCGTCATGAAGTAGCGGGTGATTTCCGGGTGCGTCACCGTGACCGGACCGCCAGCACGAATCTGGTCCCGGAACAGCGGCACCACGGACCCGGCCGAATCCAGCACGTTGCCGAATCGCACGGTGATGAAACGCGTGCGCGAGCGGCTCGCCAGGTTCTGGCAATAGATTTCCGCCAGACGCTTGCTGGCACCCATCACACTGGTCGGATTGACGGCCTTGTCGGTGGAGATCAGCACCATGCACTCGACACCATGGCGATCAGCAGCATCGGCCACCGTGCGCGTGGCGAGCGCGTTGTTGCGGACCGCTTCGCGCAATTGCCCTTGCAGCAGCGGGACGTGCTTGTAGGCCGCCGCATGGAACACCACCTGGGGCCGCACGTCGGCGAACAGGCGCTCGCACGTGGCGGCATCACCGGCATTGCCGATGCGCATGTCGAGCAGGAGATCGGGCCAGTTGGCGCGCAGTTCCTGTTCGATCTTGTAGAGGTTGAATTCCGACAGTTCCAGGATCGTCAGCGAACTGGCGCCCAGGCGCGCCACCTGCCGGCACAGCTCCGAACCGATCGAGCCGCCACCACCGGTGACCAGCACGCGCTTGCCGGTCAAGCCGCTGCGGATGGCCGTCCAGTCCAGCGTGACCGGGTCGCGGCCGAGCAGATCTTCGATCGCCACTTCCTTTAATTCGTTGAACTGCGAGCGGCCGGAGACGACGTCGTCCAGACGGGGTACCGTGCGGAAAGGCAGGCCGGTGGACTCGCACAGCTCCACGACCTTGCGCATCAGCGCGTTGGTCGACGACGGCATCGCGATCAACAGCATTCCCGCGGCCACCTCACTGGCAATCTCGGGCAGCTTGTCCAACATGCCCAGCACCGGGATGCCGTGCAATTTGGCGCCACGCAGTTGCGGGTTGTCGTCGACGAAGCCGACGACGCGGTAGCGGTTCTCGCGCTTGAGATCGCGCACCAGCGCTTCGCCGGCACGCCCCGCCCCGATCACCAGCACGCGTTGACTGGGGCTGGTCTGGAAGAGGTCCAACCGGGAGTCCTTCCAGAACCGGTACGCCAGTCGCGGGGCGCCCAGCAGCACGACCAGCGCAGCAGGATAAATCAGGAGTACCGCACGCGGCACCGTTGCCAGGCGGTTATAGAGAAACAGGGTGATGGCGATCAGCAGGGCTCCGCTGATGCCGGCGCGCACGATGTTCCAAAGGTCCGGCAGGCTGGCGAATCGCCAGAGGCCCTTGTAGAGGCCGGTCCACCAGAACACCACGGCCTGGACAGCCAGGACCAGTATGACCTCGGGGCCAAACCAGATGACGGGCTGGGGTTCGGGCAGGAGCGAATAGCGGATGGCGTAGGTCAGGATCCAGGCCATCCAGACCATGGCCAGGTCGTGCAGCACCACCGCCAGGCGCGGATGGATCGCCGCGATGCCGCGACGCAATGCCTCAGCCACGACGAACCTCCGCCAGCAGACGCGACCGGGCGTGCACCCACACCCCGACACCGACGACATACACCGCGGCGGCCGCGACAAGCGCGGTCAATCGGTCTGCACGAGCGGCCAGTACAGCGACAGGGCTGACGACCAATAGATTCCACGCCATGTAATAGCTCACGACCCGGGCATGCGAGCGGTTCTTGCGAACCAGCCACTGGTAGAGATGTTCGCGGTGCGCACTATACCAGCGGCGCCCGCGCCGAAAACGATGAATCAGGGTGCAGCTGGCGTCGATGAGGAACGCCGAGCAGAGAATCAGACCTTCCAGCAGCCAGCGAAGATCCGACGTGGCGGCCGTGAAAAACGTCGCCGCCACGAGGAAGCCGATGGCGCCACTGCCGATATCGCCCATGAACACCCGGGCGCGCGGAAAATTGAATGGCACGAAGGCCATGGTGGCGGCTGCCATGACCCAGGGCGCCACACCCAGCGGATGTGCCAGGCCGAGCCAGGACAGCAGCCCCACCATCGCAAACAGCCAGGCCGCCTGCAGCCCCAGGAGGCCGTTGATGCCGTCCATGAAGTTATGGAAGTTGATCGACCAGACCGTACCGAGCGCGACGACGCCGATCACGCCTACGCCTATCCCCGCCGCGACGCCGTCGACCGCCGGCAACCAGGGCACCAGAGCCCAGCCCAGCAGAAGGCCGACCGGCAACTGCACCGCCAGCCGCGGCAGCGCGCCGAGCGGCCGATGGTCATCCCAGGAGCCAATAAACGCCACGAGGACCAGGCCGGCGCCCCAGGCGACCAGGAGCGACGGCGGCAGGTACGCCGCCAGCGCAATCAGGCCGAACACAAAGACCGCTACCACCAGCCCAAGGCCACCACCCCGTGGCGTGGGGTGCTCATGGGAGCGGCGATGCCCGGGGTGGTCAATGATGTCGCGGTATATCGCGTAGCGGATTGCCGCCTCGGTCACCGCGGCCGACAGCAGCAACGCCAGGAGCGGCGCCCACGGCACCAGCACGGGAATCGTCACTACTCGTTCGCCACGCCGTGAATCGGTCGGACCGAGCCCCAGCTCTTGCAACTCGGGCACTGCCAGTGGTGCGCCTTGGCGCCGAATCCGCAACGGCTGCACCGGTACATGGCCTGGCCTTCGACCAGCTTGCGGGTGAGATCCTGCAGGATGAGCAGGTTTTCGCGCGCCTCGCCGGCGGCCTTGTACAGCGTGGCGTTGATCAGCGCCATCAGGCCGCGCACCGACGGACGCAGGCGCAGTTGTCGCGTCAGGAAATCAATCGCCGCATCCTCGCCGCGCGTACGCGCGTAAAGCTTGGTCAGGGCAAGGACCGGCGAGATGCCCTGGTAGGTTTCGATGATGTGGGCCAGGAACCGCTCGGCGCGCTGCATCTGCTGGCTCTTGGCGTAGGCGTCGAGCAGCGGCGGCAGAATCTCCGGGACAAAGTCGACGTCGTGCTCGGCCACCTGTTCGAAGGCGTTGACGGCGTCTTCGTAACGTTCCTGGTCCGCCAGGACCAGGCCTTCCAGCATGCGCGCGCGCACGTTGCGCGGCTCGCACTCGATCGCCCGCCGGATATGCGCGGCGGCGTCTTCGAAGCGGCGCTGCGCTCTCGCCTCACTGGCCAGCTCGCACCAGAACTGCGCGACCAGCGAGGCCTGGGATTCGCCCGTCATTGTTTCCAGCAGCTGGGCGTGGGCGATGGCCTTGTCCCAATCACGTTCGTGCTGGTAGATCGCAATCAGGTGCTTGAGCGCAGAAGGTGCGTGCGCCTTCATCGCCACAAGATCAGAGAACAGCGTTTCCGCGCGATCCAGGAGGCCGGCACGCATGTAGTCTTCGCCCAGCTCCAGCAGGGCTACCGTCTTCATGGCATCGGTGAGGTCAGGCCGCGCGATCAGATTCTGGTGGACGCGGATCGCCCGGTCGACCTCGCCACGGCGACGGAACAGATTGCCCAGGGCCAGGTGCGTTTCAACCGTGTCGCGATTGACCTCGGCGAGCTGCACGAAGACCTCGATCGCCTTGTCCTGCTGTTCATTCAGAAGGTAGTTCAGGCCCCTGAAATAGCTGGAAGAAAGCGCGTTGACGCGTTCGCCGGAGGTACGCGCGCTGCTGCGGCGCGCCACCCACCATCCGGACATTGCTGCAGCCGGCAGCAGCAGGAACAGAAGGTACAGCGGATTCATGGGTCGATAACCGCTCCGGGTCCAGCGGAGGCCACCGGCTCACGCCGGACGGCCTCGCGCCGCAGGCGGGACAGGCGGCTCTTCAACGGCAGGACAACAGCCAGCCAGACGACTGCGCCGCCGGCGATCCATCCCAGCAGCAACCCGCCCAGCAAGGCCGCTCCCTTGGGCCAGGTGGACTGGAAGAAATAGAAGTCGAGTGCCACGGCGTCACTGTTGAGTGCGCCAAACAGTGCACCCGCGGCGAGGAAGACAAGTAATAGGACTATCCAGACAAAACGCATGGGCCGTGTACCTGCAGGGTCCGGCGACCGGCGCCGCGACGCGGGCTTGGGATCGGGCTCAGGAAGAGGAAGCCGACCCGATCGCGTGATTGACGCGCTCGCGCAATTCCTTGCCTGGCTTGAAGTGCGGGACGTGCTTGCCCGGAAGGGCCACGGCCGCGCCGGTCTTGGGATTGCGTCCCATGCGCGGCGGGCGGAAATGCAGCGAGAAGCTACCAAATCCGCGGATTTCGATGCGCTCGCCGCCAGACAGGGCCTGGCTCATCTGTTCGAGCAGATTTTTGACCGCAAGCTCAACATCGTTGAACGCCAGATGCTTTTGCCGGTCGGCCAGGGCCTCGATCAGCTCGGACTTGGTCATGGGTACTTCGGCTCCGCCGCATAGAGTTCCGTTACAGGACGGGAGCTTAGCGCAAAATTCGGTGTTTCGTTCACGGAACTTATGACGCGCCGCAAAAAAAGCGCCGGCGACCCGAAGGCCGCCGGCGCCGGCGTGACACTTACTTCTTCAGCTGTTCCTTGAGCAACGCGCCGAGCTTGGCGGTGCCGAGGGTGCTGGACTGGTACTCTTCGAGGACCGACTGCAGTTCTTCCTCGTCCTTCGCGCGGATCGAGAGCTGCAGCGTGCGGCCCTTGCGATCCATGCCGATGAACTTGGCTTCGACCTTGTCGCCCACCTTCAGGTGCAGGGTCGCGTCGTCGACGCGTTCCTTGGCGATGTCGTTCGCACGCAGGTAGCCCTCGACGCCGTCACCGAGGTCGATCGTCGCGCCACGCGCGTCGACTTCCTTCACGGTGCCGGTGACGATGCTGCCCTTCGGCGAGCTGGCCATGAACTGGCCGAACGGATCCTGCTCCAGCTGCTTGATACCGAGCGAGATGCGTTCACGCTCCGGATCAACCGCCAGAACCACGGCTTCGACTTCGTCGCCCTTCTTGAACTGGCGGACGAGGTCTTCGCCGGTGGCCTGCCAGGAGATGTCCGACAGGTGGACCAGGCCGTCGATGCCGCCGTCCAGGCCGACAAAGATGCCGAAGTCGGTGATCGACTTGATCTGACCCTTGACCTTGTCGTTCTTCTTGTGGATCGCCGCGAAGGTTTCCCACGGATTGGACTGGGTCTGCTTGATGCCGAGCGAGATACGGCGACGCTCTTCATCCACATCCAGGACCATGACCTGCACTTCGTCGCCCACCTGGACCAGCTTGCCCGGGTTGACGTTCTTGTTGGTCCAGTCCATTTCCGAAACGTGCACCAGGCCTTCCACGCCCGGCTCCAGCTCGACGAAGCAGCCGTAGTCGGTGACGTTGGAGACCTTGCCGAACAGGCGGGTGCCGGTCGGGTAGCGGCGGGCAATGTTGACCCACGGATCTTCGCCCATCTGCTTCAGGCCGAGCGAGACGCGGTTGCGCTCGCGGTCGAACTTCAGCACGCGGACGTCCAGTTCGTCGCCGACGTTGACGACTTCGGACGGGTGACGCACGCGCTTCCACGCCATGTCGGTGATGTGGAGCAGGCCGTCGATGCCGCCCAGGTCCACGAACGCGCCGTAGTCGGTGAGGTTCTTGACGACGCCCTTGATGACGGCGCCTTCCTGCAGACGCTCAAGCAGCTGTTCGCGCTCGGCGCTGAACTCGCTCTCGACGACGGCACGACGGGAAACGACGACGTTGTTGCGCTTGCGGTCGAGCTTGATGATCTTGAACTCGAGTTCCTTGCCCTCGAGGTAGACCGGATCGCGCACCGGGCGCACGTCGACCAGCGAGCCCGGCAGGAACGCGCGGACATCCTTGATGTCGACCGTGAAACCGCCCTTGACCTTGCCGCTGATGCGGCCGGTGACGGTGGCGTTGGCCTTCTGGGCTTCTTCGAGTTCGTCCCACACGAGCGAGCGCTTGGCTTTCTCGCGGGAGAGCATCGTCTCGCCGAATCCGTTCTCCAGCGAGTCGAGGGCAACCTTCACCTCGTCGCCGATGGCCACTTCGAGCTCGCCGCGTTCATTGCGGAATTGCTCGATGGGCACGATGCCCTCCGACTTCAGGCCCGCGTTGACGACGACGACGTCCGACTTGATGTCGACAACGACGCCGGTAACGATGGTGCCCGGCTTGAATTTGATCAGGGCTTCGCTCTGTTCAAACAGTTCGGCAAAACTTTCAGTCATGTTGGGTTCCAGAATGGAAAAAAGCCGTAGCGCGGTACCAGGATTCCCGGCCCCGCCCACTTCGGCTTGCCTGTTGGGGTGCAATCGCACCGTTGAATTCCCCGCTACGCGGGACCTTTCCCTTTTACACAAAGCAAAACGGCGGCACTCAGGCCGGATGGATCAGGCTCAGCACCTTGTCCACCACAGCGTTGACGGGCATGCCGGTCGAGTCGATCAGCACGGCATCGGGTGCCGGCTTCAGCGGTGCCACCGGACGCGCCGCATCGCGGGCGTCGCGCGCTTCGATCTCGCGTAAAAGGGACATAAGTGTAACGGCCAGTCCCTTGTCCTTCAACTGCTTATATCGGCGCCGGGCGCGCTCGTCGGCGCTGGCGGTCAGGAAGACCTTGGTCGCGGCATCCGGGAAGATCACCGTGCCCATGTCGCGGCCATCGGCGACCAGGCCGGGCGCGCGCCGGAAGCTGTGCTGCTTGTCCACCAGCGCCGCGCGCACCGAAGGAATCACCGCAATGGCGGACGCGACAGCACCGACGGTTTCGGTGCGCAATTCGTCGGTGGAGTCGTGGCTATTGACGTAAACCCTTGTTTCACCACCATCTTTTGGATCACGAAAGGTGATCTTGGTGGTTTCGGCGCAGCGCGTCATCGCGTCCGCGTCGGACAAATCCAGACCCGCCATGCTGGCCGCGTAGCCGACCGCCCGGTAGATGGCACCCGAATCGAGCAGGTGCCAGCCCAGCCGCTCGGCGACCAGCCGGGCGATGGTGCCCTTTCCGGAGCCGGAAGGCCCGTCAATCGTCAATACGGGAACCGGCTTGTGGGATGGGCTCATGAGCACGCTTTGGGGCAATTAAACCGCCAGATCTTAGCAGGTTGCGGTCGAGTACCGCAGCGTCCGCCTGCAAAAAAGCGTGCTCAACCGGCAACGGCCGCGGCCTCGCCGACCCGCATGCCGCAACGGGCTGCCAGTTCCAGGAATCCCGGGAACGAGGTCGCCACGTTGGCGCAATCGGCAATCGTGACCGGGCCGCCCGCCACCAGGCCAGCGACTGCAAGGCTCATCGCGCAGCGGTGATCGCCGGCACTGTCGGCGGAACCGGCGTGAAGACGCCCGCCCTCGATGATCGCGCCATCGTCGGTCTCGGTGAGGGCGCACCCCAGGGCGCGCAGTCCCCGCGCCATGACGGCGATACGGTCAGATTCCTTCACCCGCAGCTCCGCCGCCCCGGTCACGCGCGTGGTGCCGCGGGCAGCGGCCGCCGCCACGAACAGTGCCGGAAACTCGTCGATCATGTCGGGCACCAGCGCCACCGGCACGTCGATGCCCCGGAGCGGGCTGTAGCGTACGCGCAGGTCACCGACGGATTCGCCCCCCAGCGTGCGCGGGTTTTCCACCGAAATGGACGCCCCCATCAACCGCAGGGCTTCCAGCAGGCCCGTGCGGCGTGGATTGAGACCGACATCGGTCAGCAGGACGTCCGAGCCCGGCACGATGCTGGCCGCCACCAGGAAGAACGCGGCAGACGAGAAGTCGGCCGGGACCACGACGTCAGTCGCCTGGAGCCGGTGCCCGCCCGAAAGGCGGGCATGCCCTTCGGAAAAGGTGATCGGCCATCCGAAGGCCGCCAGCATGCGCTCGGTGTAGTCGCGCGTAGGATGCGGCTCGATCACCTGCGTTTCGCCGCTGGCGTACAGACCGGCCAGCAACACGGCGGATTTGACCTGCGCGCTGGCGACCGGCAAGGCGTATTCGATGCCCCTCAGGCGCTGCCCGCCGTGGATCCGCAGCGGCGGCAATCCGCCCTCTTCTGCCGAAATCCGAGCGCCCATGCGCGCCAGCGGTTCGATCACACGGCGCATCGGGCGCCGCGACAGGGATTCATCGCCCACCAGCCGGCTGTCAAACGACTGCGCGGACAACAGCCCGGCCAATAGCCGCATTCCCGTGCCGGCATTGCCGCAATCAATGGCACTCGCGGGTGCGCTCAGTCCGTGAAGGCCGACGCCATGCACGATGCGCTCGCTATCCGACGGCCGGTCGATGCGCACACCCATCTGGGAGAACGCACGCGCCGTGGCACGCGTATCTTCGCCCTCGAGAAATCCACGGATGTGCGAAACCCCGTCAGCCAACGCGGCGAACATCACCGCGCGGTGCGAGATGGACTTGTCGCCCGGAACGCGGATCGCGCCCTGCAGCGGGCCCGCCGGTTCGCTAGTCCAGGTCAGCGATGAACCGCTCATGGCAACGCCTCCAGCAGCCGCTCGTTCTCCGACCGGACCCCCACGGTGACACGAAGACAGGTCGGCAGACCGTAGCCCGCCATCGGGCGGACCACCACAGCGTGCTTGAACAGTTCGGCTTCCACGGCGGTCGCGTCGCGCTTGAAATCCACCAGCAGGAAATTGGTCTGCGACGGAAACACCGTCAGCCCGCGGCCGCGCAATTGCGCGGCCAGCCATTCGCGTTCCGTCGCGGTGTGTTCACGGATCTGGCGTGCGTGCGCCTCGTCGGCGAGCGCCGCCTCGGCGCCGACCAGGGCCAGGTGATTGACGTTGAACGACTCGCGCAGCCGTTCAAACACCGCCGCCACTTCGACCGAACTGACAGCGTAGCCCACGCGCAACCCGGCCAGCGCATAGGCCTTGGAAAACGTCCGCGTGACGATGAGATTCGGGTACCGCCCCAGCAGTCGCAAGGCACTGCTGACGCCTTCCACGCCGACATACTCGGCGTAGGCTTCGTCCATCACCACCAGCACGTGCGCCGGAATGCGCGCCATGAAGGCGTCCAGCGCCGCGTCATTGAACCAGGTTCCAGTCGGATTGTTCGGATTGGCGAGGTAAACGATCCGCGTATCGGCACGCACCGCCGCTGCCAACGCGTCCAGATCATGGCCGAGCGGTGCCGTCGGATGGTCGGCCGGCAGCGCCGGCACGCGGACCGGTTGCGCGGCAGCCGCCGCGGTCGCAATCGCGAACACGGCGAAACCATACTGGGAGAACACCACGGACGTGGCCGGATCGGCGAAACACTGGGCGATGAGCATCAGCAGCTCGTGCGAGCCGTTGCCCAGGGTCAGCTGCTCCGGCCGCACGCCGAGCTTCTGCGCGAGCGCGGCCTTCAGCGAGCCGCCCTTGGGATCGGGATAACGGAACACATCGGGCAAGGCCTGGCGGATCGCCTCGGCGACACGCGGACTCGCGCCGAGCGAGGTTTCGTTTGATCCCAGCTCGACCAGCCGCTCGCCGTAGGAGATCCGCAAGGCGGGCAGGTCGTGGCCCGGATCATAGGCGCGCAGGTTCTGCGTTGCCGGATTGGCCAGTTTCACCGCATCGATTCGGACAGGACCGGAATTCATCGCATCAGCACTCATTGCAGGGCCACCGGGTAGGAACCCAACACCTTCACCTGCGCCGCATGTTTGCCCGCCAGTTCCACGGCGCGCACCATGCGTTCGTCCTCGATATGCCCTTCCACTTCGACAAAAAACACATATTCCCATTTACCGGTGCGGGCCGGACGCGACTCGATCTTGGTCATCGAAAGACCCTGCGCCGCAAACGGGGTCAGGAGTTCATACAGCGCACCGGGCTTGTCCTTGACCGACATCAGCAGGGACGTCTTGTCGTGCCCCGACGGCGGAAACACCTCGCGGCCGATCACGAAAAAGCGGGTGGTGTTGTCGGGACGGTCTTCAATCTGGTGCGCCAGTACTTTCAGGCCGTAGATGTGCGCGGCCGTCTCACCGGCGATCGCCGCCGCGTCGTCGGCGTTGCGCGCACGTCGCGCGGCTTCGGCGTTGCTGGAAACGGCGATGCGCTCGGCCTTGGGCAGGTTGGCGCGCAACCAGGCCTTGCACTGCCCCAGCGACTGCGGATGCGAATACACGCGTTCGATCTGGTCGAGGTTGGCGCTGCGCGTGAGCAGGTGCTGGTGCACGCGCAGCTCGATTTCGCCGCAGATCTTCAACGGCGAGGTGACGAACTGATCCAGCGAGGAGTGGACGGTGCCCTCGCTCGAATTCTCGATCGGCACGACGCCGAAATCCGCGTTCCCCGCCGCCACTTCCTGGAACACTTCGTCGATCGTCGCCAGCGGCAGGCCTTTGATCGAGTGCCCGAAATGCTTGAGCACCGCCTGCTGGCTGAAGGTACCCTCCGGGCCGAGGAAGCCGATCTTGAGCGGCTCCTGCTGGGCCAGGCAGGCGGACATGATCTCGCGGAACAAGCGCACCATCTCTTCGTTGGAGAGCGGACCGCCGGCGTTGCGATCGATCACCATCCGCAGCACCTGGGCTTCGCGCTCGGGCCGGTAGTAGTCGACCGCCGCCTTGAGCGGCCCCTTGGCCTTGCCCACCTGCTGTGCCCAGCGTGCACGCTCGGCGATCAGGCGCTGGATATCGCGGTCGATGGCATCGATGCGCTCGCGCGTCTCGGCCAGATTGAGAGGGGCTTTTTCGTCTTCGGGCGCGCTCATGGAACTCTCTGTGTGCGTGGGTCCGATGCCATCAACCGATCACCGGACCACCTCTGAACCCTGTGTTATACGCCAGGAAGCCAGTCGCGCAGTTATGCCATTGCGCGATATTGCGAAGGCTTACGCCGGCGGCGTCGAATCGAACAACTTGCCCGGATTGAACACTCCCGCCGGATCGAGCACACCGCGGATGCCACGCATCAGGGCGATGTCGGCGGCACTGCGCACGGTGTCCAGGTAGGGCTTCTTGACCAGGCCGATGCCGTGTTCGGCGGAGATGCTCCCGCCGTGCTTCTCCAGCACCTCGCACAGCAGCTTGGTCACGCGCTCGCACTCGCTGATGAACTGCGCGTCCGGCATGCCCTCGGGCCGTAGCACGTTGATGTGCAGGTTGCCGTCGCCGATGTGGCCGAACCACACGCAGTCAAAGTGGGGATATTCCCGCGCGAGCAGTTCCTGCATGTCGTGCAGGAAGGCCGGCACCGCACTGATGCGGACCGAGATGTCATTCTTGTAGGGCCGGTGCGGCGCAAGGCTCTCGGTAATGCCTTCGCGCAACCGCCACAGGGCACGCGCCTGTGCCTCACTCTGGCTGATCACGCCGTCGGTGACCCAGCCGTTTTCCAGGCAGCGCTCGAAGACCGCCAGCGCGGCGTCCTGCTGGGCCTGCGAGCCCGCATCAAATTCCGTGATGACATAAAAAGGCGAATCGCTTTCGAAAGGCCGCTGCGCGCCATGACGGGTCACGTGATGCAGCGCGCGGTCGGTGAAGAACTCGAATGCGCTCACGGTGAGCTGTGCACGGCACGTGGCGAACACCTGCATCAGCGCGTCCATTGCGGGCACCGCGAACACCATCACGTTGGAGTCCGGCGGCGGGTCGGTCAGAAGCAGCGTCGCTTCGACGATCAGTCCCAGCGTGCCCTCCGAACCGATCATCAGGTGCCGCAGGTCGTAGCCGCTGGCGTTCTTCACCAGCGCACGGTTCAGGTCCAGCAGCTCGCCGGTGCCGGTCACGACCTTGAGCCCCGCCACCCACTGGCGGGTATTGCCGTAGCGGATCACACGGATACCGCCCGCATTCGTCGCGATGTTGCCACCGATCTGGCACGAGCCGCGCGCCGCGAAATCAACGGGATAGATCAAGCCGTGCTCGCGCGCGGCGTCCTGCACCGCCTGCAGGGTGATGCCGGGCTGCACGGTCAGCGTGCGGTCCACGGGGTTGAACGCGATCACCTGTTTCATGCGGTCGAAACTGACCACCAGTTCGCCGGCCGCCGCCACCGCTCCGCCCGACAGTCCGGTGCGTCCACCGGACGGCACGATGGCAACGCCGCTTTCTGCAGCCCAGCGCACCAGTGCCCGCACTTCTTCGACGGACCCGGGCCAGGCAATCGCCAGAGGTTCCGGTGTCCAGCGACGGGTCCAGTCGCGGCCGAAGTGTTCCCGGTCTCCCGGTTCGGTAGAAAGCTTTAAATCGGGCAGGCGATGCTTCAGTGCGGCAAGCAGGGACGCGTTCATGAAGGCTCCAGCGGCAAGACCTCCGGAGGGTGCCAGCGGCGCCGGGACTCGTCCAGTGTTGCATTGCGGCAAACGGCCGTGAATCTGGCATAGTGCGGGGCCTGTGTCCGAACCTGATGCCGGCGTCGGTGTTGGTCTGTCCCACTTGATGCGGGGGCTCCACGGAAGCCGCGCCGTCTCAGAAGCACCCTAATTTTTTCGATCACGATGGGCCAAGGCAGTGAAAAGAACCTCGTTTCCCAAGCAGGACATCCGCGTGTTGTTGCTCGAAGGCGTCAGCCGCAGTGCGGTCGAGACGTTCCAGAACGCGGGATATTCCCAGATCGAATTTCACGAGAAGTCGCTTCCCGAAGACGAACTCAAGCGCCGTATCGCTGAGGCCCACCTGATCGGCATCCGCTCGCGCACCCAGCTGACGGCAGACGTGCTCGAACAGGCCAAGCGCCTGATCGCCATCGGCTGCTTCTGCATCGGTACCAATCAGGTCGACCTGGCCAGTGCGGCCGGCCACGGCATTCCCGTCTTCAATGCCCCCTACTCCAACACCCGCAGCGTGGCGGAACTGGTGATCGCCGAAGCGATCCTCCTGATGCGCCGCATCCCGGAGAAAAATGCCCAGTGCCATCGCGGCGGCTGGTCGAAGTCCGCACTGGGCAGCTATGAAGTGCGCGACAAGGTGCTGGGTATCGTGGGCTACGGCCATATCGGCACGCAGGTGGGCCTGCTCGCCGAGGCACTCGGCATGCGCGTCATCTACCACGATGTCGAGACCAAGCTGGCCCTGGGCAACGCGCGTCCGTCCGCCAGCCTCAACGAGCTGCTGGAGCGCGCGGACATCGTCACCCTGCACGTGCCCGAAACCACGCAGACGAAATGGATGATCGGCGCCGAGCAGATCGCTCGCATGCGTGCCGGCAGCATTCTGATCAACGCTTCGCGCGGCACCGTTGTGGATATCGACGCCCTTGCGGCCGCGCTGCGTAGCGGGCACATCGCCGGTGCCGCCGTCGACGTGTTCCCGGTGGAACCCAAGGGCAATGACGACGCGTTCACTTCGCCACTGGTGGGAATGGACAACGTCATCCTCACGCCGCACGTCGGCGGCAGCACGCTCGAGGCGCAGGACAACATCGGCATCGAAGTCGCCTCGAAGCTGGTGCGCTACAGCGACAACGGCTCGACGCTATCGGCCGTCAACTTTCCTGAGGCATCGCTGCCCGAACATTCGCAGAGCCGCCGCCTGCTGCACATCCACCGCAACGTGCCCGGCGTGCTGTCGCGCATCAACGACTTGTTCTCGCGCGAGAACGTCAACATCGACGGCCAGTACCTTCAGACCAATCCCACTATCGGCTACGTGGTCATCGACGTGTCGATGCCCGAGGAACGCGCCGCCGAACTCAAGGATGCGCTGGCCACGATTCCCGGAACACTGCGGGCCCGCGTGCTGTATTGAACATCCGTCGCGCAGGCGGCGCGCTGGCGCTCGGCGGCTCGGTGACATTCACCGTCCTCGTCAGCGCGTTGCACCTGCTGCAGCCGGAATATGACGCCCGCTACCAGCTCATGAGCGGGCTGGCGCTGGGGCGGGATGGCTAGGCCATCGCCGCGGCGGCAGCCAGCCCGGACACCACACCCAGCGACGCGTCACCGATCACCAGCGGTACTGCCGGAAACATCGCCGAAATCGTCGACTGGATGGCCGGCGACCGGGACGATCCGCCGGTGAGGAAGATCGAGTCCGGCGTCTCGCCTATAGCCAGCCGGGCGCGATCGAGCACGGCACGCAGGCGGTCCAGGAAGCCGCCGTAGGCCGCATCGTGATGGGCCCGATCGAGGTCCGCCGTGAGCCCGTCTTCGATGAAATCCAGGTCGACCCGGCCGAGGCGTTCGGCGCCCAGATGAATCTTCATCCGCTCCGCTTCGCGATTGAGCTGCGAGGTCGCACCCAGCCGCTGCAGCGCCATCAGCCGGTGACGGAATGGCGCCGGTGTATTGCGATAGTTGTGACTGCGGAATTCCCGCTGCAGCGGCGGGCTCTGCACGCTGGCGGCCTCACGGAAATGGTGCACCGGGATACCCGGCTCGCCGCGACCGAACAAGGGCATGAACGCGTTGAGGCTCATCTCGATATCGATGTCCGTACCGCCCTTGGGCAGGCCCCAGCTACCGAATATGCGCGGAGAGGCGGCGGGCCCGCCTACTTCGGCGTAGGCGATATCCGTCGTACCGCCGCCGACATCGACGATCAGGCTGCGCTCGGGAGTGGCGCGCTGGGTGTGGTAGTGCATGGCGGCCGCTGCCGGCTCTTCGAGGAACGACACCTGCTCGAATCCCGCCGCCTGCGCCGCTTCAGTGAGCATGGACAGCGCCTGCGTCGTGCCTTCCGGCCCCATCGCGCTCTTGAACTCCACGGGACGTCCGAGGATGGCCGCACGCACCGGCACGCCCAGCTGCCGGGTGGCACTGAGGCGGATATGCTCCAGCACATGTGTTGCAATGTGCAGGATGATCTTTTTTGCACCGGGCAGCAGGTTATAGCCGAGCATGGACTTGGGCGATTCCACCAGATGCCCGAAACCGTCCGAGATGTAGGCATCGATGGCATCGTCGCCGAAGATGGCGTCGTTGACCTTCACTGACGCGCTGCGGGAATCACGCACGGAGCGCTCCATCCAGCTGTGGCGCACGGCACGCAGGGCGGCGGCCCGCAGATCCGATTCGGTCCGCTCCGCCGGTTCGGAGATGAGCGCCATGGCCTGGACGCGCCGCTCTGCCGGCAGGGCTTGCGCTTCCGACAACCGTTGTTGCCAGTTGTCGAGCGCACGACGCTGCGCCGCCCGCGCCGAACGGATATGCGATTCGACCTCAGCTTCCAGCGCATCGGTCAGTACGAAGTCGTCGGGATTGGGTACGGCAGCCGGAAAGAACACGGCCGTGCGGAATTGCGCATGGTCGCCGAAACGCACCCCGTGCAGCTTGCCGTCGATGCACGCCGCGGCGGCCGAATAGCTGGTTCCAAAATCGATTCCAATCTGCATGACACGGGCTCGGACATTCGCGGGGCGCGCGAGTGTAGTGGCTGGACCGCCGGCTGTCGCGCCGCCAATCCGGCAATCCCGCGCCGCCCGTCGTTCGGCCCCTGACGGGCAAAGCGTGACTTCCGGAATATTTAATCGCTTATATAATCACTGATACGCTAGTGTGGTGTTCCATTAATACGCTTAACTAATTGCGCGCCCCAGCCGACCGACACTCGCGATGATCTGGTCGGCAGTGCGTCGCCAAGTGAAAGGCTTTGGATCTTGGTTGTGTTGGTGCAGGTATTCGCGAATGGATCGTTCGAGGTCGGCGACGCTCACGTGTGCGCCACGCTTGAGCCAGCGCGTGGTCAACGTGGAGAAGAAGCGCTCCACGAGGTTGAGCCATGAAGCCGATGTCGGGGTGAAGTGCAGGTGGTAGCGCGGACGCTGAGCGAACCAGCTACGCACCGCCTCGGTCTTGTGCGTGCCGTAGTTGTCGAGGATGAGATGGATGTCGAGACCTTTCGGCGCATCGCGGTCGATGGCATTGAGGAACTCGAGAAACTCGGCACTGCGATGGCGGCGCTTGAGGCGGCCAATCACCTTGCCGGTAGCCACATCCAGGGCAGCGAAGAGCGAAGTGGTGCCGTGGCGCTGGTAGTCATGCGTATGCGTTGCCGGCTTGCCGAAAGTCATCGGCAGGCCAGGCTGCGTGCGGTTGAGCGCCTGAATCTGGCTCTTCTCATCCACACACAGCACCAAAGCCCGGTCAGGTGGCGCCAGATACAAACCCACAATGTCACGCACCTTGGCCACGAAGTGCGGATCGGTCGACAGCTTGAAGGTCTTGGTCAGATGTGGCTTCAAGCCGAACGCACGCCAGATCCGATGCACGGAAGTCGCCGATACGCCGCTGGCCTGGCTCATCGAACGCACGCTCCAATGCGTGGCTTTCGTGGGTTTGGCTTTGCGGGTGCGTTCGATCACTGCCTGCACGCACTCATCGTCGACCGAACGCGGACGACCAGGACGCGGGGCATCGGTAAGCCCGGCAAAACGATACGCCGCGTAGCGACGGCGCCACTTCGATACCGTCTGCTCCGAGACAGCGTACTTCTTCGCAATCGCTTCCCCACCAAGCCCATCTGCGCACGCCAGCACGATTCGAATCCGAAGCTTTTCGTCTTCGGGCGCTTTGCGTACTGCCAGCTGCGCCAGCAATTCGCGCCGCTCATCGGCAGAGATCTCGAGCTTGCTGATCGGTCGACCCATGCGCGCCATCTTCGCAGTCTCCGTCGGGGACTACGAGAGATTACTCCTTTGGCCAATTAATTCAATCTATTAACGGAACACCACACTAGCCTCATGAAGCGAACACTCGGCACCCAGTTGCGTCACCTGATCGAGCTCCTCGACGGCGCGGTCGAAGCCTCGTACGCCGAGGCCGGCCTGCGCTATCGCCCCCGATTCACGCCCATCGTGCGCGCGCTGACCCGCTCGGATGCCCTGACGATCGGACAGCTAGCCGCGGAAGCGGGCATCACCCAGCCCGCCGCCACGCAGACGGTGGCCCTGATGCTCAAGGAAGGCCTGGTCGTTGTCGAAACCGCTTCCGGCGATGCGCGGCAGAAGCAGGTCAGCCTGAGTGCGCAGGGGCGCGCCCTGCTTCCGGCGCTCCAGACATGCTGGCAGTCCACCGAACGGGCCGCACGCGGGCTGGAGCACGACATCGGCGTCCCACTGTCCGAACTGATCGAACGCGCGATCCAGGCCCTCGCCGCCAAACCCTTCGCCGATCGGCTACGCGACGCCCGCGCACAGTTGGCTGACGAATCCCTTCCATCCACCCCACCCCACACGGCGGCGCGCACACGTCGCCGCTGACGCTACGCCCAACCCTTTCCACCACGAGGTTATCCATGATCACGTCCCGTGAGTTGCGTTTGCACGCCTTTCGTCTGACGGGCCTGCTGCTTCTGGGCACGGCCACGCTGCCCGCCGCCGCCCAATCGGTTCCCGGCACGCCGGGCCAGGCTGATACACCAATCGATGCCAGCCAATGCCGGCAGGTCGTGGAAAACCTCCGCCGCGAGTTGAACGCGCGCTATGTTTTTCCCGAACGCGCCGCCCAGGCCGACAAGGCATTGCGCAAGGCAACCGCCACCCTGTGTGCACAGAGCAGTTCAGAAAAGCTCGGCCAGGCGCTGACCGAACAGCTCAAGGCCGTCACCAAGGATGGCCACCTTGAGGTGTTCTACAGCGAAGAACCCGTACCGGTGACGTCTCCGGACAGCCAGCCGTCCGCCGAAGAAAGCGCGGCAGAACTGGCCATGATCAAGACGCGCAATTTCGGCATCGAACGCGTCGAGCGCCTGCCGTTCAACATCGGCTTCCTGGATCTGCGCCTGTTCGCCAAGGCGGGCGACGCGGCGCCGTCCATCGCCTCGGCCATGACCCTGCTGGCCCACACCGACGCGCTGATCATCGACCTGCGCTTCAGTGGCGGCGGCGACACCAGCACGGTAGCGGCGTATGCCAGCTATCTGTTCGATGAACGCACCCGGCTCAACGACATCTATTACCGCATAGACAACCGCACCGAACAGATGTGGACTGCGGAATTCGTTGCCGGCCCCCGCTACGGCGCATCACGCCCCGTCTACGTGCTGACGAGCAAGGACACCTTCTCCGCCGCGGAGGATTTCACGTACGCGCTCAAGACGCTCAAGCGGGCCACGATTGTCGGAGAAACCACCGGTGGCGGTGCACATCCAGGCAATATCGTGCGTCTGCACGACCACTTCGCGGCGTTCATTCCGGACGGCCGGTCGATCAGCCCCGTGACGCAGACCAATTGGGAAGGCACCGGGGTTGCGCCCGATCTGGCGGTACCCGCGCCAGATGCCTTCAACAAGGCGCAGATCGCGATACTGGAACACATGCTGGCAGCGGAGAAGAATCCGGCGCGTCACAAGCGTCTGTCTGATCGGATCGCGCTGTTGGCCGGCGAGGCCGGTGCTCGGTAATTCAGCTCCCTGGGGCCGCGTGACAGGAGTCACGCGGCCTTCCGGAGCCCGCAACCTCGTGTAGCTACGGACCAACGCTGGCGTGCAACAGCATATGTTCCCGGTGCACCAGATCAAGGTTCATAGCGCGGGCGATCTGGACCATGTCACTGTCGTCGATCGGCACCAGCCCGAAACGGAACGGATAGGCCCAGTTCTTCTTGCCGGCAGAAAACAGCAGATCTGGCAGCAGCGGTCGAATCGATGCTGGCCGCACGGGCAACCAGTCCACATCCCGCCGGTAGGGCAGAAAACCCGGCGCCATCTCGACGCGATAGGGAGCGGCGTCACGGACGACGCCCAACGCCGTGAACGCCTGCAGCAGGTCGCGCCCACGAAACTGCCGCGTCGGTGAGTAATACACGACATGATCCCCGGCACTCATCCGTCGCAGCGGTCCCGCCTTGCCATGGCACACCTGCATGAACCCACCCGCACGCCCTACGGCCACATGCTCGGCCGACGCCACTGCGATCCAGCTACTCATCGCGCAGCAGCCGCGAACACACGCAGGCGGTGCCCGTCGGGATCAAGCGCCACGAAGGTTCGCCCGAAGTCCATGGATGTCGGCGATTGCACGATGGGCAAGCCCTTGCGCGACCACGCCTCGTGCAGCGCATCGACCGTGGCATCGTCAGCCACAGGAAAAGCCAGTTCGCCATTGCGTCCGGCGCCGCGTGCCGCGGGTTCCACGGTCCGTCGCGACCAAAGGCCAAGCATCAGGTGGGTATTAAGCGGAAACATCGCGAACGTCGGCGAGAACTCGGCGGGCTCGATCGCGAGGAGATCTTCGTAGAACGCCGCGCTGACCAGCGGGTTCCTGACGTAGAGGATCACGAAATGGGGGTTCGACATGGCGGTCTCCTGGGCAGCACAGCGGAACGACGCGGCTGGCCGTTCCGTTCCGGACACTCTAGGAGGTGCCACTGACAGGATCTGTCAGCAGGGTTTCACGCCACTATCCAGAAAACAGCGGCGAAACGCGTTCGCCGCTGTTGTCTTTCGAAAGTCCCGCGCTCAGCCGATCTGTTTCGCCGGTTCTGCCGCCACGGGCTTCTGATAGGTGCCATAGCGCTTCATCTCGCCCAGATCCGTGCGATGGCGGACCAGGTAGTCGAACGTGCCGACAATGCGATGGAACAGGTGGTACTGGTGGTAGCCGAAGTTCTCCACCAGGCAGGCAAACAGCAGCCGCCCCAGCTCCCGGGTGCCCGCAACGCGCATGCGTGTACGTTCCTGCAGCAGCACGGCGGAAATCGACAGGAACGTGCCCAGCAGCACCGCGAAGACCATGAACAGGCCAATTTCGTACCACCCGACCAGCCCCAGCACCAAGGCCAGCACCATGAAGACATAGCTGGCGCCTTCGATCACGCCCGAGAATGCCTCGAACAGCAGGAAGAACGGCATGCCGAAGAGGCCGGTGATGCCATAGCGCGGGTTGAACGCCATCTTGCGGTTCTTGAGCAAGGCCTGCAGCGTGCCGCGTTGCCAGCGATTGCGCTGGGCCGCGAAGACGCTCATGGATTCGGGCACCTCGGTGTAGCAGACCGGGTCCGGAATATAGGCAATCTCCATTTTGGTCTTGACGTCAGGGCCGTAGACGTGCTCATGCAAGCGGACGGTGAATTCGATGTCATCGGTGATCGAGTCGGCATCGCACCCCTTCATGGCCAGGAACACGTCCCGCTTGACCACCATGAATGCGCCGGAGATACACAGCATGCTGCGCAGGCGTGCCAGGCCCAGCCGGGCCCACTGGAAACTGCGCAGGTATTCGACAGTCTGCAACAGGCTGAGGAATGACTGGGGCAATCCGCACCGGATGATATGCCCGTCCTCCACCTCCAGGCCGTTGGCCGGACGCACGATGCCGCCGGCCGCCACCACACGGGAATTGCGAAGGAACGGCCGCACGGCACGCACGAGGGCATCGGTTTCCAGTACGCAGTCCGCATCAATCACGCACAGCATCGGATAGCGCGAGAGATTGGCCGCCGCGTTGATCGCATCGGCGCGCTTGCCGTTCTCCTTGTCGACGACCACGAGATTGGGAAACTCGTACGACTCGTAGACCGCGCGCACCGCTTTCGTGGGCAACGGACGCGGGCCGACCTTGTGGATCTGCCTCAGCCCGAAGTGCTTGATCAGTAGGTCCATCGTGGCGTCGGTGGATCCGTCATTGACGACGATCACCTCGTGCTGCGGATAGCGCAGCGCAAGCGCCCCCTGCACCGTATTCACGATGACCATCTCTTCGTTGTAGGCCGGCACGATCACGCTGAAGGGCATGGTCAGTTGCGACTCGGCAATGCGTTTGAAATCACCGTAGTTGATGCCCAGGTGGTAGCGCCGCAGCTGGGTGGCACCGATCAGGATCAGCAACAGATAGATGCCGTGCAGGCACATGTAGTACCCGAAGATCAGCATCATGATGGCGTGGACGGTCGCGTTCATGACGGCACTCCCGGCTCAAGCCCGATCCAGCCGTGCTCCTCGAGCACCTGCCGGCTGATGTCGCGTGCAAATCCGTCCGAATGCCCGCGCAGGGTGTGCGTGAGGATGTCAGCGCCCTCCTGGCCGAACAGGCATACCGCCTGCGCCGCGTTGAAGCGCACCCACCACGCCGAATCACCCAGGCGCCCGGCCAGGGCCGGCAACGCGGTGCGATCCGCCAGCTTGCCGAGCGATTGCACGGCGGCACTGCGGACCGTCCAGACCGTGTCGTCCAGCAGGCTGCACAAGGGCGAGATCGCGCGAGGATCACCGATATCGCCCAACGCACGCGCCGTGCTCAGCCGCATTTCAGGATCCTGCGCCTTGAGGAAGGGAATGATGAACGGCACGCACTGACGGTCACGCAACATGCCGAGCACGCGAATGGCAACCGTTGTCGCCGCAGGTTCCCGTCGCGCGGTCGATTCCCGTACGAAGTCGCGCAGCGGCGCCAGGCAATAGTTCCCCATTTCCACCAGCACTTCGGTCGCCCGCTGCAGCGGCCATGCTGCCGGCAAGGCCAGCGCACGCAGGATGGGAATCACCGCCTGCCGCGCGCCGACCTGGGCGAGCGACTGGGCCGCGGCCAGGCGCACGTCCAGCATCGCATCGTCGAGCGCGTGGATCAGCAAGGGGACAACCTTCGGCGTACCCAGGTAGGCCATGTGATTGGCCGCCCGCGCACGCTTCATCCAGCTTCGGCTCATCAGCGCCTTGAACTCGCGCCTGTCCAGTCGAAGCTGCTCGAAAAACGTGTACAGGCGCCAGCGTTCTGCCGACTGCAGTTCGCTGGCCACGCTCAGCAGCGCCGCGTGGCCGATGGTGCTGTCGCGCCGCAGCGCGCTCATCACCTGGCGAACGTCCTCCTTGCCGTCCAGGTAAAGCCGGATCTGTTCCATCAGTTCCGTGCGGCGCTTGCGGATCTTTTTCTGCGCACGCTCGGAAAACCAGCGCGACAGCAATGCGCACACCGCCATGACGACAACACAGATGGTGAGCAGAATGACGCCTTCGGCGACCAGGGTGAAGATGTCCATGGTCAATACCTCACGATCAGTCCCACGTTCGCGGTGCTGCGCGAATACAGATGCGAACGCCGTTCGTGTTCGAGGCCGAGGACGATATCCAGGTAGTCCCGGATCGGCCACCGGTACATCACGGCGAGACTATCAGCGCTGCTGAGCAGCACGCTGCCCAGTTCCGGCACTTTCTCCGGATCAGCGCCATGCACATAGGTGAACCGCCACTGCGGCGATGGGTGCCGGCCGACGTCCAGCCGCAACACGTAGGCGTGGTAGTCGCGCGCGTCAAACGCGCGTCCATGAATGTAGCGCGCGGTCAGCGCCACATCATCACCGATCGACCACTGCACGCCGGGCATGTACTGGTCGATATCGCCTTCCGGGAATTCCAGGTGCCTCACATCCATCAGCAGCGCCACCGGCGTGGCGACATTCCAGATGATTCCTGCGCCAAACGCCTCATCCGGCGAAAAGTCAGCGCTGGTGGTGAAGCTGGCATCCGCATGCCATTCGAAACGGGACGTGGCCTGATGCGCCACGGACACGCCGGCACGCGGATCACTCTCGTCGCCACGCTGGGGAACCGCCAGGCGCGCCCCCAGCAACCAGGTGGGCGTGGCGCGCAGATACAGGTCGACGCTCGCTTCACGCCAGTCATCGCGCCCGTCACTGACGTCGCTGAAGCTCAGCATCGGAGCGACGGTCCATCGATGTGAGCTGTCCGCCTCGGCCTGTGCGCAGACGGGTGGGACAAGGACGGCCGCCAGGACGACGGTCAATCCTGTGATCGCGCACCGCTTCCCGTTACCGGGGCGCATGTCAGCGCGCCTCGGCGTGCGCCTGTCGGATGGTGTGTCCGCGACGACGCGCGGGAGTCCGGTAGGCCAGGATCAGGTCGTCCAAGGTCTGCTCCAAAGTCCAGCGGTGACGGTAGCCGGTGAGTTCCCGAAGGCGATCCAACACCGGACGGCGTTGTGGAATGTGCTCGAAATGCTGGCCGTACGCCTGCTCGTAGGGGATGAACGCCATCACCGAGCTGCTCTGCGCACGTTGTATTACCAATTTCGCCAAATCGCAAATGCGGATCTCTTGCGCATTGCCCACGTTGACCACCTTGCCATATGCGGCAGGAGTCGCCGCCAGTGCATCGAGCATGGCGACGGTGTCGCGCACATCGCAGAACGAACGCGTCTGGTTCCCATCACCAAACACGCTTATCGGCGTCCCGGCCAGCGCCTGCTGCACGAAACGCGGCACGACAAATCCGTACAGGCCGCACTGACGCCGCCCGACAGTGTTGAACAGACGCGCCATGACGACCGGTACGCGGTATTTGTCGAAATAGGCGCGCCCCTGCACTTCATTACTGAGCTTGCTCAACGCGTAGTTGAGCAACGGCGCCCCCGGCGTCATCGCCAGCTCGACGTCTTCGCGCAATTCGGTGCGACAGCCCGTTCCGTATACGGAGGAGCTGGAGGGGATCACAACCTGCGGTTTGCGTCGCGCACGCGCGGCGGCGTGCAGCACCCGCTCGGTACCCACGACGTTGACGCGGGTCACCTCCACGGGCTGCTTGAGCACACGGAACATGCCGACGACAGCCGCCATGTGATAGACGCGATCGGCGCGCGCGACGGCCTTGTCCAGCCGCGCCCAGTCGACCACGCAGGCTTTCTGGAATTCAAAACGCGAGTAGTGCTGCAGTGCGGCGACATTGCGCAGATTGCCGGTACTGAGATCGTCGATCGCCAGCACCGTGTCGCCCTGGTTCAAGTGATAGTGCGCAAGATGCGAACCAATAAAGCCCGCCCCGCCCGTAACGAGAACTTTCATGACTGGCCCCCTGTAAGCCAGTAACTGGACACTCACCGTCCTGCAGGCCCTGGTGCGGCGCGACACGACCGTCCCGATCGTGGCCGTTCAGCAGCAGGAACCCCCTTATGCACGCATCGCTATCCAGTACGACGCGGTTGCGCTCCAGCCAGGAGCGCGAGTTTCGGCTGGAGCAAGAATGCGCCGAAACTGTGACGGGCACCACTGTTTTTGTGTGAAGAAGCGGGGTCGCGGCGGAAACGCTTTGTAACAAGCAGGCCGGCAGACCGTTGCCGGGCCTTGCGCATGAGGGGATGTGCGCCGTCAGGCGGCGACGGGGATATCGCGAACCAGGCGAACGGTATCGGCCATTGCGGCCTCCCCCAGGCGGTAGCGGAAGATCTGTGCGTTGGGTACCCAGCCGTCGGCATCCGTGGCCATCGCATTGGCGCGATTGCTGCCGAGCAGGAAATCCAGGGCATTGATGACGACCTGGTGGGTCACCAGCAGGATCCGCTCCTCGCCGGCGCGGGACTGCCACTCCCGCAGGCATTCGCGAACGCGCAGCACGACATCGCAACGACTTTCACCGCCCGGCGGGCAGAAATGAAAACGCCCGATTTCCTTGCGTTGCGCGGCCAGGTGCGGGAAACGGTGCTGGACTCCCAGATCCGTCAGGCGTTCGAGCACGCCGAAGGATTTTGGACGCAGGCGGGCGTCCAGGGAGAAATCCATGCGCACACCCGGCAGCTGGCGAATGATCCCGTCCGCCGTCTCCAGCGCGCGCAGATGCGGCGAGCAGATGATTCGCGTCGGCCGCTCGGAGGCCGGCAACGCCGCAATGGTCCGGCCCAGCGCATCCGCCTGCAGACGACCGTAGCCCGTCAACGGGAACTGGGCGTCGGAAAGGGGCGAATCGATTTCGAGCAGGCCACGCTGCAAGGCATCCGCACGCGCCGCATTGCCGACACTGTGGCCATGACGGCACGCCAGCAGAGCCAATGCGGGTTTTTCGGTTGCCATACTCGCCTCCTGAGCCATTACCGTGCCGGAAATCCGTCGCGGAACGCAGACCGACAGACTGGCTACGCAATTCCGATGCCAACGTGCGGACACACGCTCTCCCGGCGACTTTCTGGCGTGGTGCAGTCGATCGGCGGCGCAACTGGCGGGGAATGAACGCCGTCCAACGGCGTGGCCGGCGTGCATTTTTCGCCATCCGGGCGCAGGCACCGTGCGAGGTGCGGGTCAGGAAATCCCCGATCGCGTTGCGATGGCGCGGCGACGATCACCCACCATCCGGCGTGGCCGCATCATCCGATGCGCGGACGATTGGTCGACAACCAGTAGAGGCCCGTCTTCTGCGCAATCCCCATCAGCTCGTGCAGATGCACGGGCTTGACGATGTAGCTGTTGGCGCCCAGGTCATAGCTCTTGGCGATATCGAACTCTTCCTGCGACGAGGTCATGATCACGACCGGAATCATGCTGGTGGCAGGATCGCCCTTGATGGCGCGCAACACGTCAATGCCGTCGACACGCGGCATTTTCAGGTCCAGCAGCACCATTCGCGGACCAGCGTCCGAGCGGCCGGCGTACCGGCCGCGCCGGAACAGGTAGTCGAGCGCGACGTCGCCGTCCTGCAGCCAGAGCACGCGTCGTGCCTGGTCGCCACTGCGCAGGCCGTGCAGCGTCAGTTCCGCATCGATGGCGCTGTCATCCACGAGCAGAACGTCGATATTTTCGTCGGTGATAGCCATGTCTCGCCTCCTGCTGACAAGTGCGGTTGCCCCTTGGGGCGAAACCGCACGCCTGCTACGCCTCCGGCCGCTCCGCGACCAGCTGCGTCAATCCCAGCTCTCGCACCAGATCGATGAAATCAGCCGCGTTGAGGGGTTTTAGCAGCACGCCGTTGGCGCCGACGACGTCACGCCGGATGTCGTCGCGCTGCTCCTTGTTGGACACCATCACGACCACCGGCAGATCGCGCGTCTCGTCCTGCGTGCGCCACTGCTGCAGGACTTCCAGCCCGTCGATCTTCGGCAGGTGCAGGTCCAGCAGCACGACGTCGGGTCGCGGCGAGCCACTGCCTGAGCAGACCTGCTGCACCAGGTCGAGCGCCTGCTGGCCGTCGCGCGCCACCAGGGTGGTATGTGCGGCGACGCCACGATGACGCAACGCGCGCTGGGTGAGTTCCACGTCGCCCGGGTTGTCTTCCACCAGAAGGATCACCGCCTGTGCATTCATGACGACCTCCCGCGCTCCTCCGGCAAGGTGAAATACAGGGTGGCGCCGCGCCCGATCTCGCCGGTCGCCCAGGTGATTCCGCCATGCCTGTCGATGATGCGTTGAATCGTGGCCAGGCCAATGCCAGTGCCGGGATACTGCGTTTCATCGTGCAGCCGCTGAAACGGACGGAACAGTTTTTCGGCGAATGCCATGTCAAAACCCGCGCCGTTGTCGCGGATGCGGAAAGCCATTCCGTCCGGCAGCCGTTCCGTACCGAAATCGATACGGGCATCGTCCGTGCGCGAGGTGAACTTCCAGGCGTTGCCGAGGAGGTTTTCCAGCACGATGCGCATGAGCCGGCTGTCGGCCTCCACCACGAGCCCGTCTTCGACGTTGACCGTGACCTGGCGGTGGCGCTCCTTGCGTCGCAGCTCATCGGCCACACCGCGCGCCATAGTGGAAAGATCCACGCTTTCACGGCGAAGATCAGTGCGTCCGACCCAGGAAAGCGCGAGCAGGTCGTCGATCAGTTCACCCATCCGCCGCGCCGCATCGCAGACACGCTGCAGATAGCCGCGGCCTTCCTCCTCCAGCCGCCCGCCGTAATCTTCCAGGCAGGCCTGGCTCAGGCCGTCGATGACCCGCAGCGGACCGCGCAGATCGTGCGACACCGAATAGCTGAAGGCTTCCAGTTCACGATTCTTCTGCTCCAGTTCGTCCACCAGCACGGCACGCGCCGCCGCCAGTTCGCGCACCGCGCGCGCTTCGGCGGCAGCGAGCTCATGCTGCAGCAATTCATCACGGATGCGCCGGTTCTCGTCTTCGAACTGCTTGCGCCGCAACTGCGCACGGATGCGCGCCTTGAGAATCTCCACGTCGCTGGACTTGGCGATATAGTCGTCCGCACCCGCCGCCAGCCCCTGCACCATGGCCGTGCGGTCTTCCAGCGCCGTCAGGAGAATCAGCGGCACGTCGCGCACCATGGGCGTTGATTTGATGCGCCGGCAGGTCTCCTCACCGCCCAGCCCGGGCATGATCAGGTCCAGCAGGATGCAATCGACCGACTGCACGGCAAGCAGGTCCAGCGCTTCCTCGCCGGAGTGGGCGAGGATCACTTCGTAGCCCTCCGAACGCAGGGAATCGGCCATTTCGTGCAGGAAGGTCAGACTGTCGTCTACCGCCAGCACTTTCTTGGGTCCCAGCAGGCTCTGTGCACTGTCAATGGTCTGCCGCGTCGACGCGCTGCGGACCACCGCGTCCAGCTTGGCGAGGATGAGATCCAGGTCTTCATCCTTGCGCAGGTACGCATCAGCCCCCGCCTCCAGGGCGCGCAGTTCGGAGACCGGTCCTTCCGATCCGGTCAGCAGGACCGCGGGAACGCTGCGCAGCAGCGTGTCGAGGCGCAGGCGGCGAATGACGGTTGCGCCGTCGATGCCGGGCAGCACGCCATCGACCAGGATGACACCGGGCGGCTGATCGGCCGCGGCGCGCAGGCCTTCCTCGCCGCTGGCTGCAGTGCGTACCGAATAGCCGTTGGCTGTCAGCGCCGTTGCAAGCTCGTGGCGGAACGTGGCGCTGTCATCAATCAGAAGGACATTCGGCCCTTCCGTCGGGTTGCCGTCGCGCGTACGCAGCAACTCACGCACCTTGGCCACGACATAGCCCGAATCGTAGGGTTTTCCCACGTACTCGTCGGCACCCGTGCGCAATCCGCGGATGCGGTCGCGCACTTCCGCCTCGGTCGACAGCATCAGTACCACGGGCGAAGGGGATTCTTCCCGGGCGCGGATCTCACCGAGCAGGGTGATTCCATCGCCATCGGGCAGCACGACATCCAGAATCACGACCGCCGGGCTCTGCCCCGCCAGCACCCGCTGCGCTTCCGCCACGCTGCCGCACGCAATCGGTTGGTAGCCAGCTGCCTCGAACGCATCCACCAGATCCATCCGGACCGTCAGGCTGTCATCGACAATGAGGACGGGTTCGCTCATCGGCGCATCACTCCGGCCACTGCCGGTGGCAGCTGCGCCATCGTCGGACCAATCGCATCCAGCGGCAGCACGCGCTCGGCCGCCCCGAGGCGAATCGCCTCGCGCGGCATGCCGAACACCACCGATGAATCTTCGTCCTGCGCGATCGTGAACCCCCCGCTGCGACGGATATCCAGCAGTCCGCTGGCGCCATCGCGCCCCATGCCGGTGAGCAGGCAGGCAATGGCCGTTGGCCCGAATTCACGGGCCACGGATTCAAACAGCACATCGACCGAAGGCCGACAGGAATGCCGCTCCGGCTCCGCACTGAGGAACAACCGGCCGTCGCGTACACCCAGGTGCAAGTCCGGCGGCGCGATGCAGACACGGCCGATCGCGCCGTCGATGCGATCGCCATCGCGCGCCTGTACGACGGGCCATTCGCTTTGCGTGTCCAGCCATTCGGCAAATGCCGAGCAAAACTGCCCGGCCATGTGCAACACCAGCAGTATCGGAACACCCAGGCTGCACGGCAACGCGCGAAGCACTTTCACGACAGCGCTGGGCCCGCCGGTCGAGGCTCCGATGGCAATCACGCGGTACGCCCCGCGTTCGCCACCTGGCGGCACCATCTGCGGCGCCGGTGACAAATTCTCATAGCTCCGCAGTCGCGGCAGCCGCGCCCGCGGATGCGTGATCGGACGGATGCGCGACACCAGCTTCACAGTGGCGAGGAAGTGTTTCTCCCAGGCCGCGTCCCCCTCGCCGCCCAGCGGCTTGTCCAGGGCTTCCACCGCACCCGCTGCCAGGGCGTCCATCGTCTTGAACACTTCGCCACGATTGAACGAAGCGGAGACGATCAGGATCGGCGTCGGACAATGCGCCATGATGTATTCGGTCGCCGCAAGGCCACTCATCAGCGGCAGAATCATGTCCATCGTGACCACGTCCGGCCGCAGAGCCTGGCACTGGGCGATGGCCGCCTTGCCATCCCCGACCGCGCCGACCACGCTGATCTCGGGATCACCCGCGAGCACCTCGCACAGGTACTGGCGGACTGTCAGCGAGTCCTCGACCACGAGCACGCGGATCGGTTGCGCCGTCACGGCACGATGCTCCCGATGCAGGCCAGCAGTTCGCGCTGGTCGAACTCGTTCTTGGCCAGATGCGCCACGGCGCCGAGTCGGCGTCCCCGTTCGCGATCATCGACCGAAGCCCGCGAGGTGACCAGGATGGCGGGCGTGCGGCTGAGCCGTTCGTCCGCGCGGATGTGTTCCAGGAACCCGAAGCCGTCCATGCCAGGCATCTCGACGTCGACCAGGAACAGTGCGTAGTCCCGGCGTGCCGCCATTTCCAGCGCTTCTTCCGCGGAACTGGCCAGCTCCGCCGCATAGCCGGCCGACAGCAGGATGCTTTCCTCCAACATCCGGGTCGTCAGCGAATCGTCAACGATGAGGATCGGCGCACGGGCGCGCGTCGGTTCGGAAACCAGGCGCCCAGCGCGCACCGCGGCGATCAGACCGTCCGGATCCACTACCAGGCGCGGGCCGTCCTGCACATCCAGGCATGCCCCGGCCACGAATCCGGCCGATTGGCCCGGCGGTGGCAACGGCCGGACCACGATCGTCCCGACACCGACGATGCGATCCACGCCCACGGCAACGGGACCACCCGCGCCACGCACGATCACGGCGGTCCAGGCACGTGCGCGGCGTGCCGTCGCCTCGGGCCGCAGCACGGTTTCGAGGGGAAGAAACGGAATCATCGCTCCTTCCCAGGCCACGCGATCCTCCACACCCGTCCGCGTCAGTTCGTCACTCGCCACACGCACGCCGCATTGCACCGCGTCCAGCGGAAAACACAGGGATTCGCTGCCCACGCTCACGGTCAGGGCGTCGATCGCCGCCAACGACAGCGGCGCGGTGAGAGTCATCGCCGTGCCGCGCTGCGCCGACGAGCTCACCTGCAGCGATCCGCCGAGACGTTCCACGGCGCGGCGCGCCACGTCCAGGCCCACACCGCGCCCGGCGGCATCGGTCACTTTGCCGGCGGTGCTGATACCACTGTGCGTCAACACCCGTTGCAACACGGCCGGATCGTCCAGGTCGCCGATGTCCGCGCCCAGGCCATGCGCCTGGGCAACGCGCCATACCGCATCGCGGTCGACGCCACGGCCGTCGTCGCTGCAGGTCAATGCCAGGCGCCGCCCCCGGCGCTCCAGACGCACGAGAACGTGGCCTTCTTCGGGCTTGCCGCGCCGCACGCGCTCCTCCGGCACCTCGATACCGTGCGCGACGGCGTTGCGGACCAGCTGAATCGCTGCGTCACGCAGTGCATCGAGCACATTGGCGTCGAGGCTGATGTCCCCCCCGCTGGCCTGGAACCGCACGCGCTTTCCTTCCGATAGCGCCACATCCCGGGCGGCCCGCTCTAACGCCGAGAAGGCCGTAGCAGCGGGGACCAGCCGCATGCGTTCCGCCGTTTCGCGCACCTGCGCCAACTCGCGGTCGATGTGTTCGACGTAGTGGGTCATCGTGCGCGCCGCGCTGCCCAGGAGGGAACGGCACTCCTCCGCCAGGCCACCCGTCTGCACCCGATACGCGCGCTGGCCTTCCGCACCGCTATTGGCCGGCGCAGCCAGGCGGATCTGCAGCTGGCTGATCCGTTCCTGGCACTGGGCCACACAGGTCAGTCCGCGACGAAGCCCACCCAGCAGTCCGTACAGCTCGTCGCATCCGTCGAGCAGACCGTCCACTTCGGCCATGTCTGCCCGGACGCTGCGCGTGGCATCAATGAGTACCGGCGTCGATTCGGGCGGGGCCGATTCCGGCACGGGCGTCTGCAGCTGGACGACGCCCTTGGCGATGTCATCGAGCCGACGCAGGAGGACGCTGATCACCTCGGCAGGCACCGGCCCGGTTGAGCCACGCAGCGGCGCCAGGTCATCTTCCAGGGCGTGCGCGTGATCCGCGATCTCGCGTTGCTTCACCACCCGCGCCGCGCCCTTCAGGGTGTGGGCAACGCGCAGCAGGCTTGCCACCGCTTCGGAAACGTTCCGGGACTGCTCGAGCGCGAGTACGCCCTGTCCGAGCCGGTCGAGTAGATCCTTGGCTTCGATACGAAAATACTTGAGCGGATCGCGCGCCATGGCT